>CAIQQO010000164.1 GCA_903873965.1 uncultured bacterium
CGACGTCAGTCGCAGGTACACGCTCTTATCCGCCAGAGCAAACACTCCCGCAATCCATCCGCGGAACTCATCACACCGAAATTGTGGTTCACAACGAAACCACTTTAGCCGCAGCAGTCACTACCTCACCCGCAGTATATGCAAGCAGAGTGCATTCTTCGGAGCGCACGAAAATCGCCTCAGCCATGTGGGAGCGCATTCTCAAGGTACTGTCTGCCGGACTCACCCACGGTCACGACGCAATCGTGCTGGGTGCGTGGGGGTGCGGGGCATTTGGAAACGATGGTCATGAGATCGCCGCGTTGTTCCGCAAGGCGCTGACAGAGAATTTCAACGGTGCATATCGGCGAGTGATCTTTGGCATCGTCGACTGGTCTGCTGAAAAGACGTTCATCGGTCCGTTTGAGGCGGCGTTTTCCAATCTCAGCTGACCTGTTGCTTAACGAGACGGTGGCAACCATCTGTTATGCAAATGGGATATGACTTCGAACGACTGCAGGAGTCCGTTCCGACAGGACTTTGCACCAGACCTTTTGGTGAAAATCTTGTCGGGACTTACTTCTGTGATTGTGTCTTGTGCATCGCCACGGCGGCCGCATATTCGTTTGCGAGGTCGAAACCAATGTCCACACTGGGATCGAGTATCTTGAAGCCCACGTACTGAAGGCACACCAGTTGCAACCCGCTGAAATCCCCGATCAGGCTACGCAAGGTGTATCTCGTCTTGGGATTGGTGACATCGAGTCCCTGCCGACCCAACATCGCAATCTCGAAAGTAATCGCCTGTACTTCCTGCTGTGCCATGCCAGAAAACTGCTCAATGGCACCCAGGCAGTACGTTACAGCGTCCATCCGTAACTCGCCAGTCCGGGCGGACTGGAAGGAAAGTTCACCCAATCGCGTCAGTGCCTTGCGTGACTGCTCAGCGATGTCAGTGTGCTTGCCCAACTCAATCGCGTTGGTGTAAGCATCATGGGCTTCTGACACGCGTTCTGTTTTCTCGAGCGCCTGAGCCAGTCCATACCAGGCGCGTTGGTCGCCAGGGTAGAGCTCAGTCGCTACACGTAAAGGCGCCAACGCTTCCTCAACTCTGCCAAGCTTACCCAGCAGAGCGCCAAGATTACGCTGTGCATACGGGTTCTTCGGGTCAAGGCGCACGGCGCGTTGCAACTCCTGAGCTGCGTCATCGAGCTTGTTCTGTCGGGTATATGCGACGCCAAGGGCAATTCGTGCATTGACGTGACCGGGAACCTTATTCAGCAGATGGCACAGGTGTTTCACGGCCTGGTCGAGTTTACCAGTGTCACTCAACACCATGCCGAGGTTATACAGGATGCCTTCGTTATCCGGTTGCTCGCTTAACAGCAACTGCATCAGCACGATGGATTCTGTCTGATTGCCATTGCGTAACATTTCAATGATCCGTTCAAGCTGGTCGTGCTTCTTGGATGTCTGTGTCCAGACTACGGCAATCTCGTCGCCATCCACCTTTATCAAGGAGTTTCCACCCAGGTGGCGCATACACTGAAGCACATAGGCACGCGCAGCTGCGCGAAACTGGTCTGTAGACG
>CAIQQO010000165.1 GCA_903873965.1 uncultured bacterium
CACTTCTGATGTGATCCTATTCCTGGCCGAAGACGCGCAATCACTGGGTGTCCTTAAACGGAAGCGTAAACCAAAACGACCTGAACCGGAAGAAGATTACCTTGACAGGTACATGAAATCCTTAACTTGTGACTGATGCACTAACCTATGAAATCTTATTTCTGCTTTTTGGCTGCGTAGCTGAGCATCAACAGATGATGAGCCGCATCAGGCTTGACCCAGAAGTTTTCGAACATCTCAATCAGGTATTGGATATGATGCGCCGGCAAAACGACAAACATCTCGGACGAATCCAGAACATTGAAGCGACGTCCGCCACCCTCGCCCAGTGAGAATATGGTGTTCTCGGTGAACCACGGCGCCGTAAAAATGGGGAACGGGTCGACGGCCCGAGTTCACCGCGCGGCATCGTACCTTCGCGGACGCTGACCGCACCGGCTAGTTGCATAGCGTGCAGTGAGTCAGTGACAACGCTCAGTAGATCAATCGGTTGTTCAGCCGGGGCATCTTTCAAAGGCGCTGCTGCAATAGCACGGACCGAGCCAAATGGAAGGGTGAACGACTGCTCCTTATTTCGTTTCGCCCTCTCGGTGTAAACCAGCACTGCTCCATCGTCAAATACTCGCCATCACAAATCAATGATCCCGCCTGTGCAGGCGTGATCAGACCAAGATGGTACAAGCCGACAAAACAGTCGTGGTTTTGTGCATCTACATAGACGCACTGGCCTTTTTCAGCCTGATGCACAATCGCACAGGGCGGCACACTCACAGGCGTGTAGCCAACTGGCGGTTCTGTTTCACAATAGAGGTTACCGGATATAGGTAAGATATAGGGGTATGTTAACTTTCGATGAGTTGACGGACAACCCGCGCGAGTTCTTGGCAGCCACAGGACTTAAGTTAAACGAGTTCGAAGTGTTGTTGGCTGAGTATGCCAAGGCGTATATGATTAAGTACCCAGCCAATAAAACGTATCCGCTGCAGATGATGCATGGGTTGCAGTTTGGGCTGAGTCAAGCTCAAGCTAACTACTGGATTCATCGATTATTACCGGTGTTGCGTGAGGCACTGGCGCAACTAAAACTGACACCGGAACGAGATGGGGAATAGTTAGAGAGTGCTCAGATTGAATTAGTGGCGACTGACCTGTTAATTGATGGAACGGAGCAGCGAATCCAACGTCCACAAGACGCTGTTGCACAGGTGGACAACTATAGCGGCGAGAAGAAAGCACATACCAAGAAAAATCTGTTGCTGGTTGACCAGGAAAACCTGACCTATGTTCCGGGCACCAAAGACACGGGCTTTCAAGGCTATGAACCGTCTGGTGTCACGACCTCTCAGCCCCAAAAAACCGAAAGGCAAGCCATTGAGTGATGCGGACAAAATGCTAAATCACAGCATCTCCAACGTGCGCGTCCGTGTCGAACATGCCATCGCTGGTACAAAACGATGCCGTATTGCGAAGGACATCATACGTAATACCAAAGCTGGTGTGTCTGCTCTGGTCATGGAGATCGCCTGCGCATTACACAACCTGCGTGTTGAATACCGCTACCCTCAGGCTGTTCTTAATCTGTATTCACCTGTCAATCTGAACTATCTCCGATAACCTCTACTGGGAAAAGCGCGCTGCACTGTACCTTGGAGATGATATCAGCCCAGACCTGTACGCCTGGGTATTCCCCAAGGGCGATCACGTCACGGTAGGTATTGGCGCCGGACCAGGTAAAACACAACATGCGCGCGAACACCTGCATAACCTTAAGCAGAAACTGCGCGACCAATTGGGAGAGGGCACGTCCATCCGATTTGAAGCGCACTATCTGCCGATGGTCCCGCGCAAACACCTCTCCTACGACCGTGTAGCGCTCATTGGCGACGCGGCCGGCCTGGTACAGGCAACGTCAGGCGAAGGTATCTATTGGGCTATGAAATCCGCCGAGATGGCGGCGCGCGCCATAGCCGCACATATCAATCAGCCGACTGCCGCTGCGCTGCGGCACAGCTACGATAACCTGTGGTGGAAGTATTACCGCACCACCTACTCATTCCTGCAAATCCTACAACGTATCTCATACAATGGCGACATTCAGCGCGAGATTTTCGCGCGCATGTGCGAAAACACGGACGTGCAGCCGCTGACCTTCGACAGCTACCTGGCCAAGCATATTGAACCAGCGTCATGGAACGTGCAGATGAAAATCACAGGAAATTGGCTGCAGGCTGCCGCACACGAACTGGTTGTCAGTCGGTTTGGCTTGTCGCGCAAGGTTAATGACACACTCTCACACTGATATCGCATTCACGCAAAGAATACAGGCACAACCGCTGACCAGCGTGTTGCATTAACTGCTGGCGCTGCTGTACTGTCTAATCGCAAATCGCCAAAACCACGCGCTGAATACGAACATTCCAAATCCCATCACAACGGAAGCGACAAACGTCACAGCATCCAGTCTACCTAGAATGGCCTGAGCCGGAAACGTGGTGATAAACGCAATGGGGATGACCAGTGTCAGCATGACGCGCAGTACGCCTTGAAATGTACTGACAGGGAACCGCCCAGTGTCATACACCGAGTTAAACAGCTCGGTCATATTACCCACCTTCACAAACCAGAAAGAAAAAGTGGCCATCACCATCCAGATGCTGTATACGATCACCATCGACATCAGCACCATGACTGCAAACAAGAGTAGTGTGACTGCATCGGGAGTCAGACCGAGATGCCCCATGGCGTACACCATGATAAAACCACCCGCAATGACATCGACGCCACTGAATAACTGAGCGTAGCGCAGCGAAGCCATGAACTGGCTGTTCACCGGTTTGATCAACACAAAATCCAGTGTTCCCAGCCGCACCATCTCGATGACCTTCTGCACATTGGGTTGCAGGAACATCTGAATAAAGCCACCGATTAATGTGAACATCCCGGAAATCACCAGCGTCTCGTAGAAAGTCCAACCGCCGATGGTGTCCGTTTGCGTAAAGAAAACAGTGGTTCCGACAATCGTAACACTCACCCACCCCAGGCTGACAAGGGCGTGCGCCACAAAGTTCGCGCGGTATTCCAGCTCGATCAGGATATTGGCTTTCAGGAAAAGCGTGATAAGTTTAAGGTATTGCATGGACTGCTCAAGCCCCTACAGCCCCATAACTGCGCACGCCCAGTTTCCACAGAATGCGCGTAAGTATGAAAAAGAACACCACCCAGGCCCACTGTATGACAAGGCCGAAAAGCAGACGCTCATCACGCGTCTGACCCAGCAGTATCTCGTTCGAGAATGCGAGCATATAGCGAAAAGGCAGCCAGTCCAGTGCATTTTGTATAACCAATGGGAACATCTGGATCGGCGCCAGAACGCCGGAGAACACCGTCCTCAGCCCGTACACGGCCTGAGTAAATGCTGTAGCCTGACTCGTCCAGAATGCCAGAATGCCTATCGCGTAATCCGAGAGGAATGTAATGAACCACGCGCCCAGGAGCGAGAACAAAAAGGCGCTGATGCTGATAGGGGTCAGAAAGAGATGGGCATCGGGCGTCAAGATGAGAACGACCAACACAATGGGGCCGAGTAGGACAAAGCGCATCACATGTTCAGCCCAATTGGCCGTCACGTGACGATGAATGGGGTGAATCGGACGCAGCAGTTGCGGTGAGAGGGATCCTTCGCGGATTTCATTGCTCATCTCCCACGATGTCCAGGCAGACGCAAACTGGCGCACAATCAACCCGACCATATAGTAAGCCACAAAATCGCCCGTGCTAAAGCCGTTGACCGATCGGTTGCGGCTAATGCTCATCCACACTACCATCATGATGATCGAGAGCATATTGGTCATCATCCACACCAGCCCCTCGGCGCGGTATTCGAGTGATAACATCCAGGCTGACCGGGTCAAGGCTAGATACTTATTCAACATGTCAATGGCTACTCTTGAGCGGTTGGATTAGAAGCCGCATTCACCGCAAACACTTCGCGAATAATATCTTCTACCGGTGGATCCTCAAAGGTAACATCCTCAACCTTGAGTTGCGCAAGCAACCGGGCAGCGGATTCCGTGGCTGAGGCGCGCGGAACATGCAACACAGCCGTCAAGCCGTCGCTAAACTCGACTTTTCCAAACTGAGACAGCACTTCAGACGTTGTCGGCCGTTCCAGTTGCAGCTTAATGATCTTATAGGGCGCAACCCGTTCGATCAACGCGCGAAAGTTGCCGTCGTAGAACAGATGCCCTTTATCGATAACGATGATCCGATCGCACAACGCCGTCACATCTGCCATATAGTGACTCGTCAGAATGACCGTGGCACCATAACGTTTGTTAAACGCGGCGATAAAATCGCGGATACGCACCTGCATGGTGACATCAAGCCCGATGGTGGGTTCATCCAGAAATAGCACTTTGGGACGATGCAGCAACGCGGCAGCCAATTCGCACTTCATTCGTTCACCCAGCGACAGCTTGCGCACCTGCTTCTTCATGATCGGGCCAAGATCAAGTAGATCATCCAACTCCTTGAGCGTGGCATCAAATTGAGCGCGCGGGATCTCGTATATGGCCTGATTAACCAGGAAGGTCTCTAGCGCAGGCAGGTCCCACATCAATTGCTGCTTTTGGCCCATCACCAGCGTAAACTGTTTGAGATAAGCCGTTTCGCGTTGATGCGGCGTGAATCCAAGCACCGTGGCGTTACCCGCTGTTGGATAGAGTAGCCCGGAAAGCACCTTGAGCGTGGTGGTCTTGCCGGCGCCGTTCGGGCCGAGAAACCCCACCATTTCACCCTGTCCAATGGTAAATGACACATCATCTACGGCCTTCACCACTCGGTACTTACGCGCGAAAAACGAACGCAGGCTACCTGCCAGACCGGGTTCTTTATCATGCACCTGGTAATGCTTTGAGAGATGACTGACTTCGATCTGATATGCCATAACAAAAAAGGCAAAAGGAAGATAACTTGCCTTTTGCCTTTCGTTCAGTAAATGCCCCAAGAGAGATTCGAACTCCCGACCTTTTGGTCCGCAACCAAACGCGCTATCCACTGCGCCATTGGGGCAAGCTTCATGATTATAACACAACCGCCAGTAAAGCAAGGGATAAAAAATAGTAGATGATCACCAACTGGGTTTCTTCGGTCATTCGTCTTAGCTTAGTGGCAATTGGATACAGACACTCGTCCCCTTCGCCACTTCACTATGGATGCTGATGTGCCCGTGCATGGCTTCCACCAGTGATTTGGCAATGGACAGACCAAGCCCGGCGCTTCCTTTCTTACTATGCGCCTCGTCAATCTGGTAAAACCGGTCGAATACGCGCGACAGGTGTTCCGGCGCGATACCGTTGCCAGTGTCCTGTACGATGATGGTCCCATTGCGGCCATGCGCTGCGGTGGCCAAGATCACCTGTCCGCCCGGGGGTGTATGTCGGAGCGCGTTGTCCAGCAGAATGAGCAGCGCCTGCCGCAGGCGCATGCGGTCTGCCATCACAACGAGGATGGTGGCACACGTGTCGTCCCATACGAGCGTTACACCTTGCTCATCGGCCAGGCGAGTCATATCATGATGTACCTCATTGAGCACATCGTTTACAGCAACACTGCTCGTTTCCATTTTGACCTGCCCAACATCCAGACGCGACAGCAGAAGCAAATCGCCCACCAGTCTGGTCATATAGCTGGTCTCGCGCAGAATATCAGTGGCCAGTTCGCGTCGCTCTTCCATCGAAGTGTCATCGCGCGCCGAGAGTTCAGCACTCAATTGGATAATCGACAAAGGCGTGCGCAACTCATGACTCGCATTGGCAACAAACAAACGCTGCCGTTCCCATGCCTGTTGTGCCGGCTGCAGAGATCGTCCAGCCAATATCCAACTCACGATAGTGGCGACAATGACCAGGCCTATGCCGACAATCAATAAGCCGCTGAGCAACTGTCTCAACACCAGTTCCTGATCGGTCAGTACTCTTCCAACCTGCAGCGTTGCTATGAACGTGTCGTTTGACGGCAGATTATAGGTATACAAACGAACACGAATACCATCACTTAACTGCACCGTACGAAGATCCGAACCACCGAGGCGCGCTGACTGCAATGCTTGCGTATTGACCGTGTAGGAGGAAGGAAGCAGATTAGTGCCCGAGATGATGCGCAATCCCTGCCTGTCAAAGGGCACGACAAAGATGGCTGACAACTCACTGTCAAAGGCTTCTGGAGCAGTGGCTGACGCGGAGTCACGAGGAATTGTGACTTGCGCTTTGTCAGACTCATTATCGGAACCTTCATGCGAGTCTTCCGAGTGAGTCGATGGCTGACGCAAAACCAACTTCGAGTCGGGCGGCTGGTCACCGCGGTGGCGCGTCCACTCTTGGTTGGCTAACTGCAATTCCGAGGGCAGGTTCAGGCCAAGGTACTGAAGCTCAATCGCCACCTTCTGACGCAGCGCGAGATCGGTAGTGGATTGGAAGTAAAGTGTAATCGAAACATAGGTAATAATGCCCAGCGCGAATAACAATCCTGCCATAGCCGCAAAATACAGCGCAGTCAGGCGCACACGCAATGGCGCTAATGTCAACTCTTTCATGCAACCAGCCTGTAACCAATCCCTCTGACGGTTTCGATGGGGTCCGACTGGTCTCTGCTTGTCTTCAGCTTTTTGCGCAGGTAGGACACATAAATGTCCACCATCTTGATCTGCGCATCACTGTCAAAAGCCCACACCCGATTGAAAATCTGTTCACGCGTCAACGTCTGCCCTTCATGGCGCATCAAGTATTCAAGCAAGTTCCATTCTGTGTTGGTTAATCCAAGTGGCATACCACCACGGACAGCCGTGTGGGCGCGCATATCCAGCGTCAAATCGTTGACCACTAAGGTGGAACTATCCAGCGATGCGTCATCAAACCGGCGGCTGAGGACATGTAGGCGCGCCAGTAACTCCTCAATGGCAAAGGGTTTTACCAGATAATCATCGGCGCCACTGTACAGACCGGCGACGCGATCTTCAACCTGATCACGTGCCGTTAACATGAGTAAGGGTAATCGCACTTTCGCGGCGCGCACGGCCTTGCAGATGGAGGGGCCGTCTTTTCCGGGCAGCATCCAATCCACAATGGCGACATCATGGGCGCCGGTGAGTGCATACTCGAGCCCGGTATTGCCATCGTGCACAAGGTCAAAAGTGAAGTGTTCTTTATCAAGCACACGAGCCATGATTTTAGCCAGGCGTTGATCATCCTCAATAATCAGTATGTGCATATACCTCATTATGGTCGCGATTTGTTGGAAACCGGTAGGAACGTGAACTTCATACCAATTCCCTACGATGACCAGCTATAAAGCATCTATCGGTCTAAAACGAATTGAACCGATCAGCTTAATTCTGGTCTTTCCGAGCAAGAGGAGCAATATGAACACAATAACCAACGCTAATCGCGCAACCGCTGCAGGTGCTGGCGTGAAAAACGTCCGGCCAGCCCGTCGCAACAGCACAACCAGCATCAACCTGATCATCACCGTGACCTCATTCATGGCCACCATGACCGGTTGGGCAGTGTTCGCCAATCATGACTACACCACATGGACAACGCGTGAGGCGGCCCCCATTGCAGTGACAACCGACACTGTAGCCCAGGCGCTTCCAACCATTGAACCGCTGATCGCCGTGGACACGGCCACCCAGGTAGCACAGGTATCGACGAATACCAGAACCGCAGCAACAACCATACAACAGACCACTAGCGTAGCACGCTCGGCGCCCCGCACGGTGACTACCACTCGATCGTCGCGGTAAAGAAATCCGGGTAAATCACATGCGCGGAGTTGACAGCCGACGCTGCTTCACACGTATCGCCCCCATTGGCTTAATACGGAGAAATGAATCGCGAGGAACGCCAAGAAGAGTAATGATGCCATTCCACGCTGTTACATGATGGTCTGGCAAGGAATAGAAGTCATGATGTCAAAAACAGTACCCAATTCGAAACCGACCACCAGCATGGTTGACGAGTACCCATCGGCAGTGACGCCAGGCGCGTTCATCGCAGGTATGGGTGCTGCTGTCGCAGGCGCCCTGCTTGCCTCTGTTGTGGCGCCGGCTGTTGTCCCACAAATGGTACAGTCGATGCTGGGCGCGGAACCCAAGGCTTACTGGTACCTAACACGTGCATCGGCGCTAGTCGCCTTTCTATTGCTCTGGATTTCAGTGGCGCTTGGATTGATGATGACCAACAAACTGGCGCGCATATGGCCTGGCGGTCCCACCGCCTTCAGTGTGCATCAACACACCAGTCTGCTCGCTTTGGGGTTTGGCGTCTTTCATGGCCTGATTCTTCTGGGCGACCAATACATCGGATACACCCTTGGCCAGGTACTTGTGCCTTTCAGCGGGGCAGCATACAAACCGTTATGGGTCGGCATGGGACAAGTAGGGATTTACCTGATGGCCGTTGTTGGTTTGAGTTTTTACGTGCGCAGACAGATCAGCCAGAAGGTGTGGCGCCTGATCCACTTCGCCAGCTTTGCCATGTTCATCCTGGCTATGGCACATGGAATCTTTAGCGGCACTGACAGCAGTGCTCTGCCTGTGCAAATCATGTACCTGGTCGCAGCTGCCAGCACGACTTTTCTAACGATCTACCGCATTCTTGCCACGCGAGTGAAATAGAACGAACGTGGTATTTCCTACCAAATCCCAACTTACGGACGTTATAACGTCATTCGTAAGGTGGTGATGACTCTGTTAACCAACCCACAAAAAAACACGAGGTGATCAATGAACCAGAAAACAGCTTTGATTGTTTCCGCAGGAATTACGTCCTTTATGCTGGCCATTGGCGGTGGCGCAGCCATCGTTGCAAACCGGGCATCGGTATCGGCAGAATCCGTCGCAGTGCAGCCGGCTGCAAGCGGTGACTTAAGTGCACAGCGCGAGTCGCAGTACCAGCAACTCATTAACCAGGCGAACAGTCAGATCAAACAGGCTAACGCCGAGATAACATTACTGAAGGAGCAATTACGCCAGGCACAGTCGCCAACAACTGTCCAATTCATCCTCGCGAGCCAAGCGCAGACAATAGCAATGAATGCCGTACCGAATGCTACTGTGCTTCGCACACCGGACTTGGTGGATTACCAGGGTACACCTTCGTACGAAGTCGTGCTGGACAAAGGTACGCTGTATATCGATGCTAAAACCGGCGCGATTCTTGCCAATGGCGCAGCAGTACAAGTCGATACACAGATTCAAGGCGAACAACGCCACACAGATAATGAATCGCACGAATCCGGCGAGGATGACTAAAAATGAATACCCCAAACACACCTAAAAAGAACCGCTCCAACACGTCAGCCGTTACGATCCTGATTACCGCGGCAAGCATTGCCGCCGCCATGACGGGTTGGGCTGTATTTGCGAACAAAGACAGCGGCGCGGATTCATCCGCTGTCGCAGTTGTAGCCGAAGTCGCGCCGGTGGAGAACACAGTCGCCCCGTCGGCAACGCTCAAACCATTGCCGACGATTGTCCCGCTGGTGGGCACTACGCCTCAAGCGACGAAACCCACCTCGGTCGCGCAAGTGCAACCCAAAGTGGCAGTGCCAACGCCGCAAGCGCAGGCTCCAACCATTCAGCAGCCAGCTGTGCGCAATGTGAACCCGGCGCCACGCCCAGTAACGCGCTCGCGTTCATCGCGATAACGCAGGACAGAAATCATCATGCAACAGATCGACTTTCGCGCTATGGGCTGTCAGATGATGGCCGCCGTGGACAGCGAGTCCGCAGAAGCGCGCCATGCGCTGGATAGTGTACCCATCTGGTTTGAAGAATGGGAACAAGTCTTAAGCCGGTTCCGCGCCAATAGTGAACTAAGTCAGGCCAATCGCAATAGTGGCAATTGGGTTACTGTCAGCCAAACACTATGGGATGTCTTTCAACTTGGCCGGATCGCTGCTGAAAAGAGCGATGGATTGGTAAATCCAACCATGTTGCAGGCGCTCGAAGCAGCCGGTTATGATCGCAGTTTCGAACTGGTGCAAACCTCGTTCGCAACCATCAGCCTAGGTCGATCCGTGACGGCGGATTGGCGCGATATCGCAATCGATGCAGAAAAACGCGCGGTGAAGCTGCCGCCCGGGCTGCGAATGGACTTGGGCGGCGTGGCTAAGGGTTGGGCAGCCGACGAAGCCGCGCGTCGATTGGCCGAATTCGGGCCGGCGCTTGTGGATGCGGGCGGCGATGTGGCAGTCTGTTCCAGCGACACGGCCAACACCCGTTTCCCAATTGGCGTGGCCTCGCCCGTTCAGCCGAATGAAAACATCGACGTGGTGATGATAGCCAACGGCGGCGTCGCCACTTCAGGGCGCGACTACCGCCATTGGATTCACAACGGCAAAAAGCAGCATCACATCATCGACCCGCGCACCAGCAGACCAGCCGTGACCGACATCATGACGGCAACTGTCATCGCGCCCAACGCGCGCGAAGCCGAAGTCGCCGCCAAAGTGGCGTATATTCTCGGCAGCAGCGCGGGGCTTGCATGGATTGAATCGCAGGACGGCGTGGCCGCGATGCTCGTGCTGGAAAACAACGACATCATGTGCAGCAGCCGCTTTATGCAGCACTCGTGGCAGGCAACCGCAGCCGAATCGTCTCATCCTCAACCACCCATAGCGCCGTAGCGAACCGCGCGATGAACGCACGGTCGTGCACAGCCACCAACACCGTGCCCGGGAACGCATCCAGCGCCGCTTCAAAGCGTTCACGCGAGGGTATATCGAGATGGTTCACCGGCTCATCCAGCACCAGACAATTCACCCCGCTGACAACCAGTTTCGCCAGAATCAAGCGAGCGCGCTCGCCATAGCTCAGTTGCTTGACCGGCGTAAACACCTCGTCGCATTCAAACAGGAAGTAATGCAGGAAGTTGCGCGCCTCGGTGTCGGCCATTGGCGATAACGACTGCACTGTGCTCAGCGGCGTGGCTTGCGGGTCAAGCGTTTCGTGCTCCTGCGGCATGTAGCCGATGCGCACGCTCGATCCGGTGCGCGCCGTTCCCTCGCTGAGCGCCAGTTCGCCAACAATAGCGCGCAGCAGTGTGGTCTTTCCGGTGCCGTTTGGCCCAATCAACGCCACACGGTCGCCATGCCGCAACACCAGATTGACATGCCGGAATAACACGTGATCGCCAAAGGCGTGTCCGGCTTCTTCGAGCGCCACAACGATCTGCCCGCCGCGCGTCATCTCGCCAAAGTCGAGTTTCATCTGCCACGAACCGCGCGGTTTATCGACCTTGTCTTCCGTCAGCAGCTTGTCGATGCGCGACTCAATGTGCTTGGCTTTGCGAACCGTCGCGACGCCCCTGCCGGCAAAAAATCCATGCTTGCCGCCGGCGAACTTATCGCCGCCATCAGCCTTGCCGCCCTTGCGAAACTGGGCAATCCCACGCATGTGACGCGCTGCCGCCGTCAAGCGCGCCAACTCATCCTGCTGGTCTTTCCACACCATCCACTGCTTGTCGCGCTCATACGCTTTGGCTAATTCAAAGTCGGTGTAGTTGCCCGGATACTCCTCGACGCGGTGCGTGCGCGTGTTGAGCGCCAGAATACGCGACACCGTATTGTTAAGGAAGGTGCGGTCGTGCGACACGATCAGCGCCGCGCCGCGATACACGTCCAGAAAGCCTTCCAGCCATTCCAGCGCCTCAATGTCGAGGTGATTGGTCGGCTCGTCGAGTAACAACAGCGTCGGCTCGGCGAGCAACAGGCGCGCCAGCCCTAAGCGCGTGCGTTGGCCGCCGCTCAATTGCTGCACAGGCGTATCGGGCGCGACGTCCTGTAGTTCCAGTCCGGCCAGCACTGGTTCTGCCCGATGCTCCACCGCATAGCCGCCGAGGGCTTCAAAGCGTTCCAGCGCCTCGCCGTACTCGGTCAATATCTCGGGCGAGGCCACGCCCAACGCCATCTGCTCGGCCAGCGCCTCGACCGTGGCCTGCGCCGCCTGCAAGCCCGTGATGCCCGAGTGCATGACGTCGCCCACCGTTGCGCCAAAAGCAGCCTCCAAGCCCTGCGCCAGATAGCCAATCGTCGCGCCCGGCTCCAGACTGATATGCCCCGAATCGGGTAGTTCAAAGCCGGTGATGATGCGTAGCAGAGAGGTCTTGCCGCTGCCATTGGGACCAACCAGCCCTACCCTGTCGGAGCGATTGATGATGAACGATACGTTTTCCAGAATGGTCTGGATGCCATAGGACTTCGTAATGCGATTGGCTTGTAACATGAGTGGCCGCCTTCCTTATAAGCAGTACACACATTCGATGAAAACAAAAACAGGCCGCGTTTGACGTTGTGATAATCACAATACGTCCCACGGCCTGTTTGCGCGGTAACAAAAAAGCCGTGGGGCTGAGTCAGCTCCACGGCTTCGGCGTTCGATACGAAAAGACTAGCGACAACCGGGCAGGCTTCCTCTGCTGGATGAAGGGTGATTGATGCGTGTCACTGGTTACCTCTTTTGTCTGCTCTTACAAGCTACGCGTGAACCGCGCGTATGCAAGTTATAACATGCGCCTTATTGTTGGTCAATAGCGCCGCGCTCATGCCACACGATTCATTGTACGGGCGACCGCAAGGGATCGTCCCACCCTTTGCCAACACGATTCGCGCCTTGCGGTTGCCGTCCGATATCGCGATCGGTTCGAAACCGACCGCTGGCGACCAGAGAAACCGCTGCGCGGTTTTCCGTCCAGCCAGCCGTCCAGTTTTACTGGATGGCGGCATTCGGCGGGAAACGGGATAGGCATAGCGTCCCTGGGCTGCCATGTCGGAGGGCGACCGCAAGGGATCGCCACTACGACACGCCTCATGCCTCTTTCGGGCCGGTATACACCACTTCAAACAAAATGCGATCGGGCGACTCGAACATCACCTGATAGTAGGTAAAGGCATCGCTGCGCGAGAATTCGGGGCGGTAACGCGGCGTTTCAAAGAGCGCCTCAATGCCTTTGTCCTTCAAGTAGCCGCACACCAGATCAACATCGGTCTGCGCAGGCACGCCAATCGCGATATGGTTCAAACCCGGCCCGTCATAGTCGTTTTTGACGTCTTTCAACTGCGGGCCAAACCAGATGCTTGCGCCGTCGGTATTGCCGAGGCCAATCGTCGCGTGGTCAGCATAGATTTGCTGCCAGCCCAGAAAAGTCATCAAATCCTTGTAAAAGGCCTGATTCTCAGGCCGAATACCAAATACCAGATGGGAAATCTTTGTCATCATATCAGCCAAACTCCTGCATGAAGGGTGCGGCGGCTTTATGCGCCGCCGTGCCATCAGCACAGAACATGCGTTCCAGTATGTCAATGACCCCATTACGATATCGGCCACACATTCGAATCACGCTTGGGGAACAGGGCGCTCAGCAAGGCGCGATAGGTGTTGCCCTCCACATAGCAATCGCGGAACTCGTAGCGCAACTCTTCCAGCGAGCGCCAGCCGGACAAGAGTTGCAGGAAGGTCAGCCCGGGGAACGCAGCGTGACCACCGTCATCCGGCGTGGGCATCCACTCGGCTACTTCGGTGATCCGGCCGTGATCGAACACCAGCCGGACGCTGCGCCGGTAGAAGTTTATTTTCAGTTCGCCCGTATAGCCGCAGATCACCGATTCCGCGAGGTTATGCTCAAGCGCCAGAGTAATGACGCGCAGAAATGCAACGATATCGGGAACGCGCATGTACCACGCGTAGCCATCCCATTTATCCGGCAGATGGTCTTTCATGGCTGAGTAGACCGGATGCTCACCGCCAACCTCGAAGTTGAACTGTCCCATCGGCTCTTTCTTGTCGCGTTCAGCGTAGGATTCGCCAGTAGCCCACAGGTATCGAATGACACTCGGCGTGACATCCACCCACGATAGACCCGGAATAATCTCGTAGATTACGGCGGCAAGCGCAGCGCCCCACTGCCAGCCTATGTGCGCCAGCAGGCCGACCGGCGCGCCTTGCGGCGTTTCGATGATGCGAAATTCGTAGCGCATGAGGTTCTTGTCGCTCTTGCGATCCAGCTCGTAGCGCCATACGGCGTCATCACGCTGGCAGTCGATCCAGTTGCGCTTCGCTCGCTGGGCATACAACTGCTTGATGAACGCCAGATCGTCCTGCGTGGCGCGCCGCAGGCGGTAGGGTTCTTCCTGATCTTTCTTCAACTTAGGCACCTGAGGCTTATATCCCGCGCGCCCGGAGCCTAGCTGCAGCGTCATCTCGTAGCCAAACTGGCGATAGAAGTAGGGGATGCCCGTGATCACCTGCATCAATTCGCCGCGTTGCGCGCTCCATTCATGCGCGACACTGAACTGTGCGCGAACGAGGCCGCGCCCGCGATAATCCGGGTGCGTCCCGACAAGTTCCGGTCGCCCCACCCCAAAGGGAACCCCGCCATAAGTCCACTGCTGCGAAATCCACACAAACGAGGAAACGACCTTATGCGTGTTCGTATCCTCGACCACGGTGAAATCCGCCGGGTGAACGGTGTGGTGGTTGTTGAACAGATCACGCGTCCATGCAGCCGCGCGTTCATAGGGTTCCTGTGTTTCGGAATTGCGGAAAACATAGGCGTTAAACGCTGCGATTTCGTCGGCGTCTTCGCTGATGCCGTGTCGCAACACCAAACCGCCGCCCAGATCGCGCAAGATTATTTTTTCGGTTGTCATTTTTCCTCACTGATATGTCCAGTTTATGACGCACATCGTGAACAGGCAAGCGCACCGCGCTTTACAATAGCGAATAGTTCAATTGCGAGGTTAACGCACTATCATGTTTGATGCTCGTTTCGATAAGATGGCCGATGTCATCGTCAATTATTCCATTGAGGTTCGCCCCGGGCAAACGGTTTATGTCTGGAGCACCAGTTTTGAGGCTCAGCCGTTGCTGCTGGCGCTTTACAAGGAAATCCTGAAGGCGGGCGGGAACGCGTTCCTGCGCGCCGATGTTCCGGGAGCCGCCGAGGTGTTCTATCAGTATGCCACCGGCGCGCAACTCGATTTTGTCTCCCCGGTCGATCAGATATCGGTCGAGAAGTTCGACGCTTATATCCGCATCAGCGCCGACGCCAACACGCGCCGACTGGCCAATGCCAACCCCGACGCGGTGGTTCGGCAGCAGATGGCGCAACGCCCCATCTTGAACAAGCGCATGGAGCTTTCAGCCGAGGGCAAGTACAACTGGTGCGTCACGCGGTTCCCCACCAACGCCCACGCCATGGATGCTGATATGAGCCTGGCCGAATACACCGAGTTCGTCTTTGGCGCCTGCCTGCTCAACGACCCCGACCCCGTAGCCAGTTGGCGCGCCAAAGGTGTGGAACAGCAACGCTATGTGGACTTTTTGAACGGCAAGCGCCAACTGCACGTCGAAGGCGCCAACGTTGACCTGACCATGAGCATTGTGGATCGCGTCTTTATGAACTCGCAGGGCAAGCGCAACTTCCCGGATGGCGAAATCTACACCGGCCCGGTTGAAGATTCGGTCAACGGGTGGATTCGCTACTCCTACCCCGCCATCTACAACGGGCGCGAGGTCAGCGGGGTGCAATTGTGGTTTGAAAACGGACGCGTGGTGAAGGCAACCGCCGACAAAAACGAGGCGTTCTTGAACAAGGTGCTCGACACCGACGCCGGCGCACGCACCCTGGGCGAGTTCGCCATCGGCACCAACTACGGCATCGCGAAATTCTCGCGCGATATCCTGTTCGACGAGAAGATCGGCGGCACCATCCACCTGGCCGTCGGCAGCGGCTATCCCGATACCGGCGCGAAGAACAAGAGCGCCATTCACTGGGACATGATCGCCGGGATGCAGGACGGTCAGATCAGCGCCGATGGCGTCACCTTCTACAAGGGCGGTCAGTTTACGATCTAACACATAATGGAAATAACGAACATACCGGGTCTAGTCATTCTCTTTGTCGCCGCGATACTGGGCGGAGGCATCAACTCGATGGCAGGGGGTGGAAGCCTGATTACGTTCCCCTCGCTGCTCGCTTTTGGCGTGCCGGCCGTGATGGCCAACGCCAGCAATACGGCAGCGTTGCTGCCCGGGTCGATCAGCAGCGCCATTGCCTATCGGTCTGAACTGCCGTCGCAGCGCAAACTGCTCATCACACTGGCAATTCCCAGTGCGCTGGGCGGTTTGGCCGGAGCCGTGGCGCTGATTGCCGCGCCCGAAATCTTCGGCAAGATTGTGCCCTTTCTCGTGCTTTTCGCCACTTTGCTGTTCGCAGGCAAAAACATCATGAACCGCCTGACGAACAAGGAAGCCATCGAAAAGCCCCTCACATGGGCAGGCGGCGTATGGGGCGTGGTGTTTCAGTTCCTCGTCGCCACCTATGGCGGATACTTTGGGGCGGGCATCGGAATCCTGATGCTGGCATCGCTGAGTATCATGGGGCTGCACAACATCCACCGGATGAACGCGCTAAAGACCGTATTGGCGGCAGTCATCAATGGCGTGGCGCTGATCTACTTCATCATCCGTGGACAAGTTCAGTGGCCCTTGGCTCTGTTGATGGCTGTTGGCGCGGTTATTGGCGGGTACTTCGGGGCGCGCTTTGCCAAACGCATTAACCAGAACTACGTGCGCGTATTTGTGGTCGTCGCGGGAATTGCAGTATCGGCCTGGCTGCTCATTCGCGGCATGTAACCCATCGTCGTCAGCGGCACACAGAAAGTGCAGAGTTCAGCAAGAGAATTTTAACGCTTGGCAGGAAGTGAGTGGCCTTAATACTCTTGGCCGAGGACTTTTAACCTTACCCGGTCTTTAGAATACCGGAGCCTGATGGGTGGGGGGGGGGACCATCAAGCTCCGGTCTAGTACAGACCCCTGCTTGTCACAATACACCAAAACCAGATATAACAACACAAACAACACGACAATAAGAGTCGTTGACTAGCAATTTTAATCACGCCTACCACGACAAAGATACGATCAGACCGAGCTGATCACGGACCTTTGTCGAGTGCGACCCTCAAGGCAAGCCTTGGTGGCCCGCATGCGAGCGTTGAACATTTCTTTAATTATAAAACGACCGCCAAGAATATACACCCATTCGCCAAACAAGCCAAATGGCATTGTATATTCTACATGATCAGTGACACGGGTACCATCACCAACCTCAGTAAAACTGTGAGTGTGGCTCCAGACATTGAAAGGACCTTCATCACCGACTTGTTGATCGGTGAAGCGTTCAAACTCCAAGTATCCCTTAATCACAGAATTCCATTTCACCGACACCGGTCCAACACACATTCGCATGCCTATCTTACTACCATTTCTGACTGGGTAATCACAAGACAAGATCGCAACACGTATCATGCTTGGCGTAATCTTCGTCAACGCGATTGGATCACTATGAAACGCCCAAACATCCTGCAACGGAGCACTCACCACAAAGGAACGCTCAAAAACATGCATTAAACGATACACCCCTGCCCGCCACGCCTAGCCCCAAAATATCCTGCGCGACACGGCTAATGATATCACTTATTTTCAAAAATGCAATGACTAGTGATGGTCAATTGCACCTAAACTTCTCTTAATAAGTTGGAGTAGTGTCATACTGTGGACATAATCTATACCAACTTTTAATATCTGAGGCTTTACATGAAACAATATTTCCGTCATGTTTGCTGTTGCGACATTATCAACGCCGATTTGAGCAAGTAAACTCGGCGTAATTGGCGCTTTTGGAAGAAACTTGTCCATAGCCCAAACAGCGATTTTCAACAGACTCACGGGCATGTGAACCTTCAATCGTTTCAATTTTAGCTCTGCCAGAATCGCATCAATTATCGCCTCAAGTGTGAGAACTTCTGAACCGCAGATCTGCAGACGTTTGTTGAGCGCATCAGGATTATAAAGTGATCGCACAGCACAGGTAGCCACGTCTTGTACTGCGATCGGTTGAAATTTCGACTTGCCATTACCCGGAACAACCATGACAGGCGGGACACGCGCCAGCCCGGCCAGCGTGTTGATAAATTCATCACCCTCGCCAAAAATAACAGAGGCTTCGAGTATCGTATAGGGTACGCCACTCTGAATCAGGTAGTCAATCGCAATACCTTGTGTCTGCGCAAGAGGATATGGCTTGCTTGCATCCGCCCCAAGCCCAACGACCGTCACGATGTGCTTGACGCCTGCCGCTTTGGCAGCATTAACCAGATTGATTGTGCCTTGAGCGTTGACGGCTTGCATGGTACTCGCGCCACGATTACGATTAACAGCTGCCAGGTGGATCACCTCATCAACACCTGCGAGTGCAAACATAAGCGTCGCACTGTCCGTGACATCACCCTTTATAGGCGTCGCACCTAAACGCCGAATCTTGTCGAAACTGGCTTCGCTACGCACCAGTGCTTTTACTTGCACGTTGCTTGCAACCAATTGCTGAATCGTCTGTTTCGCAACATAACCGTTTGCGCCTGTAATCAGTACCATCTTCCCTCCTGCATTAGCCTCTTGTGTCTTATGCCCTCATTATGGCGAATCAGTTAAGAGCCATATGAGGCTAGAGTTAGTGCATGTACAAACTTTGCGTAATATTGGCGCAGGGTTTCACGAGGCACGTTGGGGGTTGAGTGAACTAGCTCTTGCGGCCTGTGTACACATAAAATCGATCTAGTCAGTATCCACGTTAGGGTGATCAAGTGGGGGCGCCAGAGCTAACCGTGGGATTGTTCGTAAACATCAAGATATAACTGTATAGCAGCATTGGCTGACTCCGATGTAAGTTGCTTAATGGCATTGCGAAAGTGCGTCAGATAACGGTCGGATTGATGATCCCCGAATGAACCCGGATGAACAGGCACATGTGCCTGCCCATCCGGGTGGAAATCATCAGATGTCAAATGATTGAGCAGTTGCGGATCGCCAAAGCGCAAGGCTGTACCCAATGCAGCGGCAAATTGACGGTTTCGATTGAGCACATACTGGTGCAACAGTGCGCTTTGCCCTCTGGCTTCGGCAAGCATATGTTGCGTAGCACGCAGAATGATTTCTACCTGGTTCAAGCGATAAAAGTCTGCGGCGCTCCTGGCTGCTATTGGAACAGGTATGTGTGCCATATGTGACAATCCCGGATTGTCTAGCAAGGCCAATACACGGTCGACACCCTGAATTAAATCATCGCCAAGATAAACAGCAGAAATGTGCTCTCGCATGCGTTCCAGCAACTGGAATATCAGACCAGCGTAGGCTAAAGTAATTGGATAAGACTTGTGCGTTACAAACGAATCAGCGATATCGAGCAGGCGTTCCGCTGCTCCGATGGTAGATGCCGACAGGATCACTATCGCAGGTTTGATAAGATCGAATATTTCCTCAAGTCTCTCGCTTGCAACATTCTGACCAAGGTACACGACATTCAGTCCACGTCTCCTCAAGAAAAGTGCGGCCAGCAGAATGCCAATCTCATGAAACTCTTCGGGGGCGCATCCGAGGATAATGCGCTCGCTGCGCGTGGGCAGTGGGCACGCGCTGATCAGTGAAAACAGCTTACGGCGGACGATATTCGTAGTGAAGTGCTCAACGCTGATAGTGATCTTACCTCGATACCATCCATCGCCCATACTTATCAGCACAGGATGTAGTAGCTGAAGGCACACTTCTTCCACCGGAAAAAGACTGAAAGCCTCAGTGAGTAGCTGCTCCACTCCGAATTCGTCATAGCACAGCGCGCACTCAACGATCTCATCATGAAGCTGCTGGTAACTGCGTACCCCACCATCGACCGGGGATCCCGGGGATTTTGCCTTGGGATCGGTTTGTTCCGCTCCCGGTATCAATGGCGATTCAATATGCATCAGATTCACTGCCTGGCTAATGGTCATTCCCACATCAACCTGAGCTTTCAACCAGCGAATGATGGCGATATCACGCGCCGAATACAGACGATATCCATTCATGTTGCGCGGCGGCGTCGGTACGCCATAACGTCGCTCCCAGGCGCGCAGCGTAGACGCTGTCACGCCAGATTGGGTTACCACAGCTTTCACATTGTAAATAGGTTCGTCGCTATAGTTAGAAAACATATCTAGCCCACTTTAGCTTAGCGCGCAATCTTTGTCAACACTTTGGTTAAATTATGTCACGCCCAGTAAGATCATCGTCATATTTCCTATACTCTCGTCCCCCAATCCATATTCACCCCTTCGCGTGCAAGGCTCGAACCCTGTGACGAGTAGATTAAAATACTACTTGTGAATCCGAAGCATCTGAGTACGCTAGAATTACCGAAAATACTTGAACGACTGGCATCCTATTGCAGCTTTGAAGTCAGTTCTGATCTTGCGATACGCCTCGCGCCGGCGACGGAATCGGTTGAGGTGCGGCGCAGGTTAGCTGAAACTGCACAGGCGCGCGCAGCATTGAACGCCAATGACAATCTGACGATCGGCGGAGCGCATGACGTGCGCAACATCGTTGCACATGCCGCACGTGGCGGCGTACTGGAACCACAGGAACTGCTCGACATACGAGACACCCTCGTCAGCGCAAGAAGCGTGCAAAAGGCCATTTCGCGCATGGCTGGCTTATATCCTGACCTAACTGCCATTACTAACCGAATCGAGCCCTGTGGTGGACTGGTCAACGAAATCACCCGTTGCATCGACGACAAGAGCGAAGTGCGCGATTCTGCATCTCCCGCACTCGGTGATATCCGCCGTAACGTGCGCATCGTACATGATCGGTTGATGACCAAGCTGCAACGCATTGTGTCAGATGGCAACGCTTCATCATACCTGCAGGATGCCCTGATCACTCAGCGCGGTGGTCGTTATGTGATTCCGGTGAAAGCCGATTTCAAGGGACGCATCCCAGGACTGATTCACGATCAGAGTGCCAGCGGCATGACTCTCTTTATCGAACCCATCGCCACACTCGAACTGAACAACGAGTGGCGCGAATTACAGATGGCTGAGGTGCGAGAGGTGCGCAGAATATTGGCTGCGCTTTCCGACGCAGTTCAAGCCGATAGTGCATTCATCAACCGAACAGTAGAAGCATTGGGCGAATTCGATCTGGCGCTGGCAAAAGCCAAATATGCGGATGCCATCAGAGCAGTTCAGCCTATGGTGATTGAAACCGTAGCAGGACATACTAATCCTGCGCCACGTACGATCGACCTCCAGGCTGCGCGCCATCCGCTGCTCAATCCAGACACCGTGGTGCCTATTGATGTCTTGATGGACGAGAAAACGCGTGTGCTGGTCATTACAGGGCCAAATACGGGTGGAAAAACAGTGGCACTCAAAACGATCGGTCTTTTTACCGTCATGAGCCAGTGTGGATTACACGTCCCGGCAACTGCTGCCAGTCTGCCCGTATTTGCAGACGTTCTTGCCGACATTGGCGACGAACAATCCATTGAGCAAAGTCTCTCGACATTCAGCTCGCACCTGACCAACCTCGTATCATTCCTCAGCAATGTGAATGCACAGTCACTGACATTGCTAGATGAGCTGGGCGCAGGCACCGATCCTTCCGAGGGTGCTGCTCTGGCGCGCTCGATTCTAGAATACCTGCTCAATTCCAATGCATTTTGTGTGATCGCCACACATTATCCAGAGCTCAAAGCGTGGGCATATATGACTGACGGCGCAGCGAATGCCAATGTCGCCTTCGATGCCGAAACACTGCGCCCATTGTACAAACTGACCATCGGTCTGCCGGGACGATCAAATGCGTTTGCCATTGCACAACGGCTAGGTATACCGCCGGAGATTCTGTCGCGCGCGCAGGGGTACATCGACGCCGGCGACTCCCATGCAGAAGATATGCTGGCAGAGATTGCCAAAATTCAGATGCAACTGGAATCAGCGCGCGCCGCCACACAACGCGCACAGCACGAAGCAGAGCACAATGCTGATCGTATGCGCACCAGACTCAGCACTATCGAAGACGAACGTAAGCTATTGCTGGCCGATGCACGTGAAGATGTCCTGCGTGAAGTAGAGGCGTTGCGGTCAGAAGTCCGACGCATGCGCGGGAGAATTCTGGCCGCCGGTGGTTCTTTGGACGATGTCAGAACTATCGAAAAAGACATCGACAGCCTGCAAGCTGCTCCACCTTTACCAGCAACACAAGACACTGAGCGGAACCGTGAGCCTCTGCCGGGAAGACGTGCGATCAAGACCAACGACACGGTCAGAGTCAGATCACTCAACACTGAAGGCATCGTGGGCTCGATTGCGGGTGACGAGGCAGACGTGCAAATCGGGCGTATGCGCATGCGCGTGAAACTTAACGATCTGGAGCGTACACATCACGCGCGCGCAGGGCAGGAAGAGCAAAAAGCGGCAGACGCCAAGTACCAGATGGCAGACAAGCCCGTTTCGCCAGGAATTGAACTGGACTTACGTGGTCTGACTGGCGAAGAAGGCGTGGGCAGGCTTGAAGACCATCTTGATCGAGCAGCGCGAGCCGGGCTACCTTTTGTCCGCGTCATCCATGGCAAAGGTACAGGCGCGTTACGACGCGCAATCCGCATCGCCATCAAGGGCAATGGACTGGTAAAGTCGTTTGAAACCGGTCAGGAAGGTGAAGGGGGCGACGGCGTCACCGTCATACGGCTGGAGGATAAAAGCGATTGAGCACTGTTTTGTCAGTAGGGCTGGCTTCACCACCCTACAAAGTAGATCAGCAAACCATCGCAGAATTCTCGCGATCGCATTTCGGAGGCAGGCTGGCGCATCATGGCCAGCTGATGAGCATATTTACTAACGCTCAAATCGACACGCGCTACTTCGTAGCGCCTCTGACTTGGTTTGGCGAATCTCACCACAGCTTCAAGGAACGCAACGACTTGCACATCAGCAGCGCACTTGCAATGAGCTGTGCCGCAGCGCGACAGGCGATCGAGCGCGCCGGGATAACTGCAACTGACGTGGATTATGTGGTCGTAGTCAGCTCCACCGGCATGGCCACACCCAGCCTTGACGCCATGGTCATCGAGGCGCTGGGCATGGGACGCCACACCAAGCGCACGCCAATCTGGGGTTTGGGATGCGCCGGCGGTGTGGCTGGCCTGTCGCGTGCAGCCGAGTTCACCATGGCGTATCCTGACAAGGTGGCATTGCTGGTCACAGTAGAAACGTGCAGTGTCACCTTCCAGTTTAGTGACTTCAGCAAAAAGAACTTTGTTGCGACATCACTGTTTGCTGATGGTGCTGCCGCCGTCATCATTGCGGGCGAGCAACGCATGCAGCGACTGCCGCCCCACCCCAACCGACATCAACTTGAATTCATCGGATCCTATTCCACCTTGTTCGCGAATTCGGGGCAAGTCATGGGCTGGGATGTGCTGGACACCGGTTTGTCGGTGATCTTTGCACCCGAAATCCCTGCGCGCGTGGCACGCGATATGCGATCTGAAGTGAACCAGTTGCTGGCGCAGCACGCCCTTGCACCTGGTGATGCACGACATTACGTTCTGCATCCGGGTGGCGCAAGGGTGCTGGAAGCGTATATGGAAGGCATCGGGTTGCAGCAAGACGACCTCAAGTATTCGTGGCAGATTTTGCGCCAGTTTGGCAACATGAGTTCACCTACGGTGTTATATGTCTTGGAACGAATGCTTTCCGATCCGGCGCACATGATGCAGACTGGTGAGTATGTCATAATGGGCGCATTGGGACCGGGCTTTAGTTCCGAACTGGCACTGCTGCGGGGGTGCTAGTCAACGCATGGCGTTTAAGGCCATGCTTCTGGAGGTAACCTTGGACTTATCTAAAATACTACTAGCAGCACTAGTTGGCGGTATTGCAGGATGGCTGGCAGGGCTCCTGGTGCGCGGCCGCGGTTACGGCCTGATCGGCAACGTGATCATAGGACTGATTGGTGGCGTTCTAGGCGGTATCATTATCAATTTCCTGCGTGTTCAAGCTGGCATCAATCTGCATCTTCCATCAGACTGGATCGGACAAGTGATCGAAGCATTTATCGGTGCCTTTGCATTACTGCTTGTAGTCCGTCTACTGCTTGGAGGCAGTCGGCGCTGAGATTGACCTATGACGATAAAGGATCGAGTTATACGCATACTGACACTGCTTGGGATCATCGTGATCGCCATGCTCATCATCGAGCGGTTGTGGGCATTTGGCGGGACGATTGCCAACGTATTATCGACACTTGCCGGCGCGTGGTTTCTTGCCTTCGCCGTACGACCCTTTATCGATGCGCTGCATCGATGTATTTTCCCAAGTGTTCTGCTGCAGCAGGTAGACAAAAGAATCGGGGCAGAGGCAGCACGTCAACTGGCTAAATGGCACCTTCCGTATGGCATCTCAGTATCTGTGGTATATATCGCGCTGGTTGTACTTGTTGTCGGAGTAGCAACCATCAGTGTTGCCGCCATCATCCCGCAGGCGACCCAATTAATCAGTCGATTGCCAGAGATATCCAACACGCTTCCCGGCATGATTGTGGATGCATGGGCCTCGATCGCGCAACGATTTGGCTTTGATCCGACTGCGATTACATCAGTTGTCAGTGCGCAGGAGATATCCACGCGTACCACGCAACTGGCTGGCAGTGCTGCCCAACAGGCATTGCTCATCGTTACAGGCACGGCAACCTTGATCGGCCAGTTCTTCCTGATGCTCATCCTTAGCCTGTACATCGTCACAGAAAGCAAGCTGTTGGAGCGCCAGTTTTTTGCCCTGTTACCTCGATCTGCCCACGACTTCTCCCATGTACTCATTGAGGCCATAAACCGTGCATTCGGCGGTTACCTGCGCGGGTACATCCTCTCTGCACTTTTTCGCGCTGCTTTCTCTGTGGCGCTATTCAGCCTGTTCGGTGTTAATTTTGGCATTGTGCTGGCGCTGGTTTATGCCTTATTCTCACTGATTCCATTGATTGGCTCGCCGGTGGCCATCTTGATTGCAGCCATAGTCACATTCGTCGTGCGACCCGAAGCCGTCCTGCCTGTCGTGGCGATCCTACTTGTGTTTGACCAGGTAGTTGCCTACGCCATAGTACCCCGCATTATGAGTGATTCCGTTGGCGTGCCTGGACTTGTCGGGTTGCTTTCGATCTCACTCGGCGTGCAGATATTCGGCTTCTGGGGGCTGATCTTCGGTGTTCCGGCGATGGGTGCTATCTACACCATCTTGTTTGACTTTTATTTGCCCCGACGCCGCAAAGCCGAGGGACTCCCGGAGTTTGATCCAGAGTTCGACAAACTTCTAGGCTATAAGCGCCGCATGCCACCTGCGCCGTTAACGCCGACAGCAGATAAAAATGCACAAAAGACTCAGAAAGCATAAACCGTACGAATTTACAGTACTTTCATCGAATACTTAGGCACGGCTCATCGCTAAGTAACAGTGGTATGGTAAAAACACGTATCGTTAACAGAGGTGGATCACATGAATCTATTCGGGCGAAAGGATCAGGAAAGCGAACTAAAAAAGATGGGGCGACTGCCTCCGGGTCAATCACTGACAAACAAGTTCCCGGTGCTGCATTACGGCACAGTACCTAACTACGATCTGGCCAAATGGGATTTTCGCATCACGGGTGAAGTCGAGGAGCCCAGGCGGTTCACATGGGACGAATTCTGCAAACTACCCACACGCAAGATGATTATGGATATCCATTGTGTCACACGTTGGAGCAAGTTTGATACAGAATGGGAAGGCGTGTGGCTGCCCGATCTGATCGAGCAAGGCATTATCAAGCTTAAGCCATCTGCGAAATACGTGATCGAGCACTGTGAACACGGCTTCACAACCAACCTCGACATTGAGCATTTCATGAAACCCACTACCCTGCTTGCCACGCGTTTCGACGGCCAATCCATCGATGCCGACCACGGCTTTCCATTAAGAGTAGTTGTTGGCGCTGTTAAAGAGAGCGCGCAAGATCCGGATACGCGCTATTTCTGGAAGGGCGGCAAGTGGTTACGCTCAATTGAGTTCACCTCCACTGACCGCCCGGGTTTCTGGGAACAAGCCGGATACCACAACGTAGCACGGGTATGGCCGGAAGAACGTTTTCAAGGGCAATGGTAATCCACGCCACTACATGACAATAGTACGACCTTCTTTCACTGACGCCACAATCGCATTGGCCGCAATGACGTCACCATTGCAGGCTTTAGGGTTGTTGCGTATCTGGCCTTCGCCCTCGATGGCGGCCATGAACGCATTAGCCTGAAGGTTGAACGCATTGGCCGTGCCGGTGAAGTTGTATTCTTCGGCATTGCCACCGATATAGATCGTGACTGTGCCGGTGCCAACCTCGTCGGGCCGGATCTCAACTGCGCCCTTGGTGCCGATAAAGGTGGCAGACCAGGCGGGGAAACCGGCGGGCGCAACGAATCCAGCTGTCATGTTGCATAAGACATCGTTCTTGAACCTCATGTTCGCAACGATGTTTTCCTGTTCAATCAAGTCAGTTGCTGTATTCAAGACACGGTTGGCAAATGCAGATATTGCCAATGGTTCACCCGCAATCCAGCGTACCGGATTGATAAAGCAATAAGTCATGTGAGTTAGTGGCATGCCACCGCTGATACGCTGGTTGTAATACCACGATTTCGGGTCGCCAGCCCACAGGGCAATGCTGCGAATCGTCACCAAGCGCCCCAACTCGCCGCTCTCTAGCAGTTGCTTCGCATATTCCCAAGCCGGGCTATAGCGTGCTTCGTAACCAGCTTCAACAACCAGCTTGTTCTTCTCTGCGAGGGTAGAAATCTGATCGGCCACATCCATCGTCGTTGCCAGGGTTCCCCCGATGAGCACATGGTATTTCTGCGCCAGCGCCCATAAAACAACGGAATCCTGCGCTTCATGTGGCACTTCGACAAGTACGGCATCGGGTCGCGATTCGACCAAGCTCTGATAGTTATCGTAATACTCATTGCAGCCAAATTCGACTGCCATGGCTTGCGCAGTCGAAAGATGCCGAGATGCAATGCCGACAAGATGCATTTCGCCAGTAGCCAGCAGTGCGCGCGTGCGGATGCGCGCCATGACACCTGCTCCAACAACGGCTAGTCTCTTCATGGTTTTATGACACTGTTGACGTTTGTGTCGGCGACGCCATATCTTCGGGAGACCACACTTCCCACACGCGCCCGACAAGATTAGAACCTGGGCTGAGACCAGGCTGATCCGGTGTCCAGCCCGCCGGGGTCATCTGCCCGGTACTGCGCACATACTGGAAGGCACGCAATTCACGCAACATTTCATGCACATTGCGGCCAACGGTGTGCGATAACGCCTCCATGGCCTGAATGTTGCCGTCAGGATCAATAATAAAATCACCGCGCACATTCATTCCCGTGTCTTCATCATACACACTGTACAGCGTGCCGATCTGTCCGCGCGGATCAGAAAGCATTGGGAACGCCACACCACCGGGAACCATCTTGCACAGTTCCTCTTCCTGCCACATCTTATGCGTAAAACGGCTGTCAGTGCTGATCGCCAGCACTTCAACGTCCATCGCCTTGAAATCCGAATACTTTGAAGCGATCGCCGCCAATTCCGTCGGGCATACAAATGTAAAGTCCGCCGGATAAAAGCACACAAACACCCAACGACCGCTGTAATCCGACAGCTTAATCGTCTGAAAGGTACCATTCACGTACGCTAGCGCCTCAAAATCAGGCGCGGGTTTGCCAATTCGACAGGTCATTGTTCGCTCTCCCACCATGCATCTACGACTCAAGAGCACGAGTGGCTCAATGGTCAGTCATTCTATTATATGTCAGCTAATCGAACGGCAACGGCTACAGCAACTGCACACGGTAATCCTCAAACATGACGTCAAAACCTTGGCCATCCGGCGAGGCGCACATCGGCCCAACACTCACAGTGGCTACCTCTGTCAAATGCGCTTGCCTGAGCATCAAATAGTTCTGTCCATCGTAGGAGTACTTAACCTCGATAGCCTCGCCGTGACGCGTGACACGCAGCCACACCGATGCTGGATTATCCGGCGCAGGGATCACTGACCAATCGGAGAAATCACGGGTAACCACAGCACTGATATGCTGCATCCCTTCGAAGAACTCGACGCCACATTTAATCCAAGTGGTTTCATCCAGCCTGATCATTAACCCGGCGTGATCGTAAAGATCATGATAGCTGCCACTGACTTTGACATCCGCAACAAAGTCACCGGTAACATCTTGAAAATAAAAGTGACCATTGTCACGAATAAAGCCGTAGTGGGTTTTGCGCCAGAAGTCGCTCTTCGGATCGGTGCGCACAGTCAGGCAATGCGCGCTACTTTGGTCTTTCCATGTTTTTGGTTCGTTCAACCAAGCCATTCCATCCTGCCTGGGGTGTATGGTCCCAACGGCGCTCAAGTCTTGCATAGCCAAAGCCATCCGGTAGAAATGCAGGCCCTCATCCCCGATATAGGCGCTGTAGCGAACAAATCCGCGTCGACCGTACAGCCCCCATGCGCGATCGTTATCGGTCACCACGGTAAGATAGAGCATGGGCAAACGCCTATCAAGCATGGCTGCCAGCACCGCATCCATCAGCCTGGCGCCCACCCGCTGTCCCTGCCATGCATCGGTTACACCCAAACCGAATACTGGTTCGGCGGTATTCAGGAACCATACAAAGCTCCAGCCAACAATGGTGTCACCCGACACGGCAACGAGATCATACTTGTCGCCGTTAGTATTACCGTTCACCACATCCTCATACTGGTTGAGTTGCGGTTGCTGTCCAAAGGGCGCAAAAGTCCGTTTCGACGCCGGGCTCATCTGGTCCCAGAAAGAAAACAGTCTCGTCGCATCGCCCGCCTGAACGCGTCGTATATGTGTGTCTTGCATCATTGGCACCATTATGATGCCTTAATCCTTTTCCTACCAAGCGCGAATGAACCAGAGCCTATACCGCTTACGACTGAGTCGCGCCTTGACTACACCGCTACCAACGCATACTCCATCGAGTCTGCCAAAGCTTGCCATGAGGCATCGACGATGTTGGTAGAACTACCCACGGTTGTCCAGTTGCGCACCCCATTGGTCGAATCGATCGTGACGCGCGTCATAGCCGCAGTCGCATTATTACCATCGAGGATGCGCACCTTGTAGTCTGCCAGCCGTACGCTATCCAACTGGGGATAATGCGGTAGCAGTGCCTTACGCATCGCGATATCCAATGCGTTGACCGGCCCATCGCCTTCGGCAGCGGTATGCGCAACTTCGCCATTGACGTTCACCTTGACATTGGCTTCGGCCAGTAATCCACGTCCGCGCCGATGTTCCACCACAATGAGAAAGTCGATAAGATCAAATGGCGGCACGTAGCCGGGTTGGGCGCGCCGCAGCATCAACTCGACGGAAGCCTCAGCGCCTTCAAAGTAGAAGCCCTTGTTCTCCATCTCCTTGATCTTCACAAGCACCTGCTTGACCTCATTGGTATTGACATCCAGCCCGAACTCTTTGGCCTTGTAGGCAATGTTGCCACGCCCACTTAATTCGCTTACCAGCACGCGTTTCTGGTTGCCAACGCGCTTCGGATCGATGTGCTGGTACGATTCCTCAAGCTTGAGTATGGCAGCAACATGAATGCCTCCCTTATGCGCAAAGGCCGCTTGACCCACATACGGCGCGCGAATGTTCGGCGCCACATTGGCCATTTCAGATACGTAGTGTGACAAGTCGGTAAGTCCATGCAGTTGATCTTCGCTCAGGCAGTCATCATTCAGCTTGAGCTTCAAATTGGCAATGGCGGTGATGAGATCGCAATTGCCGACGCGCTCGCCATATCCGTTCACAGTGCCTTGAACCTGTGTACATCCAGCGCGCACCCCAGCCAACGCATTGGCTACACCGACGCCCGCATCATTGTGAGTGTGAATACCAAAGCGGACATTGGTGCCGGGTTGTATAGTGGCAATCGTCTCGCGCACAATCTGCTCAACCTCCCACGGCATCTGACCGCCATTGGTCTCACACAGCACGAGCCAGTCGGCGCCGGCTTCCGCAGCAACGCGCAAAGTCGCCAATGCGTACTCCTTGTCAAGCTTGTATCCATCAAAAAAGTGCTCGGCGTCATGCATCACCTCTTTACCCAGTGTTTTGAAATAGGCCACACTGTCGCGGATCATGGCCAGATTCTCATCAAGGGTGGTTTCAAGGACATGCGTGACATGCAAACGGCTGGTCTTGGCGACCATCGTCACAACCGGCGTTTGCGCATCGAGCAGCATTTTTATCTGCGGGTCACTCTCACACCGGCCGCCGGCGCGGCGCGTACTGCCAAATGCGGACACACGCGCTTGTTTCAAGTTCAGTTCGCGCACGCGCATAAAAAACTCGGCGTCTTTAGGATTACTGCCCGGCCAGCCACCCTCGATATAGTGCATGCCGAAATCATCCAACCGTTGAGCGATGCGCAGTTTATCGTTCACCGACAGATTGATCCCCTCGCCCTGCGATCCATCGCGCAACGTCGTGTCATAAAGTAATGTCGTCATTTCGTGTCAACTCCTGAAAACAAAAAAGCCCTCCGGGATCGGAGGGCTTTTGCTGACAAACAGAAAACGTTTACTTATGGCGTGCTATATCCGTCACCCGCGATCCATGACCCGACTCGCGCCTCGGTAATCGAGGTGCGAGTCAGAATAATAGCGATCGTCGAGATGCCGGTTGGGCATGCCATATAGGTGGCTAGTTTACTCATTTAGTAGGAGGTGTCAAGCTATTTCCACAACATAGCACTGAACATATCACTATCCTTTCTTTCGCACCTTCAAAATTGCAATCTTCGTTGGATGGTTAAAGGGCGCCGGATCCTCAGGCGGTTGCATCACGCGCGTCTGGTCGTAACCAGTGAAATCCGCTGGAATCGGGATGATCTCCTCTATGGTCAGGTATCCGTCCTTGCACAGCCCTTCGAGAACACTCATATACTCCACACCGCTGACGAACAGGGCATTGTTGATCGTGATGAGGTAACCACCGTCATTGATCAACGGGCGCACCTTATTGATCACGCGCTCGCTTTCGTGCACCATATCCACCCTCCCCTTGTTGGTTTCACTGAAGAAAGGCGGATCAACGATCACCCAGTCAAAATGGACGCCGGTGCGCTTCATGTGGCCAACCTGCGTAAAAAAATCTCCGGACTGAAAGTCTGTACGGTTAATGGGAAAACCGTTCATGGAATAGGAGTCCTTGGCGACGTTAAGAAACGCGTGGTTTCGGTCGATCTGCATGACCCGCCGGGCATGTCCGGCAGTCGCAGCTACACCCAGGCTGCCTGTATAGGCAAAGGTATTTAACACAGTCTTGTCCGCCACGTGATCTATGATCCAGCGACGCAGGTTGCGTGTGTCCGGGTAGAAACTGGCATCTCGATTCATCTGAAGATTAACCGCATACGCCACCCCGTGTTCACGCACACGGCGATCTGGTGTAGCGCTTTCACTCATGGCAATCAGCACACCCTGACGCGACTCGATATCAGGCGCATGCCTCGATTTCACGATGACGGCGCGCACCCACGGCAAACGCTCGCGCAGGCGCATAATGCCCACGGTAATTGTTTCGTCAAGTTCCTCAGGGCGATCTGCATAGTTATGCAGCAGTAATGTGCGTCCATAAAGATCAATCACCAGCCGGGGATCGCCTTCATAGAAGCCATTGAACAGGCGCACTGCGCCATCATAAGGTTCAACCAACAGATCGGCACGCGCAGCGAGTGCGCTTTCGAGCAGAGTGACCAATGGTAATTGTGGCATTAACTATAGATGATGACCTGACGTAATACCTCACCGCGATCGAGCGCGTCAAAGGCAGGATTAATCTCTTCAAGTGCGATAGTTCGCGATAACAGTTGATCAACCGGCAACAATCCGGCCTGATACATGGCAATAAAGCGCGGTATATCGCGACGCGGCACTGCCGATCCCATGTACGATCCTTTGAGTGTGCGCTCTTCAGCGACCAGAGTGACAGCATGCAAGGTCACGCTACGGCTTGGGTGTGGTAAACCAATAGACACTGTCGTACCTCCACGGCGGGTCGCTCCAAAAGCCTGTGCCAACACCTTCTCATTTCCCACACTTTCAAATGCGAATTGAGCGCCGCCGCGCGTCAGATCACGAACAGCCTGCACAGGATCGACCTGACCGGCATTCACCAGATGCGATGCACCGAAATGGCGCGCCAGTTCCAGCTTCGAATCAAGCAAATCAACGGCGATGATCGGCCACGCCCCTGCCGCCTTCGCGCCCATTACGGCACTCATACCAACGCCTCCCAGTCCGAAGATCGCGACGCTTTGACCGGGCGCAACCCGCGCCGTATTGACCACGGCACCTACACCAGTCATAACCGCACATCCGAACAACGCAGCGATTTCCAGCGGCAGGTCATTCTCAATTCGGATCAACGACTCCTGCGCTGCCACCGTGAACTGTGCATACGATGACACGCCAAGATGATGGTTAATCACGCTTCCATCCTGGCGATGAAAGTGCTGTGAACCAGAGAGCAGCGTGCCGCTGACATTCGCCTTCGCACCCGGCTCGCACAACGCGGGACGTCCTTCAGCACAGGGCAGGCAGTGACCACACATGGGTACAAACGAGAACACCACATGATCATCCGGTTTCAATTCAGCCACGCCAGAACCTACCTCGCGCACAATACCGCTGGCTTCATGCCCGATAATCATCGGCATCGGGCGCGGGCGCGAGCCATTGATCACCGACAGATCCGAGTGGCACAGCCCTGCGGCAACAATCTCGACCAGCACTTCGCCAGAACCGGGACCATCCAACATGACTTGCTCAATAGCCAACGGTTGCGACTGCAAATAGGGTGCAGGTTGTCCCATCGCTGTGAGAACAGCGGCCTTCGTATTCATTCAGCCAGTACTCCTATGTTGTTCGATTCACTTTATAGGTATCGAAATCACGCGCAATAACGGTATTCGGAAACAACGCGCGCGCCTCGGTTTCAAGGTCTTTCTCACGGTGTCTGCCAGAGATATGCGTCAAGATCAACTGACGTACCTCAGCATCGCGCGCCAGCCGTGCAGCCTGAGCCGCTGTAAGATGCGCATTCTGTCGCGCTAGATCAGACTCAGTTACGCTATACGTCGCCTCAGTCACGAGAAGGTCGGCATCATGCACGACCTTGACAATGCTGTCAGTTTCACCAATATCACCGGTAACAGCTAACTTGGAACCACGCTGCAGATCGCCCAGCACCTCGTCCGGCGTAATCACACGCCCATCGGCCAATGTGATCGGTTGTCCACTCACCAACAGCCGACGTTCTGGGCCATTGGGTACGCCAAGCTGCGTCGCCTTGTCATTAAGAAAAGGCCTGCGAGAATGTTCCTGAAACAGATAACCGTAGCAATCCGGTCCACGGTGCTGAACGGGAAAAGCCATGACATCAAAGTCATCGCCGCTGAGAATGATGCCCGGCTTGACATCGACGAAATCAATCTGCATCGGAGGGCGCGCACCGCGAAAGACAATGCCAAACAACAGATCATCGATACGGTCGAGTGTGTTCTTGCCACCATAGATGCACACCCGTTCAAGCGTCTCCCACTGGCTCAACGTCGAAAGGATACCGCCCAAACCAAGAATATGGTCAAGATGCGCATGCGTGATCAAGATATGTTCAAGCCGTCGAAATCCCAGACCACTAGCCATCAACTGACGCTGCGTACCCTCGCCGCAGTCAATCATGAAGCGGTATTCATCGTGAGTTACGATCAGCGATGTCAAGCCTCGCTTTGGCAACGGCGCCGATGCTGCAGTCCCGAGAAATGTGAGTTCGAACATGTTTTATTGAGATCAGAGATTGGGTGTCAGAAAGTAACTTCTGATTTCACGGTTTCTCTTCCCAGTCTCTATTCTTTAACCTCTCTGCCTGCATACTGGCGTTTGTAATAGGCAAGATATTCGCCGGTTTTCAGTTTGCGCCACCACCATGCATTATCAACATACCAGCGCACCGTTTGCTCAATGGCCTGCTCAAAGGAATGGCGGTTGCTCCAACCCAGCTGGCGCACCTTCGACGTATCGAGCGCATAGCGACGGTCGTGACCTGGACGGTCAGTCACCGGCTGGATCAGGCTGTATGGTTTACCGAGAAGGTCAAGGATCGCATGCGTCATGTCAATGTTAGCAGTTTCAGTTCCGCTGCCAACATTGTAGACTTCGCCCAGTTGACCCTTCTCAACAACCACATCAATCCCTTCGCAGTGATCAAGCACAAACTGGTAATCGCGTTGTTGTCGCCCATCGCCATAGAGGGGAAGCGGAATATCGTCAATCGCATTCGTCACAAACAAGGGTACCGCTTTCTCCGGATACTGGTACGGGCCAATGTTATTGCTGCCGCGCGTGATCGTCACCGGGACGCCAAACGATGTGTAATAAGCCATGCACATCAAGTCGCCGCCGGCTTTGCTGGCCGAATAGGGACTGCGCGTGTGCAGTTTATCTTCTTCGGTGCTGCGTCCAGTAAGCACCTGCCCGTAGACTTCGTCGGTGCTGACCTGGTGATAGCGTTCGAGTTTGAGCTCACGCGCCACTTCGAGCAACACATAGGTGCCATACACATCCGTCATGATGAACGAACCGGGCTCCATCAAAGATCGATCTACGTGTGTGTCAGCCGCAAAATTGATGATCGTGCCAACATCGTGCGCGCGCACTGCGCCAACGACTGCCTCACGATCAGCGATGTCACCGCGTACAAAGATATAGCGATCCTTGTAGGCTTCAGCTACATCCCTCAAGTTGTCAAGATTGCCCGCGTAGGTGAGTTTGTCATAAACCACCACACGCCAGTCATCATGCGTTTGCAGGGCGTAGCGAACGTAGTTGGATCCAATGAATCCCGCCCCTCCGGTAATGAGTACTGTCTTCATAGACGCGGATTGTATCAATGAAAGAGGATTGGAGAAGTCTGCATATAGGCCACGGGCGACTTCTGATGGTGGTATACGATTGGGGAACAGAGCGCTAGCGTCCCCGCCAGCCTCTTGGCAGCCAGATGAATCGGCATACGAGGGAAACCATGAATGAATGGGTGATACCAGAAGACGGCATGTACATTAATAAAGACACGATCCTAAAACCGGGGGTTTACTATTTGCCAAACGGAATCCTCATCGATGCCGACCGTGTCACACTCGACGGCAACGGCGCGGTAATAATCGGAAAGGGATTTCAGGGGCGCGGGGTTAGTATCAGTCAGAAGACCGGTGTGACTGTAAAGAACCTGCATATTGAACACTATTATCACGGCATCTGGGTCAACGCAAGTGCCAATATCCGTGTTCTCAACAACCGCATTGCCTGCACCAGCGAAGTCGCTGGCCCTGATGTCTTTCTTGACGTGTGGCTCGATCGCAACGCCGCATATGGCGGTGCAATTTTCCTCGGCGGCGTCATCGACAGCTTTGTGCTCGATAACGATGTGCAACACCAACAGAACGGCATCATGTTGTACGGCTGCAACACCAACGAGGTGACGCACAATAATGCCTCGTTCAACAGCGGTTACGGCATCCTGTTGTATGAATCTTCACTCAATACGATCCACGCAAACACCGCTGACTTCTGCTGTCGTATCTACCACTATGAAGCCGGCGGTGAAAAGTATCACATCGGCGCCGACGCAGCCGCACTCGTGATGATGTGCAGCTCGTCGAAGAACATCATTACGCATAACCGGCTGCGCGGCGGAGGTGATGGTGTTTTCCTCGGCGGATTCCACAAAGACAATATCAAGGTGCCGTGCAATGACAATGTCTTTGAGAACAATGACGGCAGCAACAGCCCTAACATCGCCTTCGAAGCCACATTTTCACAGCGCAATTTCTTTCGCAATAATAAGGCTGACAACTGCAACTACGGCTTCTGGCTGGGCTACTCAAGCGCGACGACCGTTACCGGCAACACTATCCGCAACAACCGCACAGCCGGCATTGCGATTGAACAAGGGTATGGCAACAGCATCACGGCCAACCAGTTCGAACGCAACCGCGAAGGAGTACAACTGTGGGCGCAGGCACAACCTGCCTTCACAGCCTATTTCCCTGAATGCGCTGAGAGCTTCGATACGATCATCAGCGACAACGCATTCACCCGCCACGATGCAGCAGTGCATATCTGGACCGAGAAAGGCATGGGCAACTCGACAGCCCGGCGCTGCCACCATTTCACTTTGACCAAAAACACGATCTCAGACAATCGGGTGGGTATCACTTTAGAACGCGTGCGCGCCAGTGTGATACAGAACAACCGCATTGTCGATAACACTGAAGCCGGGATCAAAATGGTCGGTTGTCAGGATGTCAACGTTGGCGCAAACGAAATGGAGAAAGCCGCTACGCGAACCTGATCTCGCTCAACCCACGCAGGCGCTCTGCGGCTTGTTCAGGCGTCAGATCGCGTTGCGGCTGGCCCAACATTTCATAGCCGACCATGAATTTCTTTACAGTTGCAGAACGCAACAGTGGCGGGTAGAAGTGCAAATGCATCTGCCACTCGACATGGGGGAGGCCATCATAAGGCGCCTGATGCACACCCATCGAATAGGGGAACGACACCTCAAACATGTTGTCGTATCGGGTCGAGATGCGCTTCAGCACATCGGACAGTCCATCGCGCTCTGCATGCGTCATATCAACGACGCGCCGGATGTGGTTCTTAGGCAACACCATGACTTCAAACGGCCAGACTGCCCAGAACGGCACCAAACACACAAAATGGGCATTTTCAAACACCACGCGTTCTCCTTCACGCTGTTCGATGGCGAGATAGTCGAGGAGAAGGGGGGAGCGACTGGCAGATGGGGAGTCGTCACTCATCAGATAAGCTAACTGATGACTTTGTTCTTTGGCAGGTTCGGTTGGGATATGCTCATTAGCCCATAGCTGACCATGCGGGTGCGGGTTACTAGAGCCCATAACTTCGCCTCGGTTCTCAAACAGCTGGACGTAAGTGATGTCATCGCGCGCACCAAGTTCCTCGCACTGCGCTGCCCATGTATCCACCACCGCCCGAATCTCTGCTGCTGTCAGTTGTGCCAATGTCAGGTCATGGCGCGGAGAAAAACAAATGACGCGGCACACGCCCGATTCAGGTGTGAAACGCAACAGTGAAGCGCTGACCGCCGAGTTGACATCCACCTCGTCTGCAGTCTTCACCTCTTTAAGCAGCAACTCTTCCGATTCAGTGAGCGTTTTGGTTACCGTATCCACTAGTTTGCTGAGTAGCGATGGAAAGTCATTTTCGAAGACGTAGATGCCAGGATAGACGGGATTGACAACACCATTTACTCGTGTGTTGCCGGGGCACAAATAACATTTGGGGTCATATTGCGGACGATCCGCCTGTGGTATTTTTTCAATCGCACCCTGCCATGGACGCGTTGCACGGTGGGGAGAAACGAGAATCCATTCACCAGTGAGTGGGTTATAGCGGCGGTGCGGCACGTTTGACTGCGTTTTAGATATCATCAGCACGGGTCCTGAGCACGTGCCGCCAAAGCGACGCGTATGAAGTGTGCGTGTATTCTACTTGTTGCTGTAATCGGCGCCTATGATGATCAAGACATCGACCTCGCTGCCGGCATCGAGCGAAGTGCTGATGTCCGATAGAGGCAGACTGAGTGCTTCCGCCAAACGCTGCGCGATTTCCGGCTGCCCGCGGTAATCAATAATGGCCGACTGCGCATACTTTCCGGGCGCATCGCCGATAGACACCACCATGTAGCCCTTGTCCTTCATTCTGGTCTGAACTGCAGCCGCTAGCCCCTTCGTCTGCGTGCCATTCTGAATAGCGAGTTTCACCGGCGCGCTGGTAGCTGTGGGCACGGGCGTCGGGACGGGCGGGTTATACAGCTCGGCGCGCAGTGACTTGATCCGATCCTGCACTGGAATCAGGACATCGGCGCCTTGCGGGGTGATGTAACGGACGGCAGCTTTCTCGTCAATGACAACTTTACTGATGTGTTCACTCGGCAAGTCCTTGGCAAAAAGCAGCAGTTGCACCAGCTCGGTCACGCTCAGGTCGGTATTAATCGACCGTTGCAGCGAGCCCCACACCTGCCCAATTTGCGGCAACAGGCGCATGACGGCATCTGTTGTAAGTACGCGATCACGCAATGCCATGATAACTTGCTGTTGACGGCGCATGCGGAAGAAATCACTCGCGCCGTGGCGCGTGCGCGCATATTTCAGTGCTGTGGCGCCATCCATGTGATGCTTGCCAGCGCTGATGACGAAAGGGTCGTAGCCATAGTTCATATCAGGATAAAGCGGATCGTTGATATCCTCGTCAACCATGATATCAATCCCGCCGACATGATCGACCAATGTCACCACGACCTCAAAGTTCACGCGCACATAGTGCTGGATGGGAATACCGAAATTGTCACTTACCGTCTGCATAGCAAGTGAGGGTCCCCCAAACACATGCGCCGTATTGATGCGATTCTGCTCAAAACCAGGGATAACTACGTACAGATCACGCGGGATGCTCATCATGCCGGCAGTTCGCGAAGCCGGATCGAGTGTGAGTACGATCATCGTGTCGGTACGCGTCGTATTGGCACTTTCATTCGGACGTTGGTCTATCCCGAGCAACAGCACGTTTAACCGTTCAGTGCCTTGCCATGGCTGCAACACGGCCAATGGTAACTCCACGGTAGATGCGTCAGAAGTGCCAGATGACTCGGCGCTATTGCGGTTTGCGAGATTCCTCACAATCGAGAGCGCCATCACGCCCACGACTGCGAACACTACGAGTGCGACAGCAATGACCACCACAACTATAGGGTTAATGCCTGGACTACGGACTTGCTGTCCCTGTGTCTGCTGAGGATGAGCCGCACATTGTCTTTCCTGACTCTCCGACAGCCCTTCACTCTCAGGTTTTGGTGGATTCTTCATGCCCACGACTGTAACGCATATTGGCTGCACAGGGTGACGATTGCCTGAGCCTCAACCACTCATATCCCAGCGATGGAGTTGGAATCCGTTCACGCCATCGTCCGACCTAGACCGGCGGCCATGGGATATTGCGTTGCGTGCGATTGGGACCCGGGTACACCTTCATGTCGAGAATCGCCTGGATGCGCCTCTTTAAAGCCGCCACTTCGTTCTCTTCAAGCAAATCGCGCAGTACCCTGCCCAAAAGTTGCTTGGCGCCAATACCGTCGCGCAACCGCTGCAGATCAGAGAGGTGCTCTGGTTGAATCGGCTGTCCGGCGAAGTCCCAGATCACGGTTCGTAACTTATGATCAGTATTGAACGTGATGCCATGATCGATCGCCCATACGTGTCCATGCTTATCCAGTAGACAGTGACCACTCTTGCGATCAGCATTATTGGTAATCAGGTCGAAGAGCGCCAGCCTCATCAATTGGTCGGTATTAGCAGGATCGTCGCGAAAAGTAAAAAAGTGCAGGTCTTCATCATTGTCGATGTAGAGTTGCACAGAACCAGTGCCATGCGGACCGACACGCAACACGGTAGGCGGGATGAGGTCCCAGCCAAGCGCGCTGTTCACCTGGTAGGCGGCCACTTCGCGCAGGCACAAAGTGCCTTCCGGGAAGTCCCATAAAGGAGCCTCACCGAGGCGTGGTTTATAGACAGCCTTCAGTTGTGCTATATCGGCGGTGGGACTCGACGCACCGATTTCGCCCATAATATTGACCAGAAAGGTGTAGTTTGAACTCCAGGGCAACAGCCCTTCGACCTCCATTTCACCCTTAGTCAGCAATTCCAGAATTTGCTGTGTGGTCAAACCCGTCTGTGTATCAGTCGATGTCTTAGTCATCACGCTCAGGCAAAAACGACTTCATCAGCATGACCATTACTGCGCGGGCAAAAATGCTCAAACTCATTATCAAGTGGTTTCTGACACAACGGGCACACCGGGCGACCGCGCGCAACGACCTCGGCAGACTGGCGCGCCATAGCATCCATTTGTGATCGTGAACAGAAGAACTTGGTAACCGAAGCATCCTCTTCATCCACTTCTTCTGGCACCAGTTCACGAGCCACCAGGACGATCAGATCATGATCCTCATCGTAACCGAGACCCATCTGACCAATACGGTATTCGGGAGAGATCGGCTCGTCTAGGCTCATATCCATTTGCAGCTTCATGAAGCTGGCCCCTTTCGGATACTTCGACTTCAGTTCATCAAGCATCTGTTGAATCGCAACTCCCAGCGCCCTCACTTGCTCCTTCTCGCATAGCAGAGTGATTAGTGTGGCGCCGCGGCGTCCCTGCACATAGAACGTGCGGTGGCCCGGTTCGCCCACGGCGTCGGCTGTAATTCGAGTGACAGGATTCAACTCAATCGTGCTCTTTGGCATGCCCAAATTTTACACCTGTGTTAGTATCATTCAATCAATGCTCGTGGCTTTATTTCAAGTTATATCTTTATTATCAGGCATGTCGCTACAGCAATCTCTGACACGTACTTGCGTGATGGAAGTGCGTCGTCGCTTGCAAGCGATAGCTGACACTGCGTCAGTCATGTGCCGCACAGAGGTGGTTCATGCGGGTCTCATCATCACTGGTCACCCTGCTCCGAGTGTGCGGGGCATTAATCTTCGGACTGCTGGGCTGGAACATCGCCGATCTCATTCCATTCACAATTCTGCCTGCGCCGCTTAACAACTATTTTGTCATTCATGTAGCGATGGGCGTCGGTATCGGCGTCCTGGCAATCGTACTTGTTCCGCCGATTCTTTCGGTGCACTTGCGGCGTTTTCTGGATGAGGTCAGCCGTGCCAGTGGCGCGCAGATCATCGCAGACTTTGTCGGCTTCACTACTGGTCTGCTCATTGCCGCACTGTTGGCATTCCCACTCGCGCTGTTGCCGGAGCCGTTCCGCCAGGTACTCCCGTTACTGTCGGCTATCCTGTTTGCGTTCCTCGGTGTGACCGTCATGAACACCCACTACCGAGAAATATTCACGATGGTCAATATCCGCCTCCCTTCGGGTAAAATCGATGAGCCTTTGGCCCTGCGCCCTGCATTCAGGGAGCCGCTGCTGCTGGACACCAGCGTCATCATTGATGGCCGCATTGCGGATATCAGCGTCACGGGATTTCTACGCGGCGACTTGATCGTGCCTCGCTTTGTGTTAAGTGAGTTGCAGCATGTCGCTGATTCAGCAGAGGGCATGCGACGCGCACGCGGGCGACGCGGCCTGGAAGTATTGAAACGGCTACAAAAGGACCAGGCGACGCCCGTGAAGATAGTCGATGATGATCCTGGCGGGAGCAGCGAAGTGGACGAAAAACTCGTCCTTCTGGCTAAACAGTGGACTTGCCCCATCGTAACGAACGACTTCAACCTGAATAAGGTCGCATCGTTGCAGGGCGTGACGGTGTTGAATATCAACGATCTGGCCAACGCGGTGAAATCCGTGCTACTGCCTGGTGAAACGCTAACTGTGCGCGTAATCCAGGAAGGGAAGGAAAATGGTCAGGGAGTCGGATATCTGGATGATGGGACGATGGTGGTCATCGAAGATGGCCACAGTCACTTGAATCGCATGATTAATGTAACAGTAACCAAAGTGCTGCAGACGGCTGCAGGCAAAATGATTTTCGCCAAACCTTGAATATGAGTCAAACGATTTACAACGTTCTCTTACGCGAAAAAGTAACTTTCAAGCCCCTTACCGAAGGGCAAGTTATGTTGTATGTATGCGGACCGACGGTTTATGACAATTCGCACCTGGGTCACGCCAAGACCTACGTGTCGTTCGACGTCGTACTGCGCTGGCTGCGTTACAACGGCAATAAGGTGCGCTATGTGCAGAACATCACTGACGTCGGCCATCTGTTGGATGACGGTGAGGATCGTATTCTGAAAGGGGCGCGCCGCGAGAAAGTAGAACCGATGGAGATCGTTGAACGTTACATGCGTTCGTACTTTGAGGACATGGATGCACTCGGGGTCACTCGCCCGGATATTTCGCCACGCGCAAGCGCGCATGTTCCTGAACAGATTGAGATGATTCAGGAACTGATCGCGAAAGGCCACGCCTACGATGTGAATGGCACGGTGTATTACAGCGTCGAATCGTTCAAGGAGTATGGCAAGCTGAGCGGTCGCCGGGTGGAAGAAATGGAAGCCGGTAAGCGTGTTGCGGTGCGCGATGAGAAACGCCATCCGATGGATTTTGCGCTATGGATCAAGGCGCCATCAAACCATGTGCTGCAGTGGCCATCGCCGTGGGGACGAGGTTACCCCGGCTGGCATATCGAATGTTCAGCCATGAGCAACAAATACCTCGGCGCGACGTTCGACATTCACGGCGGTGGCGTCGATAACATTTTTCCGCACAACGAGTGCGAGATCGCACAGAGCGAAGCTGCGCACGACGAAGCCTTTGCCAACTACTGGATGCTGACCGGCACGCTCCTGGTGGACGGCGTAAAGATGAGCAAGTCACTGGGCAACTTCGTGACCATCAAGGATGCGCTTAAGCAGTACCGACCGGAAGCGTTGCGGCTTTTCATTCTGTCGGGTTTGTACCGCAGCCCTGCAGACTTCAGCGCCGCTGCACTGGATTCTGCTACCAAAGGCGCTGAGCGCATCAACACCGCGGCGCGCCGTGTGCGCAATACAATCAAGTCTGCCAAATCCGGTGATGCGGCGACGAATGAGCGGCTGATCACGTTGCTCGATCAATACCACATGCGGTTTGCGAGCGCTATGAATGACGACTTCAACGCGCCACTGGCGCTTTCAGCGTTGTTTGATATGAGCAAGGACTTGAATAGTGCCATGGATGAAGGCACAGCGTCCATTGAAGTACTCGAACGCGCCAACACGATCTACACCGAACTGGGCAGTCAGGTGCTGGGCGTTATCCAGTCGGATATAGGAATAGGGGTCAGGAGACAAGGATCTGGCTGGTCTGCATCCGCGCCTATGGACGCAGAATCAGCTGAACGCGAATCGACACTGATCCAAATGTTGATTGATATGCGCCTGGAAGCCCGCAAAGCGAAGGATTTCGCGCATGCCGACACCATTCGGGCACAGTTATCCAAAATCGGCGTCATATTGGAAGACGGGCCGCAAGGCACGACTTATCGAATCAGAAGTTAGAGGTTAGAGGTCAGGTCGTAGTCAACGTATGACTGCGAGCCTATGGCTTCTGACTCTTTCGTTAAAAATAAAAGAGGTTTTTGAAATGAGTTTTATCGATACTATTCATGCGCGTGAGATCCTAGATTCGCGCGGCAATCCCACGGTCGAAGTCGACGTTGTGCTCGAAGATGGTACTGGCGCACGCGCCAGTGTACCGAGCGGCGCCAGCACCGGCATCAACGAAGCATGGGAACTGCGTGACACGGACGACAAGTCGCGCTTCGGCGGCAAAGGTGTCAAGAAGGCCGTCAACCATGTCAACACAGAGATTGCCGCGGCGCTGGCAGGCTGGAATGCGCTGGACCAAACGGGTCTGGACAAATTATTGAACCAGATCGACGGCACATCAAACAAAGCAAACCTGGGCGCCAATGCGATGCTGGGCGTCAGCCTGGCGGTCGCCAAAGCCGCAGCCGCCTATGTGGGCTTGCCGTTGTACCGCTATATCGGTGGTGTGGATGCACACGTGCTCCCCACACCAATGATGAACATCCTGAACGGCGGAAAACACGCAGACAACAGCACCGACTTTCAGGAGTACATGATTCTGCCCATCGGTGCACCAAGCTTCGCAGAGGGCCTGCGCTGGGGTGCAGAAACATACCAGGCACTTCACAAGGTGCTTAAGGCCAAAGGATATGCAACGAATGTGGGTGATGAGGGCGGGTTTGCACCCAGCCTGAAATCCAACGCCGAAGCGGTTGAAGTGATTCTGACCGCGATCGAGAAAGCCGGCTATAAGCCCGGCGCACAAATTGCTATCGGATTGGATCCGGCTTCAAGCTCGTTCTATGAGGACGGCAAGTATGTGCTGGCGAAGGAAAGCAAAAAACTGAGCGGCGATGAAATGATTGAATACTGGGCCAACTGGGTGCGGCAGTATCCGATCGTGTCACTTGAAGACGGTCTGGCTGAAGAAGACTGGGAGAACTGGTCGAAGCTAACCGCGCAACTGGGTGACAAGATTCGCTTGATCGGCGACGATCTGCTCGTAACGAATGTACAGTTCATCAAGCGCGCCATCAGCGAGAAGGCGTGCAATGCATTGCTGTGCAAAGTGAACCAGATCGGAACACTGAGCGAGGCGATTGCGTCTGTGCGGATGAGCCATGCTGCTGGATGGGGTGTTGCCGTTTCGCATCGCAGTGGTGAGACAGAAGACACAACCATCAGCGATCTGGTCGTGGCACTGAATACGGGGCTGATCAAAACGGGCGCACCTGCCCGCGGTGAACGGACAGCGAAGTATAACCAGTTGCTGCGCATCGAAGAGGAACTGGGCGAGTCAGCGGAATACGCAGGCCGCGCTGCGCTGAAGAGCTAATCCAACTCTAAAGAGACATCGAGGCTGCTCCTGGTCTACCCGACGCAGCCTCGATTCACGCCACTGTAAGTATGAACTGATACGTGACTACCTCAGGTTCCCCCAGGGAGATGCTGAGCATCACGCTTGGGATTTTTACCCGTGACGCATCCGATCGGTTGTGTTACGAGGTTTACACTCTCGATAGCTCAATGTACATGATCGTCAGCTACATGATCGTTGAGCACTTTTACCTCACGTCAACCGATCACCTGGTCGACGGATTTGATGGGCTCTTTCGAGACTGGTGGTTGGGCGATATCCGCATCGGGCTGGATTGGGACATCTGGAGTGGATTCATCGTCGTTGCAAAAGAGTCCACATCCGAAGCGTTGGTGCGTGGCATCGGTGAATGGCTTGAGCAGCAGCGCGGCAGGATTGTGGCACTCCCAAAGGAATGCAAAGCTATCACTGAGATACAGTAAGCCACGCTTATGCATTCATGATTGTCTGCGGTGAAATGACTTCCACGCCAGTGGCACGTTGCACCTCGATGCCACGGCAGGTACTCTTGAGCAAATTCTCCAATTCGCGGGAAGCGGCATCGAGTGAAAGCGCACGGCCTTTATATCTTCGCTGGATGTCCTGGATATACTGATCGACCTCCACCATTCGGCTTTCCACTTCATCGAGCAACTCGCGATCGGTTTTTGCTTGTATCTCATGAAAACGCCTGAGTTGGCGCGTCCACTGGTTGTATTGTTCCCAGACATTCCGCAAGCGGGCTAGGTCTTGTTCGACATCGGCCTGCGCACCGGCGCCATGGTTAGCAACATGCTGAAACTGCTGGATCAGGCCATCCAGACGACTGACGACCGACTTGAGTGTACGACCGTTGGCGGTCATGTCCTCCAGACCGGCTTCAGCCTGGTTGAATAGCTCGTTCATCTGATCTGCTTCCTCGCACGTCACCTGCAGCGGTTTCACTGGCGGGATAGTGCGCTGCAACGCCTGCAGTTCTTTGAGTGTATCGACGGCAGCCGCATGCGCTGCGTCCAGGCGCGTAACGCGAGGATCAAGCTGTGCCACGATGCGATGCTCAAGTTCATCGAGCGCTTCGGACAGGCGCATGCAGCGTGTATAGGTACTATTGACCAACTCGACCAAGGCAGTCAGGGCATTCATATCGATCCCAAGAGGGTGCAGAGCCATTTGCGATCCGCTGCCTCCGGGATTGGGCTTCGCTCCAATCAGGCGAGCCTGCACTTCATTCAGTAATTGCTTGGCGGTCATCATGCTCGGTTCTGTATCAAGGGGTGCGATCTCGACTAGCGCTTCAACCTGCGCCGCCAGATTCTGGCGGGAGGTTTCCGCTTCAGCTTTCATCGCCGACAACAGCGCAGTCACGCCATCGATGCAATCCTGCTGCCACTGCGCTACCGCCGCGGCCTTTTCCGCCACGATGCCATTGGCGCGGTCTTCGAGCATATCGGCCAGGCGCCGACCATCATCACGCAACGACATCGTTTCATTCCATGCACCCTGAACTGCCGACGCGCTCAGGTTCCCTGAGGCAATGGCATGATCCAGTTTACCCAGCACTGCCTGCATTTGCATGATATCGGACTGTGCAGCTTTCTCGGTACGCAACATGTCCAACAGCTTTCGCGCAATACTCTCCAGCCGTGCTTGCAGGACGCGCCGCTCGCGCACATAGCCGCCGGCATGTACGATCCAACTCTCAATATCATCTTCAGAAACAGCATCGCTGTTCGTTAGTGGGCGTAAATCCTGTTCACGCTTGAGCAACGACATGGCGTCTGTTTTCAGCGTGGACACAGCGTCCTGATCAGTCCAGTTGTCACGCGAATAGTTCGAAACGTCAATATGAACCGCTGCAACCTCATGAAACCACTTATCGCGCGTCTTCAACTCGGGTGTTTCGATAAGCGTCATTAACTGGCGATGACTGTCGCGCACGTCATGAATATGCACTTCGAGTGCGTCTGCACGCGAGCCGAGATCAAGCGCGCGATCCAGGTCAACAGCCAGCTTAATGGCATCGCGCGAAAGTGTTGTAGCGCCAATCGCCGCATGCAGCGTTCGCAACTGCTGCAATTCTTCGGCGCTTCCATGCCATGCCACACAGCACAGAGACCTACGCTGCACATCCCGATGGGACGCTGAGCCATTTCCGGGAGATGACGTGTCGTGGGCAATCAATGGCGGCTTCGCCAGCTCAACCATCATGCCATCAATGCTGTCTATCAGCTTGGCGTTAGCCATAATAGCCTGTTCCAGACCCTGAAATGTCTTGTGAACCGACATAACACCAACTGTCCACTGCTGAATGGCTGTGGTTTGCAATGAGGCTGCACTCGCTAAATCGGACAGATGTTGCACATCAGGGACGCGCCACGTCGACTGAATCACACCCGTAGTGTCACGCAATTCTTCGAATTCAGCTGAATGACGGCTGGCATCGATGGAGTCTGGAAGTTGCTTCAGCACGAGTTCACCCGCAGCCAGTTCCGATTCGAGCACTCCAATCATGTTCTTTGCTTCGTCGTAAGACGTTTGCCAGCCTTGCACGCGGCGAAGCGCCTCGTATACTGGTCGTTCGACAAGCCCGACTTTCTGCCATGCATCTCGCACTGTATCCACTGTGGCATTGGCCATCACGACATCATCAGAATCCTGCCGGTAGTATTCTGGCAACTGGGTCAACACCTGCCGATACGATTGCGCCGAAGCAGCGACGGTATCGAGCGCTTCGCCATTGACGCCGCACAACTGCAGCAACTGCACAATTTTGGCGATGCGATCCTGTGCATTCCAGATACTGCGCACCCGACCAGCCATTGTGACGGGCAACCCATGAATCTCATTGCATTGGTGCAGCGCATCCCCGATTAACTGCTGCATTGACTCAACCTTAACAGCCAGTTGTTGTACTAGGGCAAGATGGTTGCGCCACGGTCTCATCTGAGAAGGCGCAAGAATAAGCATGTCCTGTAAGCGCGCAGGGACTAAGGGTTGACCATGTGCCAGCACATCCGCCTGTGCAACGCAGGCTCGATTGCCTTCATGTGCGCGGTCAAGTCGGACATTCAGCTCAGCGACAAGTGGGCCATAGGGTGGATCATTATCCGAGGGAGCATGTAAAGCAAACTGGCGAAGCGCCTGAAGGTGATCATACGCCTCCTGCAAGGCAATGGTGATACCAGAATATGCAACCAGATAACGTCTCTTGAATCGCTCAGCGACGGCAAAAACGACTGCCCACGCTACGATAACAGCGAGCAGCACTCCTGAGAAGATGATGAGTAGAGTATCAGTATCAACCATCCGATTTGATTGTAATACCACCCAACAACCCGATAGTCCGGCAAGTTCCCAGTGGGACGCAGAGCCACTTCATATCCTACCACTTGCCACTAACCTCTTGATGAAACACCCATAAGCGGCGACAATCACAGGCGTGATAAAAGTGAATCGCCGCATGTTTCTTAAGTTAAGTTCTGTGCTTATGAGCAGAGCGCTACTGCCGCCATTGTCGCAGATCAACCACTATATGGATGGACTGGACACTGCCGCGGCCGTTAAACGTCCCATCATTAGCTATGCTCGCGCTATCAACTACGGTGTGGCAGTGCGCGCAGAGCCCAACCTTGATGCCAAACTGCTTAAAGTATTGATGCCGGACGAAGTCCTGCCCATCTATGCGGAGATGGAAACGGATTCGGGAAACTGGCACAATAAATTCTGGTACGAAGTTGAAGGTGGCTATGTCCATTCAGCCCTCATCCACCCGGTCGAATGGAAGATGAACACGCCATTGACCACAGCAGGGACAGAGGGGTTCTGGGGTGAGGTCACCGTCCCCTATACAGACTCGCGCTCCGGTCCATCAAATGACAGCCCACGCACGAAATATCGCTATTATGGCGGTACAGTGTACAAAGTAATCAACGTCGTCAAATCGCGCGATATCAACAGCAGCGATTTGTGGTACCAGATTGATGACGAATCGTTTCCAGGACAATATTATGTAAACGGCAAACACTTGCGCGTCATCCCGAAGGAGGAATTCAATCCTTCTTCACCAGATGTCAGCCCTGCCGACAAGAAAATCGTGGTCAACCTGCGTGAACAGCGCTTACATGCATTCGAAAAGGATGTTGAGGTCTTTTCGAGTCGCACCGCAACTGGCGCAGTTTTTACAGACCTCGGAGATAAGGGCAACTTTGCCACCCCTACCGGGAATTTCTCGGTTTTCCGCAAAACGCCGGCCCAACATATGTATGGCGGGCGCGCTGGTGACTCAGATTATTATGACCTGCCGGGCATCCCATGGGTCAGTTACTTCGTCGGAAATGGCATCGCTTTCCACGGCACATACTGGCATAACGACTATGGCGTGCAACGCAGCCACGGGTGTATAAATGTACCCTCCCCAAATGCCCACTGGATATGGCGTTGGACGTTGCCAGCCAACGATCCGGTGGAGCGGTATACCATGAATTACACGCCCGATGCAGGCACTCGAATAGTGGTTGTCTAGCAATATTGTCAAAACAGTGTGACAATCCTTATACTAAGAGGAGCTTTGGAGAACGGAATATGAGTGAGTTTAACGGAAATCCTAATACTGAAGTTCAAAAATTCGGCCAAAGTTTCTGGTACGACAACATTCAGCGCGGGATTATCAAGTCGGGCGAGTTACAAAAATTGATTTCTGAGTATGGAGTACTTGGCGTCACCTCAAATCCGACGATCTTCGAGAAAGCTATAGCCAACAGCGCCGATTACGATGCCCAATTTGTCGATTTGGCCGCTGAGGATATAGACACCAAAAGCATCTATGAGCAACTGGCTATTGCAGATATTCAAGCCGCGGCCGACATCCTTGAACCGGTTTACGAGCAATCTGCTGGAGTCGATGGTTATATCAGTCTTGAGGTTGCCCCCGACTTGGCGCATGATAGCGCAGCGACGGTAGCCGAGGCGCGTCGACTACACAAAGCTGTCGGACGCCACAACCTGATGATCAAAGTGCCAGCTACCTCAGAGGGGATACCGGCCATCCAGACTCTGATCGAAGACGGTATCAACGTCAATGTCACCATGATCTTTTCGCTGGATGGTTACGAAGCCGTTGCACGCGCTTACATCGCGGCGATTAAAACACGTGCTGATCGCGGACAAACACTCAATATTTCATCGGTCGCTTCATTCTTTATCAGCCGCGTCGACGTACTTGTAGACAAGTTGTTGGATGACAAGATCACCGCATTGCATGATCACGACAAAGAACTGAAGACCCGCTTAAGCGCATTGAAGGGCAAGGCGGCGATTGCCAATGGCAAACTGGCTTATGAGCTGTTCAAACGCATTACAGCCGAACCGGAATGGCAGGTGCTGGTTAAAAAAGGAGCGCGCCCACAGCGGGTGCTATGGGCTAGCACGAGCACGAAAAATCCTGCGCTGCTCGATACCTACTACGTGGATGCCTTGATCGGTCCTGATACAGTCGACACTGTGCCGCCAGCCACGTTAAAAGCATTCCGCGATCATGGCAAGGCATTACCGACACTCGACGCAGATTACGCGGGTGCGCATCGCGTTCTGGACAGCATCACGGCCGCCGGGATATCGATGCCGGCAGTGTGGCAGAAACTGCAGGATGACGGCGTCGGCCTGTTTGCTGATGCGTTCAAATCCCTGTTGAAATCGATTGAGAATAAAAGAGCCGAGTGGCTTGCACAGGGCTTTGGCACGAATATTGGCATCGCACATGGCTACATGGACGAATTGGTCAAGATGAAAGCCGCAACACGGGTGTGGAATCGCGACGCATCACTCTGGACCAATGATCCTTCGCACATCAAGGTTATTTCAAACCGACTGGGCTGGCTATCTGTGATCGATGCCATGCAGAAGCGACTGGTTGAGCTGGCAGCCTTCGTCGACGACGTCAAAGCGTCCGGATTGACAGATGCCGTAGTTCTCGGCATGGGCGGTAGTTCACTTGCGCCTGACCTGTTCAGCAAAATATTCGGGGGACAAAGCATTGGACTACACCTGCACGTTCTGGACACGACAGACCCGATCTCAATTTGCGAAGTGGAGAAGGATTTAGACCTCGCTAAAACGCTCTTTATCGTGTCGAGTAAGTCGGGTGGTACGGTTGAAATGAATTCGTTCTACAAATACTTCCGCGCCAAAATCGATGTCTTTGCCGCAGATGCCGCCGGGCAGCACTTTATCGCCATCACTGATGACGGCACCAGCTTGCAGAGAATGGCGGCTTCAGAGGGATTCCGTAAGGTGTTCGTCAATCCGGCCGACATCGGTGGACGATACTCGGCGCTGTCCTATTTTGGCCTGGTACCAGCGGCGCTGAATGGCATCGACACGGCGCGATTGTTACAACGGGCCAACTGTATGGCCGACTGGTGCAAGAGTGACGGCAATATCAACCCGGGCATATGGCTCGGTGCACAACTCGGTGGGCTCGGTCTGGCTGGACGGGACAAAGTCAATCTCTTGATCTCGCCCGGCATAGCGGCCCTCGGTGAGTGGATCGAAGCGCTGATAGCGGAAAGCACAGGTAAACAAGATCGCGGTATCATCCCGATCGTCGGCGAGATGGAGCACTACAAGGGGCCAATATCCAAACTGAGCGATGATCGCGTTTTTGTGAGTCTGAAGCTGGGCGACGACCAGACCCATGACAAGTTGGTCGCTTCACTCAAGCGCGCCAAGATGCCAGTCATCGAACTACGCCTTAATGACGAATATGATATCGCAGCCGAATTCTTCCGTTGGGAGTATGCCTCCGCTGTTCTGGGCGTGGTGATCGGCGTGGACCCGTTTGATGAACCGAATGTGGCCGAGGGCAAAGTATGCACAAAGCGGTTGCTGGATGAGTATGAGGCACACGGCAGCTTTTCCATCGAGCAGAGCAGCAAATCGGCCAATGCCCAGATCAACAAATTCCTACGGAACGCAAAACAGGGTGATTACGTGGCGCTACAAGCATATACACCGATCACGGGCGACGCCGTGGCAGAACTGGTTAAACTGCGCACAGCCATCAGCACGCGAAGCGGACTGCCTGTAACGTTGGGATTCGGTCCGCAATTCCTGCACAGCACCGGTCAAATGCATAAGGGAGGAGCCAGTAACGTTGTTGCCGTCCAACTCACCTATGACGTCGAGGAAGATGTGGCGATTCCCGGCGATCCATATACCTTCGGCACGCTTGTCCGCGCACAGGCACTGGGTGATTATGAAACACTTCTGGCCCACAACCGGCGCGTTATTCGACTCCATCTCGGGCGCGATGTGATCGCCGGCCTGAAAAAACTCATACAAACCGTCAAAGGAACAGCGCGAAAAGCCCGCGGTACCGCAAAGGCCGGAACAAGGCGCAGCCTTAAAGCTAAAATCGTGCGCCGCAAGCCCGGAAAGCGTGGCCCAAAACCGGTCAAATGAAACGGAACACGTGAAACGTGATCGGAACAGAGAAGCTAGATGTCAGACGGAAAGGGGCGACCTGTAGTTAAGCTTCTGGGCTCTAGCTTCCAGCATCGGACTATAGTATCCGTAAAGCTCAGTAATCCGTGTGTTCCGTGATTCAGACCTCTGTCTTCTATATCTCATAGGATAAATAAACTATGGCTGCTAGTACTAATCGATATCCTGATGCATGCACGATGGTTATCTTCGGCGCATCAGGCGACCTGACAAACCGCAAATTGATCCCGGCGCTTTACAACCTGGATGTCGACGGCTTTCTGCCCAAAAACTTCGCCGTGATTGGTTTTGCGCGCAAACCCAAGACTGACGAATCGTATCGGGCAGAAATGTACGAAGCCGTGAAAGAATTTTCGCGCACCAAGCCGATCGACGAGGCTATCTGGGCCGAATTCGCCCAGCGCTTGCACTATGCGCAGAGCGATTACGGCAATCCGGATGACTACGAAAAACTAAACGAACGCCTGCGCGAAATTGACGGAGCGCACGACACAAAGGGGAATCGGCTGTATTACCTGGCCACGCCACCCGAGGCCTACCCCACCATTATCGAGCACATCGGCGAAAGCTCGTTGTGTAAGAACTTCGAAGGGGCATGGGCGCGCATCATCGTGGAAAAGCCATTCGGCCACGATCTGGCATCGGCGCGCGATCTGAATACGCATACGCACAAGTACTTCCGCGAAGAGCAGATTTACCGCATTGATCACTACCTGGGCAAGGAAACGGTGCAGAATATCCTGGTGTTCCGCTTTGCCAACGGCATCTATGAACCGATATGGAACCGGCGTTATATTGACCACGTACAGATCACCGTGGCCGAGGACATTGGCGTTGGGAGCCGTGGTTCGTACTACGACCATGCCGGCGTCATCCGCGACATCATCCAGAATCACATGTTGCAGCTCGTGGCTTTGACCGCCATGGAACCGCCGGTAGAGTTCTCCGCCGACGCCGTGCGAAACGAGAAAGTAAAGGTGCTGAAAGCATTGCGTGTCGACACGACCCGCGGTGACGGCACCATTCGTGGCCAATATGGACCGGGTAAAGTAGGCAAATCGCTGGCGCAAGGCTACACGCAGGAAGAAGGCGTCCCGCCAGAGTCAACAACAGAAACCTATCTAGCGATGAAAGTATTGATCGATAACTGGCGCTGGGCCGGCGTACCGTTTTACATCCGCAGCGGGAAGCGCCTGCCGAAGCGCGTGTCGGAAATCGCTATCACGTTCAAGATGCCGCCATTGCTGTTGTTCAGCGATACTATGGGGCAGCAAATCGAGCCTAACACGCTGGCATTGAACATTCAGCCTGACGAAGGGATTTCGCTCAAATTTGGCTCAAAAGTGCCCGGCAGCGGTGAAAATATCCGCCCAGTCATCATGGACTTCAAATACGGCACGTCGTTTGATGTGCCGGCGCCCGACGCCTACGAACGGTTGATCCTCGACTGCATGCTGGGTGATTCGACGCTATTCACACGCAGCGATGAAGTGGAGACTGCTTGGTCGCTGCTCGATTCGGTCTTCGATCGCTGGAATAGTGGTAGCGGTTCATTCATCGAACTGTATCGCGCCGGCACATGGGGTCCGAAGCAGGCTGATGACTTTATCAAAGCCGATGGTCGGCAGTGGCGTGTGCTTTAAGGACAGGATCAGATACAGGACGCAAAACGGCTCTGCGTCCTTAAGTTAGGGATGAGCATGGCTATATTGGTTTCCAGTGACGCTACAGTTTTAATGCATGCTGCGGCTGCACATTGCCTCAGGTTGTATCACGATGCGGTTGATGCACGCGGCGTGTTTCACATGGCGTTGAGCGGTGGTAGCACGCCCAAGTCGCTGTTTCAGTTACTCGCAACGTCTGACTATGCCGCGCAATTCGACTGGTCGCTTGTACACCTGTGGTGGAGCGATGAGCGGTTTGTGCCGCTGGATCATCCTGACAGCAACTACCGAATGGCCTATGAGGTGATGATCAGTAAAGTCCCTATCCCAGCATCCAACGTCCATGCGACGCCAGTCAACAGACTGCACCTCGTTTCGGTGAACCCCGGTGATGGAGATCAGTTCACTCTGCTCGAAGCTGCAAGGACAGATGCGGCACAGTACGAGGCGGATATTCTGGCGTCGATCGGGGCGCCGCCGGTTTTTGACTTGATCCTCCTTGGCATAGGCGATGATGGCCACACAGCATCGCTGTTCCCCGGTACGCTGGGCGATGTGCCGGCCGACCGACTGGTCATCGCGCACTTTGTACCCAAGGTGAACATGCAGCGTATTACGTTCACCCCAAAACTGATCAACGCAGCCAATCACGTCGCCTTCCTCGTCAGCGGCAAGGGCAAAACATCCGTACTTGATCGCGTGGTACGTGGCCCACATCTACCAGATGTGCTGCCATCACAACTCGTCGCACCTGTTAACGGCGAAGTGACATGGCTGATTGATCGGGACGCGGCAGGCGCTAACTTTTAGTAAAAAAACTCTCTATATCCCTTCGGGACGATTGATTTACTGAAGATACGACACGACACACCATCCAAAGGATGCACTGCAATGTTCAAGAACCTACCTCTGACACAACCAAAACCAAATGCAACCGAGTTCATCGACATGATCCTGGGGCGCACCAAAAGTACGCGCGTCCCGCTGGTTGAGTATCTCGTCGACGATGTGCTGGCTAAGCCGATCACGACCGAGATCCTTGGACGCCAGTGGGTGATAGAAGGGGCAGATCGCGCATCGCAGCATGCAGCGCTTGATAACTTCATCCAATTCTGGTATCGACTCGGTTACGACTTTGTGCGTTTCGAACGTGGCCTGCCGTTCGACGAGATCAAATTTGGCGCGCCTGATGCCACTATGGGTCCGGACAAGCAACGCCAATGGCCTGATGAACACCATGGCACGATCATGACATGGGAAGATTTCGACAAGTTCACCTGGCCACGCGTAGAGGATTTCGACTTCTATCCGTTCGAATACATCAACAACCACTTGCCCGAAGGCATGGGACTGATCAGTTGTCACGCCGCCGGCATCTTTGAGCACCTGTCGTTCATCATGTCGATGGAAGGGCTTTCGATGGCGTTATATGATACGCCCGACCTGGTTCAGGCGATCAGCGATAAGATCGGCAACCTGCTCATCCAGTTCTACGAACATTTGCTCGATCTTGATCACTTGATCGCCATTTTCCCCGGCGACGACATGGGCTTCCGGACAGGAACGTTGATCCACCCGGACGCCCTGCGCAAATACTGTCTACCTTGGCACAAGCGCATCGCGGCGATGACGCATGCGAAAGATCTGCCCTATTTTCTGCATTCGTGCGGCAACCTGGGCACAATCATGGAAGACCTAATCAACGATATCAAGATCGACGCCAAGCACTCGTATGAAGATGGGATCATCCCGGTGCAGGACTTTCAAGCCAGATACGGCAGTCGCATCGGAGTACTGGGCGGGATTGACCTGAACATTTTGGCAGCCGGCACGCCGGACGATGTGCGCAAGCATGCGCGTTTCCTGATGGAGACGTGTGGCAGCCGTGGTCGGTATGCGATTGGATCAGGTAATTCGATCCCGAGCTATGTACCCGTTGAGAACTATCTGGCGATGGTGGACGAGGCTAACGGGTTTTCAATGTGAGTTCCTCCACCATATTCCCGCTTCATGCCGTTCGAACGCTGGCATTACACGCACAGGGACTGGCATCAGGCATTAATGCCACGGAGGAAGGCACCTTAAAAGAAACGTCGGATGTGGATTCAACACGGGTTGCTTCCTCCGATGTCATCTTCAACACTATCGACGGTATAGGCTGCGTGCAGATCGACACACTGCAGATGGTGCACCGCAGCCAATATCTTGCGTTGTGGAGCCGCCTGGGCACATACGAAATCGCCACGTTTGATGAACTTCAGTCAAACCAGCGCTTGTTCGAGTATTGGTTGCATGCCGCCTGCTTGATTCCGATGCGCGACTATCGATATCGTCTGCCAGTCATGCATTGGTATCGCAATACCGACGGATGGCGGCGCGAGTGGGCTGATGTGCCTGAGAACAAAGCGTTGCTGGATGCCGTCATGAAGCGCATCACGGATGAAGGTGCGTTACGCGGGGCAGACTTTGAGCACAAGGAGAAGCGCGCGGGGTCGTGGTGGAACTGGAAACCGGCCAAACAGGCTCTGGAGCATCTTTTCAACGAGGGACGTTTGATGATCGCCGGTCGCGTCAACTTTCAGCGATTGTATGACTTACCCGAACGCGTCTTGCCCGCGTGGGTCGACACCCGCATGCCGACACATGACGAGATGCAGAGGTACTGGCTCGAACGTTCGCTGAAAGCGCATGGCATCTGCGATCCGAAACTGGCTGGTACGATGGTACAGGGCTTCAAACGCGCCGAAGCCGCCGCTTTACTCAAGCAACTGATTGACGAAGGCACAGCGGTTCAAGCGCAAGCGATGCTGGCAGACGGCGAGACGCACACACTGGTGCTGCATCGTGATCACCTCGACGCATTGCAGCAGGCGGTTGACGGTACGATGAAAGCCGAACGCACTACGTTCATCAGCCCGTTTGACAATTTGCTATGGGTGCCACGACGCGATGTCGCGTTCTGGGGCTTCCGCCAGTCACTCGAAGCCTATCTTCCGCAGGAGAAACGCCAATATGGCTATTTCTCTTTGCCCATCCTGCACAAGGATCGCTTTGTGGGCCGGTTTGATCCTAAGCTGGAACGGGCTACAGGTGTATTACGCATCAAGGCCATCTACCTCGAACCGAAGGTGAAGGCAGACGATACATTGATCGGGGCAATAGCTGGCGCCTTGCGTGATTTCATGCGCTTTCACCATGCGACGGATCTGGTGATTGAGGCAAGTACTCCAAAATTACTGGCGAAGCGCCTGGTCCGAGCCGTCCTAAAGGAAACCGATCTGTAATGTCACCCGGAAGGCATCCTTGGTTGTCAGAGGGACGGACACATAGCAACTTGGTGGCTTCCGCGTCTACGCCAACGCAGGCTGCGCCTGTTCCAAGGGCAGCTTGACGACGAAGGTCGTTCCCTTCCCAACGACACTTTCGACTGTAATGTCGCCGCCATGCAGTTTCACGACATTTTTTGCAATACTCAGCCCTAGACCGGTACCCGGTATCGCGTTGATGTTGGCGCCTCTGTGAAACGGCTGGAACAGGTTAGGCACATCCTGCGCCGGAATCCCAATACCGTGATCACTCGCACGAAGTTCTATCATCATTTTGTGCACCGCCAACGACACATCCACTGTGGTACCTTCTGGCGAATACTTCAGCGCGTTCGATATCAGGGATGTCATGTGCATACGTTCGCCCGCAATAGTGACTGAGTCCAGGTGGACCTCAAACTCTATGCGTTTGCCGCCTTTGATCGCAAAACAACTTCATAGGGCGGCACAGGCTGTCCTGCTTGTAGCAGCCGGCGCACATAAGCAACCTGGTTGTAATCCTCTGTAGTTCAGCTTGCGTTCCTTGCACCTCCGCCAGGCGCAGGAAAGCTGACACATCGCGCGGAAAGCAAGATCCGCCAAAGGCTGTTCCACCACGCAGGTAGTGTGGTGATATGCGTCGATCGGCGCCGATGGCCTGCGTAATCGCATCAACATCCGCACCCGGGATACACTCACACAGGTTGGCCAGTGTATTGGCAAAGCTGATCTTCATCGTGATATAGGCATTCAGACTCACCTTAGCCAATTCGGCGCTGATGAGTGACATGCGCGAAATCGCCGGCTGATTCAGGCACAGACGCTGATAGATCGTTGCCACGACATCGCCATAAACGGCAGCGCTCTCACCAATCACCACGAGGTCAGGTCGCAGAAAATCGTTGATGACGTTGCCCAGCGCGACAAAATCAGGAACATAGCACACGCCAAAACCTTCATTCAACCGCAGCCCGGAGACACGTTCAATCAACGGGATGATCACGCCATCGAGTGTACCAGGCAGCACTGTACTGCTCAGGATGAACAGGTGCTTTTCGGTGAGTGACTGCGCCAACGCAGCGAGTGCTGACTCGACATACCGGGTGCTGAAATCGCCATCACTCTCTTGCGGTGTCGGAACAAGTACGATGGTGCAATCGCCATGTGTCAACGCTTGCGCATGCTGCGTAGTGGCGCGAAATGAGCCGCCCCCGAGGTGGCTTCCGGTTGTATACCGCGCAAGTAACTCGGCTAGTCCCGGCTCATACCATGGTGCGACGCCATGGTTAACCTGATTCACTCGTTGCTCGTCAATGTCGACACCGAGAACATTAAAACCACGCTCTGCCAGGCACAACGCCAGGCATAAGCCCAGCTTGCCCAGAGCGATCACGGTGATGGCAGTAAGTGACTCGAACATACTCGCGATATTATAGGAGTCATCAGTTCAGTGAAGCCACTTCGACATCTCTGCGCCCTTCAGGACAGACCGGCATCCTTTTGGATGGATTTCAGAAGAGGGTATCCATGTGAAGTTGCTTGAAAATCATCGCCAGCCCGGCCGGGCTGTGATAACGGCGATAGGCCTCAGTCATGTGTTCAAGGTTACGCCGAACTTGAACATTTCTTACAAGACGCATAATCTCCATGGGGAGGTCATGACACGACCAGTCGATTACCAGTTCGTCGAGATGATATGCGCGCAGTTCATCGGCCAACCAGGTATCTGCGCTAGCAACAGGGAGTCTGCCCGCCACCACAGCTTCGACAAAAATACCCGATGTGCGATGTTTATAGGGCACTGAATGATAGGGTAACAGCACGACATCGCAACTGAATAATGCGGCGCGGTAGTCGTCGTGCAACAATTCGTCCGCAATCTGAATAATGTGACAACCGCCATGCACTTGAACAAGTCCGGCTGCCTCAGCTGCCGCAATGACAATCTGACCTGCCCATGGCGCTAATGCCACCTCGGCTGTTGACGCGACCAATCGCCGTACTTCATCCCAGCCTTTGCCTGCACTGGGACTGCCCGGCCACCAGCACACTACAACCGAGGGAGAGTCCTCCGATGATGCCACCTTGGTAATGGTGGAACCCACTTGTCCATCGTGGCGGGCTGCCTCCATGGCATGACTCAATTTACCCGTGTGCGTCTCTGCTGTATGTGGGATTGGGATCGGATAGACCGGCATGCCCAGCCACGTACTCACGGCAGGTATCGCATGCGCGTTGTCATTGTGAACCCGCAGCCGTGCATCACCCAGCCCTGCGCGCAGCAGGCGAATGATAAAGCGATATAAACCGCTACCCGGCGCCAAATCGATGCGACCTTTGACGCATAGCCAGACCGTCGTCTGGTGTGATGTCGCCTCAGTTGCTGAAACCATCTCGGTGATGATAGTGAACAGCATGGCAAGCATAAACGCTGCAAGCGTGGGCGGCTTAAACCATTCGTAATAAACCACTATCGGTTGTGCCCGATAGCGAGCCCGCACTGACTGCATATACGCGACAATGTCAAATGCAAGCGGTAATACAGATATGGCATCTCGCAACACCCCGATCCGATCCTTTGGGAGGAGCGTGTAGTGAAGGCAGGCCGACCATCCATCCGGCAATGGGCGAATCGGGCAGCTGACTGGCACAGCAGCCGCATGGTTACAACCTGCCAGTCCGGCTGCTTTCTGCACTGCCAGACAAGTCTCATACGGATGACCTGCCAGCGAGTGCGCGAAAACATCGGTGACGATAGAAACCACCACCGAAGTGGCATCCATAGTCTGACCTGAAACATCACTCAAATCTCAGCGCCTCGATTGGGTTGAGCCGCGCTGCGCGCGCAGCGGGATAAACGCCAAACACGATCCCTACCAGCGCCGAGAAACCGACCGCGAGCACAATCGCATCGGGGGTGACCACGGCTTGAAATGAATTGTTGGAAACAACCGAGACGAGTGTAGCCATACCCCAGCCAAGCGCAATGCCCATCAATCCCCCAATCAGCGAGAGGGTGACTGATTCGAGCAGGAATTGGATCAGGATGACAGACGAGCGCGCGCCAATCGCTTTCCGCAGACCGATTTCGCGCGTCCGTTCGGTCACGCTGACAAGCATAATGTTCATGATCCCGATACCGCCGACGATCAGCGAGATAGCCGCAATCGCAGCCAGGAAGATCGTCACTACGCCTGTGATAGCACCAACGGTATCTTGCAGATCTTGCTGGGTGGCCACCGAGAAATCATCCTCTCCCTCAAACGCAATGTTGTGGCGCTGTCGCAGCAAATCCTTCACTTCTTGCGCCGCGGCATTGACACGCTCTTTTGAGACTGCCTGCACAAGCACAATGCCGATAAGTGGCTGGCCTTTGGAATTGCGTGACGGGAACAGTCGATCGCGCGCAGTCGTCAATGGGATGATGATGGTGTCATCTTCGCTGCCAGGCTGACTATCAGTCCGGGCGCGCAGCACGCCTGTGATTTTGAATGATACCTCGTTGAGGCGCACTTCAGAACCGGTCGGGTCGCCGCCATCCGGGAATAGTTGTTGATAGGCATAGCTTCCCAGTACTGCAACGCGCGAGCGGCTGGCATAGTCCTGCTCGTTAAACCAGTCGCCATAAATCGTGCCCCAGTTGTTGAATGACCGATAATCCGGCACAGTACCACGCACGCGCGCCGCATATTTGTGCGCCCCGGCATAGGCGCGCGCAGAACCGCTGACGACAGGTGCGACAATCGTGGCGTCTGGTATCAGTGAACGGTCATTCATCGCCTGAGCGTCAGCCTCAGTAAGTGAGGCGGCAATACCCGACCTCGCATTGGGCGGGCCACCCAGAAAACCTGATCGATTTGCCCCACCCTTGATATCAATGCGCGCGGCAAACACATACACCAGGTTCGATCCCTGCGCCTCAAATTGCTGGTTGATGAACTTACTCACGCCGTTCCCGGCAGCAACCAGCGCAATCACCGCTGCAACGCCGATCACGATACCCAGCGTCGTCAATACACTGCGCAACTTATTGGCCGCCAGCGCACGCATCGCAACTCGAAGATTTTCTCTAAGCATACGGCTTTGTGTCCTTTAGGACGGCTTGGTGTTCTTTAGTAGGCACTGGATTATTCAAATCGCAGTGCATCAATAGGATTCAACTTACTTGCGCGACGGGCGGGATAAATACCAAAGAAAAGCCCGACGGCCAGTGAAAACCCCACGGCCAGCGCGACCGCGCTTAGCTGCACTTCGGGCCGAATATCCGCAAGGCGCGACACGGCATATGCACCGCCCACACCGATAGCGATACCGATGAGCCCGCCCATCAGCGATAGAAACATCGCTTCCGCCAGGAACTGTGCCAGTATCGCGCTTGATGTAGCGCCGATGGCCTTGCGCAATCCGATTTCGCGCGTGCGTTCGGTTACGCTAACGAGCATGATATTCATGATCCCAATACCGCCGACCAGTAGCGAAATGGCCGCAATCGCGCCGAGGAACACGGTCAGTACATCCGTAATCGCGCCAAATGCGTTAATCAGCTCAGTCTGGCTGACCACCGAGAAATCGTTGGGATCATCCGGCGCAATTCGGTGACGCTCGCGCAATAACGACGCCACAGCCGCCGTTACCAGCGGGCGCGCGCCATCATCCTGCACTTGCAGATAAATCGAACTGATGCGCCTGTCTCCCCCTTTCGTCTGTGCGTTAGCTTGAAACAGCCGTTCCTGCGCCGTCGTCAACGGGATGAAAGCCGTTGCGTCCTGGTCGCCTATAAAGCTCGAACCCTTACTTTCCATCACGCCGATCACCCGAAACGGCACATTGTTGATTTTGACCACTTCGTCAAGTGGATCGAGACCCGGGAAAAGATCATTGGCGATTGTCTGACCAAGTACCACGACGCGCGAACGCCCACCATAATCGGACTCATCGATAAACCGCCCGATGCGCGTGTTCCAGTTGCGTACAGCGCTGTAACTCGGCGTGACGCCCGACAAAGCTGATTCAGACTGGTTGGCCTCATAGGTAAAGTTACCGAGGCCGCTGAAGTCGACGGCGCTGTCTTGAATGAACGGCACACTGCCTATCACGGCGCGATAATCGGACATACCGAGTGCGACCTGTGGCCCGAACGGATTACCACCACCGCCGCCTCGCTGAATCTGACCGGGGATTACGGCAATCAGGTTGGTGCCGGAACTGGTGAACTGCTGTGTGATGTAACTCTGCACACCGTTACCAATAGCTAACAAGGCAATAACGGCGCCGACGCCGATGCTGATGCCAAACATAGTCAGGATGGCGCGCATCTTGTTCGCCACCAGCGTGTGCAACGAGAGCCGGATGACTTCAACAATGTACATACTAACGCGTTGCCCCTACGCCCTCTTCGGGACACGCCAGAATCTGGTCATCAACTGCTACATCGCCGGTAAGTTTGCCATCCGCGATGCTGATGATGCGGCGCGTGTGCGACGCAATTCGCTGGTCGTGTGTGACGAAGATCACAGTAATGCCGCTGTCTTCGTTCAAGCGTTGAAAAAGGCACATGATCTCCGCGCCCGACTTTGAGTCCAGGTTTCCAGTCGGTTCATCGGCCAGAATGAGCGAGGGGCGGCTGACGATGGCGCGCGCAATGGCGACACGCTGCTGCTGCCCGCCAGAGAGTTCATTGGCATGATGTTTTAGACGGTCGCCCAATCCAACAGCCTCAAGTGCAGCCTTGGCGCGTTCACGCCGTTCGCGCAATCCGATGCCCGCATAGATGAGCGGCTGCTCCACATTCTCTATCGCCGGTGTGCGCCGCAGCAAGTTGAACGACTGGAACACAAAGCCGATTTTGCGGTTGCGTATCGCAGCCAACTGATTATCATTAAGTTTGTCAACGTCCACGCCGTCAAGTTTGTACGATCCCGCCGTGGACTGATCAAGACAGCCCAGGATATTCATCAATGTCGACTTGCCTGAACCGGACGGCCCCATAATGGCGGCCAGTTCACCCGCATACAGACGCACGCTAACGCCGCATAACGCGCGCACCTCAATATCACCCATTTTGTAGGTCTTCGCAATATCCAGCGCGTCAATCACCGGCACACGCTGTTCATGGCTTCGCATCCCCTTAGTATGACTCTGTATCCCCTTGGGACTGACCTCAATTTTCTGAACACTGGCTTCTGGCATCTAACACCTTCGGACTTCTAGTTTCCGGCCTCTTGATCATTGACTCATCAGGCTGGAAGTCTGCGGCGCCAGAATCACCTGCCCTTCAGCCACGCCAGACAGAATTTCACTGACAGTCTCATTACGCAATCCAACCGTTACTTCAACTTCTTTACTTGTCTTGTCATCCACCTTGATGGTGATGAAACTCTTGCCTGTCTTTTTATCGCGGCGTACCGCCCAGTTCGGCGCCAGAATGACGTTTTCGCGCCGATCCATCACGATCGACGTATTCGCCGTCATGCCTGCCTTAAGCACGATCCCCTCCGCGGTTTTATCCAGCAACACGATCACTTCATAGGTCACTACACCGCTCACAGTGGCCGAGGTCGGCGCGATGCGGTCGATATGCCCCTTCAACTCAGTATCCGATATCGCATCCAATGTGACGATGACTTCCTGTCCGGGCTTAATACGCGCAATGTCGATCTCGTCCACCGTGATCTTGATATGCAGCTTCGACAAGTCTACAAGCAGCACGGCAGCAACTGACTGCTGTGCAGCGACCAGTTCACCGACCTTGAGATTCACGGTGGCAATCACACCATCACGCGCCGCGGTCAAGTCAGCCCTGGCGATGTTGTGTTGCGCCTGATCTATCTGAATCTGCGCCTGCTTCATCTGCGCCTGCACCTGTTCGATGTCGTAAGTTTTCGTTGGCTGCATCAGCTTATCGAGGTTGGATCGAGCGATTTCGACCTGTTGTTGGGCAGCGCTGATCTGGCTGTTATCCGGCGCTTTCGCCGCCTTGTCGTAGCGAGCGCGCACGGCCGTATAACCATTAGTGGCCTGCTCCAGCCCAAGCGCAGCCGGGCTGCCGTTGATACCAGCGGGATTGGCACGTTTGGCCTGATCATAGGCAGCCTGCGCCTGCTTCAAGACAGCCTCGGCATTACGCAAAGCGGCTATGGCGTCAGCATAGTCCTCAGGTTGCGCCCCACTCAATACTTTGTAGTAGCTTGCAACAGTAGCCGTTACAGCCGCGCGCGCAGCATCGATATCGGCTTGGCGCGGGCCTTCAACCGTGCGGCTATAGGCAGCAGTAGCAGAAGCAAGTGCCGTCCGTGCCTGGGCCAGCGCCAGTTCCTGATCTGTCGCATCGAGCCGGGCCAGTACATCGCCCTTCTTAACACTGTCGCCATCTTTAACCAGCACCTCAGCCACACGACCGGGCTGGCTAAAATTAATCTTAATGTTCGCCTCAGGCTGTATATTGCCTGTGGCGTTGACAGTCGCTGTCAATGTACCCTTGGTGATCACCGCTGTGCGTTGCGTCGACGCCTGCGGCGCTGCCGCACCAGGCGCCGAACACCCTTGTGCCAGCAGCATTGCAATAACACCTGCCACCCA
>CAIQQO010000166.1 GCA_903873965.1 uncultured bacterium
AATCTCTGACGAGTCCGCAAGTACCGGTGGGGCGGGTTCATGTGTCGCGATGGTGTTCTGAGACGCCTCCGTCAACCGGCGGCTCAACTCACGCAGGCGGATTCTGTCGGCTGACGTGCGGTCCGCGCCCATCGTCGCCACAAGTTGCGTCAGGCTGTCCACGGCGTTCAACAAAAGATCCGCCAGCGCAGGCGTAAAGGCAATCTCAGCGCGCTTCAGGGCGCTCAGCGCACTTTCGAGCGCCTGGCAAACCGATTCAACCTCTTTCAGGTTGACCGATCGGGCGGCGCCCTTCATGCTATGCACCTCGCGATAGATGGCTTCCACCGTCTCGGTGCGTTGCTCAGGTGCAGTCGATTGCTCTAGTGTGATCAGGCTGGCGGAGAGGACACGCAGGTGCTCCTCGGCTTCAGTCCGAAACATCGTGCGCAGCCGATCCAGAAACGCCTGTTCCTTCGCCTCCATGTGCGTCGCTCCTTAGACCTTGAACTGCTCGATCAGGTCTTTGAGTTTCTGGCCCAACTGATGCAGGTTCTGCGCGGCTACTTCCATCTGCTTCATGCTGCTGGCATTCTGGGCGCCTGCCTGGTTGATGCTCTCCATCGCCACCCCGATCTGATCCATGCCCAGCACCTGCTGCTTGCTGGAGGCCACAATCTGGACGGCAGCTTGTACGGCCTCACCGCTGCTATCGGTGAGTGCTCGAATCGATTCACCGGCCAGCGCCGACTGCCTTACGCCAGACTCGACCGCCTTGCTGCCCTGTTCGGTGGCAATCACCGCATTGTTGGTGGCCTTCTGCACATCGCTCAAAATGTTGCGCACCTGGGCAGTAGCCTGTTTGGATTGTTCAGCCAGGCTCTTGATCTCTTGCGCCACAACCGAAAAGCCCTTGCCCTGTTCACCCGCCCGGGCTGCTTCAATAGCCGCGTTTACGGCCAGAATATTGGACTGGTTGGCAAGGTCGGTGACAGAGGCAATAATGCCGCCGATGGACTGACTTTGCTCGCTCAGGCGCACGATCGTCTGCGCAATCAATTCCATCTGTTCGCGCGTGTTATTCATACCGATGGAGGAGTCCTGCACAGCGCTAAGACCATTTTGCGATACCTGGGCAATGCGCATCGCATTGTCCGACACGTTTTGCGCTTTCTGCGAGGACAACTGCGCCGCCTGGCGTACTTCTTCCACGGTGGTTGTCGTTTCATTGATCGACGCGGCAGTTTCAGCGGAGCTGGAGGCTACCTGAGTTGTCGCAGCGAGAATCTCGCTGGCCGAAGAGACCAGCACGTTGGTGATTTCCCTGGCCTCAAGGAGCACCTGGCTTAACGCGGCGGTGCGTCGTTTAACCATGTCTTCCAACTGCTCGCGATAAGTGCGCAGTTCGTCGTCTTTCTGTTTGCGGTCAGTAACATCGCGCGCCGAGGCGAAGATGCCCTGCACAGCGCCGGCAGCATTGCGATAAACGCTGGCGTTATAGAGCACATCCGTGATGCGGCCATTGATGTGCCGGATGCTGAGTGGGTAATCTTTCACCATGCCTTGCGAGAACACCAGTTGGTACCCTGTCCGGGCCTTGTCTGGTTCGGTGAAGAAATTGGCAAAGTCACTCCCGACCAATCTCTCACGCGGCACGCCCGTGACCTGCTCTGTCATGCTATTGGCATCGGTGATCTTGCCGTCCGGACCGATCGTCACCAGGGGATCAAGGCTGGCCTCAATCAGGTTGCGTGTATACTGCGCCGAACCGCGCAATTCTTCTTCCAACCGCTTGCCTTCGCTGATGTCCATCGTATTGCGGCGCAGGTTTTCGAGCATCTGACGAAACGCCTCGGCCAGCATACCCACTTCGTCGGCACGCGCCTCAACAGGCACCGTCAATGTCATGTTGCCCTTGCCAACTTGAATCGCTACATCAGTGATCTTCGCTAAGGGTACCGCGGTGCTGCGCGTCAGGAAACCGCCGATAGCCAGGGTCAGGAGAATGGCCACGGCGCTTAATACAAGCGTCCATAACGTGGCACTGAGCTGAGTGGCATCTCCCTGGTTGTGTAAAGATTCAGCCTGTACCCGGTTAATGGCAACCAGTTTATCCATGCTGGCCGTTGCTGCCAGGCGCGCAGTCGATAAGGCGCCGCCCTCTGCCAGCAGGGGCAGCACCTCCTTGTCGTTGCCTGCCCTGGCAAGGCCCATCACCGCAACAAACGCTTTCTGGTAAATGGCCCAGGACTGTTCGAATTTGGTCAGTTCGGTTTTCTCGTCACTGCTCAGGCTTTGTGCGCCAAACTCTTTCAGGTGGGCGTCCACTTCACCCACCAGCGCGCTGATTTCAGCCTCGATGCCGATGCGCTCGCTGGGCAGAAGAACATACTTATACACATCGCCGCGCAGTTTATAGAATGATGCGTCTGCCTGGGTGAGACTGGTAATGGGAATCAGGCGGGAGTCATACATCATAGTCAGGTCATTATTAATGGTCGCAATACTGATGAATCCCTCTGCTGCCACAACAATGAGAAGAATGGCAATAATGGCAAAACTGATGGTCAACTTAGCGCCGATTTTAAAGTTGTTCAAAGTTTTCATCCCGTCACATCCTAATATGAGTTTTTCGCCCTGGCTTGCACCCATGCGAGTGGCTGCGCCACAGCAACTGGGCAACCGCGAGGGATTGCCACTACGAATGATGGCCTTTATTCCACTTTTTGATTCACGATTATGTTCTCATCGCCCAGAATTCTTTCGGCGTCGAGAATGATGACATAGTCTGCCGTCACGCCGCGCAGGTATTCGGCCCCAATGCCGGCAACCGTGGGCGGGGCATCCTGGATCAGATACTCGGCAATGCTGAACACGCCGACCATCTGATCGGCCAGAATGCCAAATACCATCGCCTTGTGCTGCAAAATGATTAAGGTATTGAGTTGCCCCAAGCCTTTCTCCGGTAAATTGAAGAACTTCTTCAAATCAATGACCGACAAAATCTGCCCGCGCACACTCACTATACCCAGGACGAAAGACGGCACACCGGGCAACGGTGTCAGGTCTTTGAGCGGCACCACCTCGCGCACGAAGGTCGAATCAATACCATACGTTTCTGTCGCCAGTTGAAACTCAACGATGTCGATCAGATGCTGTGCATTAGCCACTTGTTTCGTCTCGCCGGCCATCTTGCGCGCACGCGCGCGCAAGATGGCGCGACGCTCCTGCCTTACGATATCGGTCATGGCCGATACAGGCGCAGGCGACGGTTCGCGTGTCGTCCCGCGCCCTGACATGGCGGTGTCAGGCTGTTGCGGTCTCGTATTTTGTGTGTTAGTCATGACAATCTTGTAGTTTGCAGGGTGGCACGAATGATTTCACCAAGCCTGCCGGCCGTCAATCCTTCCGATTCGGGCAGAACGTCTTCCTGAGCATAGGTTCGCAACAACGCCAGCACATTTTCGAAATACTTGCGTGCGGCGGCCATATTGCCTTTGCGCAGCGACAAATTGCCCAGCATGAAGTACACCAGGACGAAGTTCGGGTCGAGATACAACGCGCGCTTAAGTGCTGCTATAGCCTCATCGTCACGCTCCTGTTCCTGCAGAATCACGGCGCCGAGATAGTGCAACTGAGGGTTGATTTTGTTCTCACTGATGGCCTTCTGGCACTCAGCCCAGGCTTGCGACAGGTTGCCCTGATTGGCCAGCGTCCGTATGGCCATCACCCTTTCGTGACGATCCACCGCGGCAACCTCGTCGGCGGTCAGAATCGCGTCGCGTGGTAATACTGCCGGAACGTCGGAAACGGAGGGGGGCTTCCGTGTGTCGGTCGGCGGCAGCGGCGGGACTATAGGGGGAGTCACGGTCAGCGGTTCGAAAGACGTGTCAATTGAGAAGCCTGGGGACAAAGTACAGGGATCAGAATCATTCTTGTAGTCGGCCTGCCGACGATAAACAAAGGCGCCGGGATAGCTGACAATGGCTGACCAGGGGAGGATATTCTGTGTCAACTCGCTGGCACTGACGATCAGGACGCCGCCGATGTTCAGCGACTGAAACAGGTTCTGCCCGACTTTTTGCGCGCGTTCCAGCGTGAAGTACATCAACACATTGCGGCAGAAAATGACATCCATATTGCTGGTGTTGCTTGCTGGTGAAGGATAGGTGTCTTCGACCAGGTTCAGATAGGCAAAGGTAACCATGCGACGGATATCGTCGCGTAGCTCAAATTTATGGTGCTCCACCGACGTGAAGTACTTTCCCTTGAGCCAGGGCGGCGTGCCGCGAAACGACCACTGCCCATAGATGCCCTTTTTGGCGCGCTTCAGCACTACGGGGTTAATATCAGTGGCAAGTATGGTGATGTTCCAGCGCTTGATATCCGGTATCAGCCCGCGCAACAGGATCGCCAGTGAATACGGTTCTTCACCGGTAGAACAGGCGGCGCACCAGAACCGAAGCTGCCTTTGTCCATTTTGACGTGCGCGGATGATCTCGGGCAGAATGTGATCGCGCAGCGCATCGAATACGGCCGATTCTCGCCAGAAGTAGGTCTCTGAAATCGTTAAATGAGAGGCCAGTATTTCGATGTGATCCTGGGTCAGCACCGTTGTCAATATCCAATGCAGAAACGCGCCGGGATCGGAGAAGCCTAACTCGCTGGCTGCAGGGATGATATGGCGATCAAGGTCATCCCAACGCGCTTGCGGAAAATGCAACCCAAGGCGGCTTTTGATGAAGTCGCTCAATAACGCCATCTGCGTATCCGAAAAGTGCCTGCTCAATCAAATATCCTTGTCATCCTCTCCGATGGGCAGCGCTCCGGTAGTATGAGGCTCAAGCGAAAGTGCCGAAGCCAACTGATGCTCTTCATCGAACGAAAGGAACTGTTCGAGGTCGCAGATCAGCACCAGATCGCCTTCCAGTATGGCGATGCCGTGGATATAGGCAGTGCCCGGCAAGGCTTGCTGCGCGTTGAACCACTTGACTTCGGTCAGGTCGCGAATACCAACGACATCATCCACCGGGAGCGCCACGAGCCGCTGTGACGTGCGCGCCAGGATGAACTGGTCATCAATATCGAGGTCTCGCGCGGGCAGGTTCAACCGCCTGCGGATGTCCACGACGGGAACGATCTGCCCCTTCACATTGATGACTCCCAGCACATAATCCGGTACTTTGGGCAGCAGGGTGATCTCAACAGCATGAACTACCCTTTCAACGACGGACAGGTAGAGTGCGTATCGGCGATCGGAATCGCTACGGCGATCGGAATCGCTACGGCGATCAGAATCGCTTCGGTATTCACCTAGCGTAAACAACACAATCTGCGTCGAGGCATTCGCCGAGAGATTGCTTGGAGTCATTTCGGCAAGATCAGACATGATCCTCCGTGTGAGATGTCAGAAAGGTGATGCCATATCTCATAGGGCCTACTTTCCTGGTTTACGTCTTCTTTCCCGCGGCATTATATCCGAGTACTGCATAAAACGTGAAACGTGAACAGAAGGCAGTCGCTTAAGTTGAGGGAATTCCGGGTATGTTGGGTTCTATGCTCAGGAATAACTCAACGACGCGCGAGTCAAACTGCGTGCCAGAGTGATCGCGCAGGTACTGTAGTACTTCGGCCTTTGTAGATGGCTGATGGTATGGCCGGCGTGACAACATGCCGTCCCACACATCCACTACGCTGAACAGGCGCGCCGCAATGGGAATCGCCTCTCCCTTCAACCCGCGTGGATAGCCCGTGCCATCCCAGCGCTCATGATGGCAATAGGGTATGTCGAGCGCCGGTCGCAGGTAATCGATCTGCGACAAAATGTCGTAGGCGTATTGCGCATGCATGCGCATGACAACCCATTCCTCGTCCGAAAGCGG
>CAIQQO010000167.1 GCA_903873965.1 uncultured bacterium
CGGACTCATCCGCATCTACACAATCTGTGCAATCTGTGCAATCTGCGGACTCATCCGTATCCGTACAATCTGTGTAATCCGTGTAATCTGCGGATTCTTCCGAATCTACATCATCTGCGGACTCTTCAGGATCTGTCCGCGCATAGCGTTGATCTCTCTGCGGCTCCGTCCGACATACGCCCGCAGTTCCTCCATGCCATACTCGTGCGCCAGCGCGCGTGCGCTGATGCCGGGACGGGTAGCCTTGAGCACCAGCCATTGCTCGCGCGTCAGGTGTTGTTCCACCGCAACCTCGCCGGCGTGTTCGCGCAACAGCTGCGCCAGCTTGTCCATGTTGAAGTTCTCGTGGAAGATGCAGCGATCAAGATCGAGCGTCATCCGGCTTACGTTCACGTCTGCGCTCTTCTCATACAGCAGCTCCTGCCCCGTGATGTCATAGACCAGGCAATCTCTGGTCTGCGTTGAGGTGACGATCGTGAAGTGGTTCATCAGCGCGTGCGCCTGCAGCGTCGTGCCGGCGGAGTAGGCGCTGGGCCACACCACCAGTTCCGCGCCGCCTTGCTCCAGCTGCGCCCACACCTCGGGGAAGTTCGCGTCGAAGCAGATCGACAGCCCCAACCGTCCGAAGTCGGTGGCGAACACCGGCGCGTCCTGACCCGGCTCGACTTTGTGGCGATGGTCGAACTCCGACCAGTACGGGAACACCTTGTTGTACATCCCGGCCACGCCACCGGCGCGATCCAGCAACACCGCCGTGTTCAGCCGGTGCGTCCCCTCGATGCGATCGATCGGGCACACGATGTAAGTGTGGTGCCGTCGCGCGACTTCGGCCAGCGCCGTCACCGTCGCGCCATCAAGTGTTTCGGGCGTGGCATCATTCTGCCCCAGAAACGTCTCTGGCAGCGCAATCACATCGGCGCCCAGCGCGCTGACGCGATTGACCAGCGCCACCACTTCAGCCAGCGTCTTCCCATTGGCAAAACTAAGACTCGTTACACGAACCGGACGTCCAATCATGTTTACCTCCCGCAGCACTCAGATCAACTATCCAGCAGCGCCATGGCCAGAATGCGTTCGGCGACTTCCATCGTCTTCACCGCATCGCTAAAATTCGAACTCGGCTGTTTGCCGACTCTCACGCAATCAATGAACTCGCGGTGGCGCGCCAGAAAACCGCCAAACGCATACAGTTGATCGCTCCCGGCGATCTCGCGCGTGTCATAGCGCACGCCGCGCGTGTCGCCATCGGCGTACAACGTCGCGCCCGTCTCATGCTCGGCCTCAACGCAAATCCCCGGCGCGTGCATCTCAACCGCAAAGATGCGCCGCCCGCTGGTCCAGCTATTCAGCATCACGCCGGTCGCGCCGTTGTCGAACTCCATCAAGACGCTGATAAAGTTCATATCCGGCACCAGCACGTGCTTTGTCACGCTGTGAATCTTCTTCACCTCGCCGCCGCACATCCAGCGCAGCGTGTCGATGGCATGCACGCCGTCGTCCATCATATGATCGCGCGCCTGCAGGTAGGGGTGGATGTCGCACTTGTAGAACCGGCACACGGCATGCACAATCGGCCCGCGCTTCAAGCACGCATCGCGCAACTGCACGACCATCGGGCAGCCGCGCCGCTGAAAACTCACCTGCGTGATGCAACCGTATTTCTCGGCCATCCACGCCAGCGACTGCGCCTGGTGCAGCGTGATGCCCATCGGCTTCTCGATGTACAGGTTCAGCTTATGCTCAAGGCACCATGTCCAGATGTCGAAGAAAATGTGCGGCTGGCCGATGGCATACACCGCGTCGGGCGCAATCTCCTCGACCATCTTGCGGTAATCGGCATAGCGCCGCGCCACGCCATACTTATCGGCGGTCGCGTTCAACCGGCCGCTGTCGATGTCGCAAATCGCGGCGATCTCCACATCCGGCATCGACGCCAGCGACGGATAATGCACGTTGTTCGCCATGCTGCCCGCGCCGATCATCGCCACGCGCATCTTCCTGTTCGATGTGTTGTCCATGGGTTACCTCATGCTGCAAATAACGACTTCGCAAAGGCGATATCGTCTGCGATCAGACGTTCCAGCGCATGTTCATCGGTGTACTCCGCAGTCAGGCACACCACGCCAGAGTAACCGCGTTGCTGTAACAGTTTGGCGGTCAACGGCCACGATGCCAGCCCTTGCCGACCGCTGGTCCAATACACATTCCAGTCGGCCACCTCGGCCTCCGGCCCGCTGATGCGCTGCCAGAACGCGTTCTTCAGATTCACCATGTTCAGGTGCGGCCAGATGATATCGAGCCCGATATCGAGCGCTTCGCCATTCAACGCGTTGTGCGCCACGTCCCACACCGCGCCGATCACCTTTGGATCGAACGGTTCGAGCAAATGCCGCAACCCCATCGCATTGCACACGTTATTGCCATAGTGGTTCTGCACGCCCAGCGTCACACCGGCAGCGCGCAGCATGGGCGCGAGCGCATGATAAGCCTGCTGTGTGCGGCGCTCAGTCGCCATATAACCATCCGGCCCGACGCCCACCATCACGCGAATGACCGGGATGCCCAGCTTGCCGCAAACGGCAATCGCCTCAGGTGTTGGCTCAGTCGCCACGCTAAAAATACTGATGCCGCAATCGCGCAACTGCTGCTGGGCAACGGGCAAATCCCGCGCCATACCCTCAGGCGTCACCGGAAAACCCGGGCGCACCGGCAGCTCGATGCCATCGAATCCGAGCGCGCGCACCTTGCTGCCCAGTTCCGGAATGGGCGTTTGCTTCCACGGTTTGGTGAAGACAGAAAATTGAATTGACATGATAAGAGTACATTACATCAGAGTTGTGTGAACGCAAGTGGAGCGTAAAACGTGAAACGTGAAACGTAAAACGTGAAACGTGAAACGTAAACAGAACGGAACGGATTGCCGCGTCCGAATCCGTATCTGAATCCGAATCATCGCAGGGGCATGCCGAGCCACATTGCCTTATGAGCCTCAACCTACATGAGAGGTCATGGCAATGCTTCGCCCTTGCGACAATGACACGAGATCCCAATGGCCACCAACCGCACCCCATCCACGCAACGCGCGTTAACCGTAGCTGAAATGACCCGGCTAAAGCACTCGACCTCCCCTGTGTTGCGACACAATCCGTTCCGTTCCGTTCCGTTCCGTTCTTTTTACGTTTTACGTTTCACGTTTTACGCTCCCCGTTTCACGTTTTACGCTCCACTTCCCGCAGTCATACAACGTCAGATTCGCCTGCGCCAATCCGTCCACCGACACGGTCGCGCAGTGGCCCGTTATCCACGCGCTGAGGTCGGCCTTCTGGCTTTCGCCCAGCACGTATCGCAACTGCCCGCTCGATACCAGCTGCGCCAGCTTATCCACGCTGACCACGTTGTCGTTGCCGATGAATCCGCCGAAAGTCAGCACCGGCCGGTTCGTGGACAGGATGAATGGCGCGGCCAGGTTGGCGTCATTCGTCGCCAGCAGATAGCTGCCCGGTTGGGTGTTGTCCTGCAGAAAGGTCAGCAAAGTCTGTTGCGTCGACGCGAAATCTTGACTCATGATCGGGCCGGCGCCGCCATTCGACTCCGGCCCGGCCTTGGGAAGCGCCGCATCGGGATTGGGATTAAACGTCGTCAACGCCGACATCGTCAGCGGGGCGATGGCGAGGCTGGCGCACAACAACGCGACAGCCAGCCCGCTGCGCTTGCGCCACGCGAGCAGCCCAAGTCCTGCCAGCCACGCAACAACCGTCAGCGCCGTGACCACGGCCGCATAGGCGGGATACTGCTGGAAAACGACGATCTCAAACGCAGCCGTGACGCCGGTCAAGCCTGCTGCCAGCCCCCAACCCAGCCAGCGCCGTTCCGCCGCGATCCTGCCGATAGCCCATATTGCCGCGCCCGCCAGCGCCGCAATCGGCGGCCCAAGCATAATCAGGTAATACGTGTGCCACAGGCCCGTCGTCAGGCTGAAATACAGCCCGGCCGGGATCAGCCAGCCGCCCCACAACAACAACGACTGGTGTTGCTCGGTCAACGGCCATGGGCGTTTCGCTGCCACCGCAGCCAAGGCCAGTCCCAGCAGCGCCGCCGGCAACAGCCAGCTCGCCTGACTCGCCAACGGTTGCGTGAACAACCGCGCCAACCCGGCAGCGCCCACCTCATTCGGTCCGCCGGGCAGGTTGCCGCCACCCGGAGGCGGCCCC
>CAIQQO010000168.1 GCA_903873965.1 uncultured bacterium
ACACGAACGCTCACACCGACGCCAACGCCGTCATCGTCGCCGACGATAACGCCAACGCCAACCCCCATTGACATCAAGTTGCTGATATGCCACGCCGGCGGATCTACATCGAACCCTTACCAGGCCAACATCGTCAGTATAAACAGCCCTAACGCGGCCACATCAGCCGCCGGGCACAGCTCCCATCTCGGCGGTGTTTACCCTAGTCCCGGCTGGGGCGATATCATCCCGCCCTATGATTACGGCATCATCCATTTCGCAGGCTTGAACTGGACACCCGATGGCATTGCGATCTGGCAAAACAACTGTGTGGTGCTACCGCCAACCGCGACCGTGACCGATACACCGCTGCCGACGTCGACGCTTGGACCAAATACAGGTACACCACTACCGACCTATACGCCACAGTCTACGCCGACGCCATTCCCCACGGATACGCCGTTGCCTCCTACACAGACGCCTGTGCCAACCAACCCGCCCTTGCCGACAGCGACGCCCGTGGTTCAGCCTACGAATACACCTGCGGCCAATACCTTTGTGTACGCGTGTCTCATTGGTTCCTCCGATGGATCGGGGCACACCTGCCCCGACGGGTACTATGGGATAACGTACGAGTATCGCGCAGGCACATGGTGGCCAGTGTCCTCGTACTGCATGACGGCTGCAGAATGTGTGAGGCCTACCGGTCAACCGCTTGACCAATATGCCTACCTGCCGTGTGTGCCGACGTTGACCAGCAATGGTATTTTATTGATGTGCAAACCAAGCACGGCGCTGGAAACCTGGAACGTGCAGGCTACAGTGAACACCTCGTGCCCCATTAACGAAGTGTTGCGCGCTCCCTATCCGCGCGCCATGGTGAACGTGGATAACAACTTCCTGTTGCAGCCTCAGGTGTATAACTCTGAAGCAGGATTCAGCAGTTCACCGCAAAGCCCCAATAACCTGAGCCGCTTTATTGATGCCGAGGGCAATCCGACAGAAGAGGGTTACGATGCCGGCGTATGGAAAAATCTCGTTCTCTACATGCGCAGTGAACGTTTTGTGGGCGGTGAGAACTGGTTCGGCATGCCTGTTCCAAAGACGCAGTGGACGTTTGAAGACCGCGACTGGAATGGCAGCACAGCGAAATATGCGCGGCTGCAGGAAGGTTCTGTGGCGGTATTTACCTACCAGACATCCAGCTCCGGCATGTCTTCGTCATTGGGTCGCGCGTTTGATCCGATATCGAAACAGCCCGCTGAAAACTACACGTTGCCCGCCTATAGTGTGATCGTGAAGACGTTCTGTGGTCACGAATGGAAAGTGGCCGTACAGATTGCGGAACGCTTCTGGAGCAAACTCGGCTCATGCTATGCTACGATCCTGTACCCCGACGGTTCCACTTACGTGCCGCCTGGTACTTCAAATGAAGGCTGCAGTGCGGGCTATGTGGCTCCCGGCGCCTATACCTATCAGTGGCAGGATGAGGTGACGGACTGGGCAGGTATTGACCTGAGATTGATGGGGCGCCCCACCAGTTACGACACCAGAACCAGGACCAAGGCCGGCGGTGTATTTAACAATGCACAGTATTGGGACGATCCTGTGGGTTTGTGGGTGCCGGTCATCGAGGTGCAATCAGTGTTGCGCGATAAGTGCGTGCAGGACGGTTCTTGCGAGCCCCCGGCGGCAGAACCGGATTCCATTAATCCATAGAAAGTGCACACACAGGGGAAGTGAAAATGAATATGAACATCACGGGGCTGTGGCGTAATATCAGCCGGCGCGGGTATGCGGCGGTGGCCGCAGTATTGCTTGCAAATCTAGTGATGAGCGCCGGCGTTGATGCACAACAGCCCGTGCCGCAGGGCGTTAACGCAACGGACGTTATCCTGGTTGTGGATGAATCCAGCACGATGTGGCTGAAAAATGACCCGGCCGTGGCTACAAAGTCAAAGCAGATCAACCCGGGCTGGCGCATCGCGGCCATCAACCAACTGGCAGCGTTGCTCGCAACGGATCAGTCGGGGACGAAGTATCAGTTTGGGGTCATCTTTTTCGGCAGTGCTGCGAAGGTGGTGTTCCCGCTTCAACCGTTGACCACCGCCTCGGCGCAGACGGCGTTGCAGCAGGCTATTGCCAATAACCATCGCGACATGGGCGCCACCAATATCGTGCCCACATTAACGATAGTGCGTGACCAACTGGCGAAAAGCGCGCAGCCCGCTGCAAAAAAGGTGGTGATCTACCTTAGCGATGGCGTGTGTGAACCGATCATGAATGCGACCGTTGCCCAGAGGCGTGTCTGTGAAGATGATCTGCGCACGTCTCTGCAGCAGAATTTACTGCAGCAAGGTAATGTTCACGTATCCACGGTCGCCTTGACTCCTGATGCCTCGGCAGTGGATCCGTCGCTGGCTTCAGCCAATATGAAGAATATGTGGCAGGAAATCGCGGTTAAAACTGGCGGACAGTATTATGAGGCTGCCAGGGCCGAGGGCGATCTAGTCACGATCTTCACCCGAATTCAGGAGGACCTGATGGTACTGCCTGAATTGCTCGCGCCGGCACCGGTGACCTCGCCAGGTACGCAGGAGTTCAAACTGCCGGCAGATCTTTCACAGGTCATTTTTACAGTGGTCACCAACGATCCAGCCATCACTTCATCCGTCATTCGCGCCAATGGTACGGAGATCAAGAGCGCTGACAGTGACGCACGGCTGTTTCATGGCGGGAGTGTCAGCGCCGTATCCATAGCGAAACCTGCGGCGGGGGTGTGGCGCATCACGAGTACAGGCGCGGGCGTGTTGACGGCGATCGTCATACCCGACGATACCAGGCAAAAGAGTGTAGTCACACCGACGGTCACTTTACCCGGCCTGCAGCTTGAACTGGATACACCCAATCGGACTCACCCGCAAAACAAGCCGATGAACATTCGTGCGCGTCTGCTGGATGATCAACAGAATCCGCTCAGTGTTCAGAACTTTATGCTGACGGTTACATTGCCCAGCGGCAGCATTGTGACGCCCACTTTAAGCAATCAAGGTCTAGCCTACACGGCAGTGCTGACGGATACGACAAAGAAAGGGGTATACACGCTGATGTTCAGCGGCAAGGTCGGCGCGCAGGTGTTCACCGATCAGCATGCCATCAATGTCCAGATGCTCCCCTGGCTGAAACTGAATGCGCCTGATATCGGGGTTACTTATTCCGACCGAATACCGGTGCGGGTGCAAGTGCTTCTTGGCAGCAGCCCCATGGGTGCGTTGCAGCCGGGAGATCAGATGCAGATTGTGGCGCACCTGGTGAGTAGCACGGGACAGGATGTCGACGCGGCACCATTACGGCCGGGTGTGTTGGGCGCCGCAGCAAGCGTATACAGCGCTACATTGGCGGCTGCCATCTCCGGTCCCAATGTGATGCACGTCACTTTGACCTATATTGCCAGCGGGGGCGAAAAGTACGAGGACACTGCTGATGTGCCTGTGTTTGTCGTCGGCGGCGTGCCCGCCACAGTGCCCACAATGACGCCTACCGCAGTACCCACTGCCGCACCCGTGGCTGCGGTTTCGACCTCGCCCGGTCTTTCCCTCTCCGGTATCATGCAGGGCGAACTGGCTCCAATTTACATCGCGATTGGCATTCTTGCGGTTATGGTGCTTTTCTCACTGATGGTCGCCTTGTTGCAAGTGAACGCTTTGCTCGGTATCAAGAGCGTCTTTGTCCGATCGGTAGAGGCGCAGGATGTGATCATCAGAGCGGGGCATAAGCGTGAGATCATCGCGCAACTAAAGAACGATGGCAGTTGGAAACCGCTGGTCGATCAGGTTGTCGCCGATGCCATGCAGGAGCCCATGTCGATCGATGAAGAAGCCGGCGTCTTGGATTTGATGATCGAACCCAGTCCAAAGTTCACCTTGATGACGCATGATGGTCGTCATGTCATCTTCACAACAGACCCGTGGGCGCTAAAGCGCATGAAACTGATTCAACGCGGCGACCGCGTGGTCGATATCTCAGCGCTTTCGCGCGTGACGCATCTGGATGCCGGCATCATCTGGATGTGCATGTTGGATAAGCGCCGTCTGCCGCATGTCGCTGTTCCCGCCAACGCGCATTGGTACGTGGTCATGCGCAGCGCCGATATTCGAAATGCATTGCCGAATGTGAAGCTGCTGCGTCCTGGGCGCGTGCCGTTTCTGGACGAACCGGGTACACAGCCTGCGCCTGGGGGCGATGCATGAAGGTGGCCACGCTCCTTGTATTAGTCCTGTTGTGCGTGGGCGTCTACTGTGGTCTTTTTTTGCTGGGTAACTTGTACAGCGAGAGCCGCCGCTGGCAACCGCCTGCGGGCACTGAGGCAACCAACTGGACGCTGCGGCGCAATCTCGCTTTCGTCCTTGGATTGATCGCCAGTGTGTTATGCGCTGCTGGCAGTTGGTTTTGGCTGACTGATCCGGTTGCGCAACTTGTCGCCTCCGCAGAGGGTGTTCTATTGGCTGCTGCGGGTGCAAGCGACCTGCGCCGTTTCCATCTGCCGCTTCCCTTTACGATGAGCGGCATCGCCATCGCCATCGGCGTCGCCATTGCCATGCGCGTGCCCTTGTTCATCGTTTTGTTCGGCTTGGGCTGGGGGTTGGCCTTGATTCTGCTGCATGCCGTGGTTTCAAAGGGTTCGATGCAGTTGGGCGATCATATCGCCACGCTCTGGATTGCGCTGGTGTTGCCATTCAACGGCATGCTGGCGCTCTTGATCGGTGACTTGGCCAATGTGATTCTGGCACGCATCCAGGGATTGAAGGGCAAGAAGGTGGCTGCCGCCGGCGCATGGCTCATCGTGTGCGCGGCATTGATTGGCACGCCACCGTATGTAACCTGGATTGCCACCGCCGTGAGTAGCCAGTCGGGGCATGATCCTGCCGGCGAACCCTGCAACTTTGAAGAGGCCATTCTGGAGAGCGAGTGTTCCGTGGCAGCGCTCACGAATCGCGCCGATGCCATCACGGTGGGTGGCGCCACGTCGGTATCTACCATGCGTTGGAAAATGCAGACGACCGAGACGCTGATCACGCTGTCTGAGTGGGCAGGTGATACCACGGCGCACGTGGTGCTGGCAGAAGCAGGGGCAGCGCGAACGGCAGCAGCGAGACAAGCATCGCTGATCATCGACCGTTATGCGGCCTTGGCGCATGTGATCACGCAGGGACAGGATTCCGAAGTGGCCGCCGCGCTGGATGCCCTGTCCGCCGCGTTGTATGACTATGATGTGGATGGTGTTGGCAGCGCCAGCAGGCGGCTATTGGCGGAGCGCGAGCGTTTGACTGCATTGCTGAGTGGGAATATAGTGGAATTTCGTGCGACTAGATAGCAGTATTACGCCATGTTACGGATTGCCAAACCGAGTCTGACACACCAATATGAACCCAGGCTCTCTGTTATTTCGAGCACAAGGCAAAAGAGGAACCCAATATGCGAAAGGTTTTTGTGATCGTCGGTGCTATCGTTGCCATACTGGCGGCGGGTGGCGTGTACCTGTTCATGCAACTGAGTCGGCCGGTCATCATCGAAGTGCCGGTTGCCGCGACTGAAATCATGGCGGGCACTGTGCTGAACTCCAGCATGTTCCGCATCACGCGCGTTTCAGAGGTTGAAGCGGAAGCCTTGTCGAAGTGGGTGACGCTGGCCGAATGGGGCATGGCGCAAGGCAAGGCGGCGCTGTCGGATATTCATGAGGGCTTCCCGGTAGCCAAGGTGCAGATTGACCCAGAGTCAACGGCCGCGGGTGAACGGCGGCTGTCGATTGTCCTCACGGGTACCAATCAATATTACGCGGTGATTCCGACCACTCCGAACGAGGTGGGTAATTTTGTCCAGACCGGCGATCGCGTGGATTTGTTCGTTTCCATGGGCGCCATGGACAAGCGTGAGTTCATTGATCTGGCGCCGACACCCGGCGTGACCGATGCGGTGGGGATTGTGCAGCACACCGAAATACCCATCTCAAAACTGGTAATGCAGAACATGTTGGTGCTGCGGGTAGAAAGAGATGCCGCAAAATCATCAAGTTCCAGCAGCAATCAGCAGGCGGGTCAAACCAGCTACATCCCTGGCGATGTGAAGCGCTTGTATGTCAAGGTGGATCGGGATCAGGCTGAAGTGTTGAACTTCGTGCTAAATGCTGGCAAACGCAGTATGATGGTACGTGCCTATACGTCTGGCAGCGAAAACCTGCCTACTGATGGCGTGACATGGGATGACTTTGCGCGGTGGTTCTACGCCCAGCGTGGCACCACACCCGGCCAGCCATTTGATTCGGTCAGCCCTTCGCAGCCGGCGACAAATGGTCCATAATCTAAGGATAAGCGCGCAGATGTGTACACTTTTGTCGAACGATCGATAGTGCCAGGGCAGACGTACTTGAAGGCGGGTTGGTAGCAGGAGGAATGGTATGACCATTGAGAAAAGATTCCGGTTGTCGATTGGTTATCACAACTCGGGCGATGTAGAAGAATTACGCGATGCTTTGACGGAAACTGACATCAAGGTCGTCAGTTACGATCAGGATGCGCAGCGCTGCTTCGACAACGCGATCCGGCTGGAAGCCGACGTCGTGTTGATGTCGCCTGATTGTCTTGGCTACCGGACGGCCATTCTGCAGGACTTGTTGTTTTACCGCGCCCGGCCTATTCCCGTGGTTGGCTGGACGGATGCGCGCACGGATGATGGTCGTCAGATGATGGCGAATGGCGCATCTGGATATGTCACACTGCCCCTCGATGGTATCCAGACAACCAAGTTTGTCAACATGGTGCACGAGGTTGTCGACCGTGAGCGCCGCCGGCGCGCCCAGGGTGAGATATCACTGGCCACGCGCGATTCCGTCCCCGATTCTCTCGGCAAGTCGTGGCAGAGCAAAGTCATTTGCGTGTACGTGCCGAAGGGTGGCGGTTCGCATCGCACAACGACCGCCGTTAACCTCAGCGTAGTGCTGAGTCACCTGACGATGGGCAACCAGTCCACCATCCTGCTCGATTTTGACCAGACCAAAGGCGACTGCCATACGATGTTGGGCTATATTTTGTCGAGCGAGATGCAGATTGCCCTGCAACGCAACCTGCGCGTCATCGAGCGTGGCCTGTATGACCTGATTATTAACTCCGGCGTGCGTTATCCGATGCAAGGCACATCGGTGATCACGTTGCAGTCGATCCGCAACTACCTTGTGGATTCTCCCGCCCTTCCAGAATCGCAGCTGGACTTCCTGCCCGGGCTGATGCGCCCGAGCGACAATGGCTCGATGGAGTTCAGCAATCGCAAGATGATTCTGGAAATGGCGCGCGCCATCATCCAGCAAGTGCGGCGCGCCTATTCATTCGTCATCATCGACCTCGGTCAAGACTTCTCTTCCCCGCTGCACGAAGCCGCCATTCGAGAGGCCGATGACATTCTGGTGATTGTGCCTCCGCTGATGACGGCCGTTCTGGATACGCGCTATGCCTTGCAGAGCCTCGAGCGGTACTTTGGCGACTTGAACCGGTTTCACCTGTTGACGACGGGCTATGATCCCGGCTTTGGGTTGAGCGAAAAGGAAATCGTCGATATGTTGGGACTGCCTTTGATCTCGACCATCCCGTTCGACCCGATGGTAGCTTCGCTAGCGATCAATACCCATACCCCGTATGTGTTGACCGATCCCGGCCCGCTGGGTACGGCAATGCGCGCGCTAGGCGCCACGTATCTACCGCATCTGCAGGATGTGTTCAAGTCTAAGCGCAAGGGCATAAGCAACTTCTCGCTCAAGAACTTATTTGTCCGCCAGGCCTGATCAAAAGGAGCATTTTCATGTTTCGCAAGAGTGATAAACCAGCCCCCATCCCGGCATGGGATCGCAGTGAACCTCCGATGGAAGTGCCGACGCAGCCTGCTTTCGCAGAAGCGACGACCAACGCCAATATTGAAAAAGGCAAGGATATCAGCCCGTATGACCAGGTTGTCGAGGATGTCAAGAATGATCTGAAGACAAGCCGGCGCCTGCCTGCGAGCGCGTACGATAATCCCACTGATCAGGATTACATCACAGTGACCGAAGTGGCGCGCCGTTATATCACGACATACAACATCAATGCTCCGACGCGCGGGCTAGCGTTGTTGATCGAAGGGTCTGAGAGCGAAACTGCGGCTGAATCAGAGCGCATTGCCAAGCGCATTACCGAGGATGTATTGGGATGGGGGCCGATAGCGCCCTATATGGATGACCCGAAGGTCGAAGAAATCTTCGTTAACGGCCATAACCATATCTACATTCAATATGCGGGTGAAATCGCAGAAGAAGTGACCACGGCGTTTCGCAGCGAGTATGCGTTGCGCATGTTCATCAACAACAAGCTGGACTACGGCGCCGGCGGGCGCGGCGTCACGGTGAAAACGCCCTATCGCGACCACCGCTTGCGCGATGGCAGCCGCGTACACGTCATCATGGATCCGCTGGTGGCGAACCTCGGCTATGGCGGCATTGCGATCACCATTCGTCGATTCCGCAGCGTAGCGCGCGGCTTGGACGACATGGTGAAACTTGGCAGCATCAACCAGTCGGCGGCCAACTTCCTGCGCGCCGTGGTGAAAGCCCAGATGAATGTTTGCGTGTCGGGCGGCACCGGCACCGGCAAAACGACGTTCATGCAGGTATTGACGAGTGAAATCAGCAAAAAAGACCGCGTCATTACCGTTGAGGACACCCCCGAATTGCAGCTTGGGCATATTCCCAACTGGGTAGCGCTCATCACGCGCGAAAAAGCAGAAGGGGTGGAAGCAGTGTCGATGGCCGACAACGTGCGCCACTGCCTGCGCATGCGCCCGAAGCGCATCCTGCTCGGTGAGGCGCGCGGCCCTGAAATGATCGCCATTCTGGAAGCGATGAACACCGGCCATGAAGGCTGCATGTTCACCGTGCACGCTGACGATGCCTACCGCACCTTGCAACGCGTTGAAACCCTGTACCTGAAAGGCGGCATGGGCAACGTGCCATTGCTCGCTATCCGGCGTGAAATTGCACAGGCGCTCAACATCATCGTCAACCTGGGCGTCTTTCGCATGCCCGACGGCCGTGAAATCAGGCGCGTCAAAGAGATCAACTTCGTCACCGGCGGTGTGGAAGGCGAATCAATCACGCACGAACCCATCTTTAACTGGGTACACCCACGCGGCGAACCCGAATACACCGGGCGCCTCGAATACACCAAGGCCACGCCTGCCCTGTTGATTCGCCGGCTGGAAGACCGCGTCAGCGGCTGGCGCTGGTCGCGTGAAATCTCATAGCGACGCTGCCAATAGTGCTTCCGTAAAATCTGCGTAATCTGTAAAATCTGCGGATAAGACAGACA
>CAIQQO010000169.1 GCA_903873965.1 uncultured bacterium
GGCGACCTGATGGCCGAGATAACTGGTGCTGTGAACTGCGTCCCTAACGTTGGAGTCTTTTGAGCAATTTCCAAATGGGAGGTTTTGGCGACTACTCATCGCGCCATTACTTCTGGCTGTGCAACTTCATTTAGCCAGGACTCTGACACTAAAGTCGACGTGCAATTACTCTGCTTTGTATCGTCCTATTTCATTTTGTATTCATCTTGAAATGTGATAATTAGTTAGACAATGAAATAATGTGAAAACCTACGTATATTCGATTCGACGAATATATGGTGTGTACGGTCTGACCTGAGTCTTGCATCTGAGCGTCGCTTACTCATTGCATCGAATATCACCTCCTTCTGTATCTTGAATCTCGATCGACGCATCCTGTTTGTGTTTTCGCTACAAGCCCGGCGACTTAGAGTGTTTTTCTCACAGTAAGGTTTCGCACAGGATGGCAACCGCGATACAAACCCTTACATGCGCCTGCAAAGTGCTCCAACCCGCGTTGCGCGTCATGGTAAACGCCTGACGAAAGGACAGTGCTCGTGAAGTCTGCTCGATTTCGGGGTTTCTGGTTGCACTATGCTGCACCCGCGCTGATTGCGCTGTATGCCATCGCAGGTATTACACTGGCGTTGATTCGCCATGCTTCTTTTCACACCGATGTGCTCGATCTGGGCTATTTCACCCATATCGTCTGGAATACTTCGCAGGGGCGGCTTTTTGCTAATGACATCCCGCCTAATCCGCCCATTTCGCTACAGGATCACTTTGCGCTTGCCTTGATCTTTCTCGCCCCGATGATGTGGGGCATGCCCGATGCGCGTGCCTTGCTCATCGCCACGATCCTGTGCCTTGTGCTGGCGATGATTCCCGTGTACCTGATTGTGCGCGATAAACACCCGTTGCTCGCGCCGTTTGTCGTGCTGGCGATGGTGTTGAACCCGCTGGGTCACCAGTTGGCCACAGCGGAATTTCACGACATCATGCTGGCGCTGCCGGTGTTGTCGTTCGCCCTGTATGCCCTCTATCGCAAAAAGCAGGTGTGGCTGACCGTCGCGTTTGGTTTGGCTTTGCTGGTTCGCGAAGACATGGGCGTGTATGTCGCCTGTTTTGGTTTGCTGATGCTGATTATCCGGCCCGGATTTCGACGTCTGGGTCTTGCCGCGCTCGTCATCGGGTTAGGCTGGTCGCTGGCGATTGTTCAGATCGTCATTCCCATGTTTGGCGCGCAATATCGCCATGTCAACGTTTTTATCAACATGGGCGATTCGTTTGGCCAGATAGCGCAAACGATGCTCAGTCGCCTGCCCACCGAATTTGTCGGTCTGTTTACGGCGCAACGCCTCGGCATCTATCTGCGGCTATTCCTGCCGCTTGCTTTTCTGCCCTTGTTCGTTGCTGGTGAACAGTTGTTGTGGCTGCCGGCCAGCTGATCATCTTCTTCACGCCCTCCGATATCAACGACTTCACGCGCTGGCACATTGCGCCATTTCTCGGCCTGTGGTGGGTATCGACCGCGATGGCCATTGCGCGGCTGAAGGGCAGGCGCGCGAATCTGGCCGTTGGCGTTCTGGTGGTGGCGTCCATCATCGGGTATGGCGTGTGGAGCAAGTTCCCCGGTGGAGGCGGTTACGACCCAACGATATACACCCTTGACGAGCACACGGCCATCGGGCAGTCGGTGTTGGCACAGATCGGGCCGACGACGCCCGTCGTGGCGCAGAGCCGCATCGGGGCGCATCTGGTGAGTCGCGAGCAGATCGCCATGTTCCCGTGGTTCTCGCAAACATGGTCTCCTCAGATGATTGTGCTGGACGAGAAAGACACCAATCCGTACCCGTTGACCACGGAACGGCTGCAAAAATTCGTCAAGGAATATGACGCACAGCCGTCCTACCGCATCAAGCTGGAGCAGGATGGGTACATCATCTTTGAGCCGGATGCTCAAATCATCACGCCTACCGCCACGATACGAGACTTCGACGGTTTGCTGCGCCTTGAAAACACCCAAGTGGCGCAGGAAGATGCTTCAAAGGCTTTTCAGCCCGTGAGCATGCCGCTGCAAACACTCGCCCCCGGTCGGCGGGTGCGAGTGGAACTGTACTGGGTGGCGCTTGCCAAGATGGAAGCGAACTACACCATCTCGGTGCGCCTGCTTGCCGAGGATGGGCGCACGATCGCACAGGACGACGCATGGCCGGCGCGCGGCCTGCTTTCCACGATGCAATGGCCGCAGGGACAACGCATGCGCGATGTGCATTATCTGCAACTGCCCCCCGATGCGCTGCCGGCGCAGGTTCATGTGCAGGTCATCGTGTACAACTCGGACACGCAACAGCATATCGAGCCACAGGCAGGCTTTGATGTCAGCGATGTCTCGCCGTAAAAATCGCCGCACTATTTGGGCGCATTCGCGCACCATATGGCGCTGAGACAAATAGAGCCGACATACGGTCGCCATTTATTCCGACCGTCCGCCTTCATTTAGCCCGGACGCTAACAACCTGACGTCATCCTCAAACGAATTTCTTTCGATCAGCATCGAGTCATCACGCGACTTGGCAGTAAAATCTAGCCAGGTGGTCTGAAATGGAATCGAGTGATCA
>CAIQQO010000170.1 GCA_903873965.1 uncultured bacterium
ACAGTGTGTTCGCCATGCTGCCGCCGCCAGCCCCATACAGAACTGCGCCGGTAGCACCCACATAATTGGCGACAAATTCACTGTCGACAATGTGATAAGCCGAGGCAATCGTGAGCGCGCTGACATTACTGCCTGTATTGCTGTAGAACCGGCAATGGTCGATTATCAGCGAACTTGACGGAATCATGGACATCAACGCGCCATAAACCGATGAATTGCTGATGAAATCGGTCGCGCTGATCACCCCGTTTCCGCCCACAAGGACGACAACATTGGAGGTGTTATTGTTCCGCACTGTAACACCGCTCATCAAGAGATTGCCACCTACGCCCAGACTACTCGCCTCAACATTGTCGGCAAACACACCGCCCTGAATGACGGCATTGCCAGTGACCAGTACCATCGCGCCAGACGGGACCGTGTTGCTCAACACATTGACATGGGTCATCGTCAGGTCGTTCCCAGCCACAATTGCTGGAACGCCGTCTCGCACGGTCAGGTCTGCCAGCGTGACGTTGCCACTCACGATGTTCAACACCTGAAGGGCGTTTCCGCCGCTCACGGCCACCAGGTCCGCGCCTGGGCCGAGGATGCTGATGTCTTTGTCTACAGTCAACTCGCTGGTGGTCAGAAGAATTGTCACCGGCCCGCCCGCGGTCAGCGCCGGATCAAACGTGACGGTTCCACCCGCGCACACATTGGCAATCGCGTCGCGCAATGTGCCCGCGCCGCTGTTGCCTGTGGTTGTCACTGTCACGGCGTTTTGACAAGTGAGATTGGCACTTTCATACGCGCCGATGTCATAGCCCGCACCCTGCGGCCTGACGTTGCCGTCAATGTCGGTCGTAACACCGGCATCCGTACCCGCGTCAATCGCCGGGCTGCCCGTCGCCAGACGGTAATCATCCAGTGCTGCGTTCACAAACAGTGGGTCGACCTCAAGCGAGTGCGTTCCCGCAGGCAGCGTCGTTGGCGCGTTATAGAACAGGTTGTAGTCCGATGTCATTTCGCCGGGCGCCAATAGATCAATACTTGCGGCATGATCGGTAATGATCGTGTCGGTGATGATTACCATGCCTTGTTCAGACAGAATAGCCGAGTTCAGTGTTCTTTCTGATCCGATGATCGAAACATGCACGACCTCGAGCGTTGGAGTTCCAGCTGCGGGCAGATAATCAATCGCGTCTCCGCCATTTGAAGCAGAGTATTCCACCCAGTTATCCTTCATCAGGATATTCTGAAGTCTGCCGCCCAATCCATACTGCGCCAGCGCGCCGCCAAATTGCCCCGCATAGTTGCCGATGAAAGTGGAATTGGCCGCAAAGATATCGCCGCTGTCAGTGACCATGATCGCGCCGCCATACGTGGCCGAGGTATTGCTAAAAAACTGCGAATTGATGATCGTCACTGGAGCAAGGGCGTGCAGCGCGCCGCCGCCGCTAACCGACGTCGTGGCGCTATTGCCCACGAATACGCTATTAATCAGCGACAAACTGCCGAAAGACAGTATGCCGCCGCCGCCGTTAATTTCGCCCGTATCGCTGTTGTTGGTGAACTGCGTGCCAGTGATCCATGTCACGCCGTTGGCGTACAGGCCCGCGCCTTGATCGGTAGACCTGTTGTTCATCACATACATCTGGCTCAACGTTAAGGCATGCGCAGCATAGATGCCGCCGCCCGAAGGCGCATTGCCATTCTGAACCGACATGCCCGCCAGCGTGGCGTGATCGGCCGTGATGTTGAACACCCGATAGGATTCATTGCCGCTGATAGCCAACAGGTCGGCTCCCGGGCCGTTCACCGTGACGTTGTGCGTCACCGTTAGCGCCTCGCTTGTCAACACAATCACAGCCGGCCCGCCCGCTGTCAGCGCCGGGTCAAACGTGACGGTTCCACCCGCGCACACATTGGCAATCGCATCGCGCAATGTGCCCGCGCCGCTGTCAGACGCGCTGGTCACCGTCATGGTGCTGTGACAATTAGAAGAAAATTCATACGCGCCCATGTCGTAGCCCGCGCCCTGCGGTCGCGTCGCGCCAGCGAGGTCGGTGGTCACACCGGCATTAGTGCCCGCGTCAATCGCCGCGCTGCCTGCCTGCAGGTGATAGTCGAACAGGGCTGCATCCACAAACAACGGGTCTTGATCTACTACCGAATGGCTGCCCACAGGGTCTATAGTGGGCGCATGGTAGTACAGGTTGTAGTCGGAGTTCACCGTGCCGTTCAGGTTGTGGATGCCGCCGTTCAAGGTGACGCCCGCGATACCCACATGGTCGCCTGAACGAACCGAAGCGTCGCCGGTATTCGTGCTGTAGCTGGCCAGAATAGTGTTGGCGATGTTCAACACGCCATCGACCAGATAGATGGCCGAGCCGTAGCTGCTGAGTGTGTCAGCAATCGAGTCGTGCAACACATTCACCTGACCGGTCGATTGCAGCGCCATCGCCGCGCCTTCCGGCGCGAGGTTGCCGGCAAACTTCGAGTTAACCACGGTCGCATCGGCAGTGCCTTCGTGATTGAATGCGCCGCCCACGGCGCTGCCAGTGTTGCCTTCAAACACGCTGCGGGAGATGTTGATCGCGTCGTAGGAACTGATCGCGCCGCCCGTCGAGGCAGTGTTGTTCAGCATGCGAACGCCATCGAGCGATGAAACGCCATAAGCGCGCAAACCGCCGCCCATCCATAAAGCGCTGTTGCCCTGGAACAAACCACCTTGCAGGGTGATGTCGCCAAACGCATAAATGCCGCCGCCATAGGAAGCCGTGTTGCTGATGAATTGAACTTCGTTTAGCGTTACGATGCCGGAGCTGTATAAGCCGCCGCCATAATCAAAGAACGTCTCATAATCCGGACCGGTGCTATTCCGTTCAAATAGCGCGCCGGTCACAGTAATTTCATCACTCGCGAACATACCGCCGCCGAACAGGCCTGTCGTATTGCTGATGAAATGCGTCCCGCTGATCGTGGCGGGGTATTCCACGTATAGACCGCCGCCAAAGCTGTCTGCACCTGCAACGTTATTGCGGAATGTCCCGCCTGTGATCTGCAACGTGCCGCCGGCATACACGCCGCCGCCGTTGCTTGACGTGGTGTTGCTCAGTACATTGACGTTGATCAGCGACAGGTGGCCGTAGTTCTCGATGCCACCGCCGAAAGAAGCCGCGCCATGCTGCACGGTGAGATC
>CAIQQO010000171.1 GCA_903873965.1 uncultured bacterium
GATCACCCGCCCGAGGCGTTTCGCTATCCCGGCCCGCCCACTACGTTTCATCCCGCGCCTTCGCCCTACGGCATTCCGTATCGCTGTCTGTATTCGCGCAACATCGATAACTTGTTCTTCGCCGGGCGCAATATCTCCGCATCGCACATGGCGCTCAGTTCCACGCGCGTGATGGCAACGTGCGCCGTGATGGGACAGGCGATGGGTACGGCGGCTGCGCTGGCGGTGCACTACGGGTGTTCACCGCGCGAAGTTCATGCGTCGCATCTTCGTGAGTTGCAGACGACGTTGCTCGACGATGACTGCTACCTGCCGTGGCATCCTCGCCCGATCCCCGAACTGTCGCGGCGCGCCGGATTGATAGCCTCAACCGGAGATGCCGAACCGGTTCGCAGCGGAATCGACCGATCGCTTGGCGACGCCGACAACGGTTGGTGGGGCGCACCGGGTGATCACGTGGAATATCGCTTTGATGCGCCAGTCAACCTGTCGCGCGTCCGCTGCACTTTCGACAGTAACTTGAGAGATCACAAGCGCATGCCATGCAGCATGCCACTCAAGGGCAATCATGTGCGTATGCCGCCGATGATGCCGCGCGCCTTCGATATCGAAGTGCTTGATAGCACCAGCGGCTGGATTTGCGTTGCACAGGTGAGGGATAATCATCAGCGTCTGGTTCGGTTGCCATTAAGCTCTTCGGGCGTGTCGCGCGGGGTGCGTTTCGTTGTGCGTGAGAGCTGGGGCGCCGATCGGGTACACGTGTTTGCATTTGATGTGTCGTAGACTTGGAGGTCTGTTATGCGAGAGCCGGATTTTGATATTACGGTGGCCCACCGCTGGTTCGCCGCGCACTGTTTTAATTCTGCGTGGGACTTGATCGATAAAGCCAACCGCACGCCAGAAGAGGACGAGCGGATGCTGCGCCTCAGCTTGGCGTCCACGTACCATTGGACACAGCGCGCTGACTGCACCAACACAAGTATGTCCATCGGTTACTGGCAGACGTCGCGCATTTATGTGCTGCTCAAGCAACCAGAGAACGCGCGTCGATATGGCCATTTGTGTCTTGCAGTAAGTCAGAATGCCGATGTGGAGCCCTTTTACCGCGCTTTTGCTTTTGAAGCGCTGGCGCGCACTGAAGCCCTCGCCGGCAATCGCGAACTTGCCGCGCAATATGTGGCCGAAGGCCGTCGATTCGCTGCAGAGGTCGTCGATGCCGACGAACAAAAAGCGGCTCTTGCCGATCTGGCCACAGTGCCGGTGTAGCGTTCATACCCCCGGAATCCGCTTCGCGAGATTCCGGGGGTATGAACGCTTTTACGACAGCAACTGAACGACCCGCGCCTGCACGATCGCGGTTTCATCATCCGTCAGCGTCATCGGGTTCAGGAACAGGCTATTGGGGGCGCCCGATCCCATCGCCACGATGCACGGGTCGCCGTCGCGCAATTGCTGCACCAGTTGATCTCGCGTGAGTTTCGCCTGCGGCCCCAGCACCAGCTCGCAACGGGGTAAGGGTTGCCCGGCTTCGTTAGGGAAGCTGCGCGCCGTTTGTACACCCGGCAGTTCATCGAATGCCTCCAGCCACAAGGCAACAACCCGCTCGTCGCGCTGACGGCGCAGGTCGTGGTCCAAGGTGAGATAGCGCTTTACGGCTGTCAATAACCCGACCATCTCTTCCTTGCCCACTTTCATCGGGCGGCCGATGCTGGCATTCGGATTGCCGTTCGGGCGCATGGCGTCAATCAGCCACTTTTTGCCAACTACCAGCCCACTGGATTGCGGGCCGCGCAGGTCCTTGCCGCCGCTGAAAATGGCGCACGTGGCACCCATCTGGGTGAAGCGCCACAAGTTCTCGACTGGAGGTAATTGCGCTGCCGCGTCCACCAGCACCGGTACGCCGCGCGCGGTGCAGATGTCGATCACCGTCTGCAGGGGGAAGTCAGCGCGCCCGCTCATGCCGCCTTGAAACCACAGGAATGCGGCCGTCTTGTCGTTAATCGCAGTTTCAAGTTCTGCTGTATCGGTGTGAGTGGCTGTGCCGATTTCGATCATCTTCACGCCAACCATGCGGGCAGCATGATCATAACCATTGCGGTGCGACTTGAAGACGATGATCTCGTCCTTCATGCCCGTCGTGTTGGGCAGCCGATCCATCAACGCGCGATCCATGCCTGTAAGGCATGCGGCCACTGCCAGTGTGATGCCTGCAGCGGCGCCGGCAGCAACATACGCGCTTTCGTTATGCGTCAACTCGGCCAGCCTGGCGCCTACCTTCACCTGCAATTCTTCAAGATCAACAAAGCAGTGCGCGGCATCCTGCATAGCGGCGACGACTTCCGGCGGCATCACGCTGCCGCCCAGCTTCGTCAAGGTTGCCGTGGCGTTAATGACAGGCCGAATGCCCAGTTCTTCGTAGATTCCCATGATGTTTTCCTATTCTCCCGGCAGTTTCCAATAGGCTGCCGGCGCCTGCTGCCACTCGGGCATGCTTAATCCGCCCGGATCGAACACGATGGCGCCATCGCGGATGGTCATCACGCATTCGAATTTGCGGTCGCCGATGATCTTGGCGCGCCCGCAGTCGATGAAGCCAAAGCGCCCGGTGCGCATTGAAAAGACCGCCACATCCGCGCCCGCGCCTGTGCTGAGATGACCGAGTTCCGGGTGGCCGATTTCGTTGGCCGGGTTGATCGTCGACAGTTTGATGACGTCATACAATCCCACGCCCATGTTTAAGACCTTGCTCATCGCGTTTTGCATGTCGAGCACAGTCGAATTCATGCTATGCGTGTGCAGGTCGGTGCTGATCGAGTCCGGCACGAAGCCGTCGGCAATCGCGCGCGCGCCATTTCGGAACCAGAAGCTGCCGCCGCCATGGCCGAGATCAAAGATCACGCCGCGATCGCGCGCTTCGAACATGTGGCGATACACCTTGCCGTTTTCATCAACGATGGGGAACTGCTGCGCGAAGACGTGCGTGTGAATGTCGCCGGGGCGCATCTTCTTCAGTATCAGGTCGGGATAAGTGCGCTCTGGGCGCGGCCAGAAGTCGACCATCATGGGCAATTTGCACAACTCTGCAGCTTTAATGCCCTGATCTACCGAAGCCCATGGCGTGTGCAGTTCATCGTAGGGGTTGTGAGTCCAGTAGTGCGCGATTTTTATGCCCACGCACACATCGCGATAAGCTTCAACCGCTGCGGCAGCCAGTTCGGGGTCGAACGTGCGCGGGTCCTGCTCGAAGTCGCCGATCATGCCCTGATCGACGATGTTGACATAGGCCAGCACGCGCGTCTTGACGCGGTCAATCACCGTTTGCTTGAAGTGGCGCATGTGACGCCAACCCGCGGTGCCAGTATCCACCATCGTCGTCACGCCGCTGCGGAACGAATGCGCATCCGCGAGCACACTCAGCCCTTCCGGTTCGCCTTCGGGCGCGCGGGTGTGGTACACGTGTACGTGCATGTCGATGATGCCCGGCGTGACGATATTGCCGGTCACATCGACGGTTCGTTGCGCCAGCGCCGGGTTGATATCCGGCGCAACGAGGGCGACGGTTTTGCCGTTGATTGCCACATCACAGACGCCATCGACGTGGTTGTGCGGGTCAATCACGTGCCCGCCTTTCAATAGAAGATCATAAATTGGGACAGGTGAATCAGTCATAGACGTATGTACTCCAATTGCACAGACAATCCGATCCGTTGGGCATGGCCTTGTGCCTGCCCATGTTAGCGCGACCTCCGCCGGGCGGAGCGCACCCCAGTCAGTGCGGATTGTAGCGCCGGATGTATAAAACACCCGGCACTCTCAAATGCGGTATCATCAAACTAGGAGTGCGAAACCGGATGAGCTTAGGAACAGAATCTCCAACTGTAATGACTCCTGATATTACGATAGCGCGCATCAAGGCCGCGCTGGAAAATGTGCCCGTCAATCGCCTGCCAGAAGTTTACGAGTATCTTTTGAGCCTGCGCGAAGATGCTGAGGATATAGCAGCTATTGAATCTACTCGCGCAGAATACCAGCGCACTGGAGATCGCGGTACGCCATTACTACAATACCTGCACGAACGTGGCGAGTTAGAGGAAGTCGAAGCGTTGGCTAGAAAAGAACACCTGATATCTGAATAATCACATGTATCAGGTGATCGTTAGTTCTGTGGCAAAGCGCCAACTTGAAAAGCTTGACCGCCAAATCCGATTACGTATTGAAGTTCACTTACGCGCACTCATTGATGATGCGCGGCCAATGGGGGCAATCAAATTTGAAGGGCGAGAGGCTTATCGAATTCGCGTGCGCGCCTGATCGTGTAACGGATAAACGCCAGAGTTTCCGGCAGAGCGTCCATCGTCGCGCCATGATGCCATCTCAGCGCATTGTCAATCAACGTCGACCATCGTTTGTCATCTGTCCCCTGCGCCCAGCAGGCCGCAACCGGCTTTGATCCGACCGTGGCGAATTCAAAGGTGTACAACGCGCGGCACATCGTGAGTACGGCGTAAGCCTGATATTCATCGCTGATCAATCGTGAGTGATCAGTCAGTTGTGGTTCCCACCACTCAAACAGGATGCCAGCTGCCGCGTCGCGCAACTGTTGTGGCGTCACAATGTCGATCAAGGTTTGCGGCGCAGGTCCTGCTAGTGTGATGCCCTTTTCGCGGATGATGTACCGCTGGATGATCCACTCGCTGCCATGCCCGTCGATGTCGAATGAGCCGTCCACCCGCAAGGCAGGGTGATGGCAGTCGAGCGGGTCAAACTGTCGCAAGGCTTGCTGCGGGATGTAGGAGCCTTCGAGCACGTCGACCCATTTCATCCCGCTTGCGGTCAGGCGCGCATGCATCGACTGCAGAGCGGCGATCGCATCAGAAGGCAATGCGTCTTTGGTTACCACTAGAAAGTCAATGTCGCTGCGCCTCGGCTCAAAATCGCCATAGGCCAGTGAGCCATGCAGGTACAGGCCGATGAATTGCGCGCCGAGTACAGATTGCACACGGAGTAGTAACTCGTGCAGCAACAGATTGATTTCGTGATCGGGTGTGAGATGGATCATGTCAGCCTCATGACGCGAGGATAGCACAATCTCTGTGTTACGATTTCCACGCCATGTTGAAGCCTGGACAGGATAACGGACATCACACATCATGAGTAAACCGGGACAGCCACCTCTGCACGTCGATCCAGTGGCGCAGATGACGCGACTATTGGAACAGTACCGCACCGACGTTCAACCGCAGATGCTGACCGCGTTAACCGTTCGCGCTGCTGCGTTGGGACTGTCCTTTACGCCAGATGAACTGGTGGTGCTGGCGGCGCTCGACACGCCTGCGCGCGTGCAGCACTTCCTGAACACGCAGATTTACTACAACAACGATCACGCCACGCCCGACAC
>CAIQQO010000172.1 GCA_903873965.1 uncultured bacterium
CCCCTTGCTTGACGCAACAATACGGTCTCGTCTGTCCGCAATACCCAATGTCGTGATCATGCAGAATACAGCCATCAATGGACTGACCACCACGGAGGATCATTCGCGCATTACGGGTATCCTCGTTCAAGCTGACAAGCCAGGAGGGCAGGACACCCACATGGAAGCTGACCTCGTCGTTGATGCTGGTGGAAGAGGTTCGCGCTCTCCGCAATGGTTAGAGGGATTAGGTTACGATAAACCTACAGAGTCGGAGGTGCGCATCAATGTGGGTTACACCAGCCGTTTCTATCGACGCCGGTCGGGTGACATTTCGGATGGGTTTAAGGCTGTTTATGTGTCACCGGCTGCACCTCATGAGAAACGGGGTGGCATCGCGATTCCGACTGAAGGTGACCGATGGCTGGTCACGTTATTCGGCTACTTTAATGACCATGCTCCAACAGACGACAAGGGATTCACCGACTATGCACGCAGCCTGGCTGCGCCGGATGTTTTCAACCTGATTTCGCATGCTGAGCCAGTGACTGAAGCCTCAACGCACAAAGTACCGTCCAGCCTGCGCCGCCACTACGAAAAGATGGATCGGTTCCCTGAAGGCTACATTGTCATGGGCGATGCCATATGCAGCTTTAATCCCATATTCGGCCAGGGGATGACGGTCGCATCACGTGAGGCCATTGCACTGAAAAATGCATTGAGGTATCGTGGACTAACTGCTGGTATGTCGCGTGCCTTCTATAGAGAAGCCACCGCCACCATTGACCTTGCGTGGATGTTGGCAACTGGCGAAGACTTTCGCTACACAGAAACAGTGGGGAACAAACCTTTTTATACCAATCTGCTCAACAAATATACACTGGCCGTCCATCATGCAACCGCACACGACACGAAGGTATATGGCGCATTTATCGACGTTATGAACATGCTTAAACCGCCAACGTCGCTCTTTGCGCCCGTCATCATTTGGCGCGTATGGCGCGCCAACAACACTGCCAGGCAAAATAAGCGGCCACTACCAATGCAACCATCGACTGCCGTTGGTTCAGCACGCTAAAGTAGCTCAAACGGTCGAGTTCTCATGCATGAATTACGCCATGAGGGGATAATAAGCAGACATTGAACTTGTACCCAACTGGAGTAATCATGCTCGAACCCTTGCAGATACGCGCACACTTTCCGGCACTGTCACGCACTTTCAGCGGAAAGCCCTTTGTCTACTTTGATGGACCTGGGGGAACTCAGGTGACTCAGTCATGCATTGACGGCATGACCCATTACCTTACGCAGTGCAACGCCAACCACGGTGGCGCATTTGTCAGTGCGGTCGAAAGCGATGCCATCGTTGAAGAAGCGCACACAGCGATGGCTGACTTCCTGAATGCTCGGTTAAGCAGCGAGGTTTTCTTCGGTCAAAACATGACCAGTTTGACTTTCGCATTCAGCCGAGCAATTGGAAAAACCCTTAACCCGGGTGACGAGATCATAATCACGCACCTTGACCATGACGCCAATTTCTCACCATGGCGACTGATGGCAGAAGATCGCGGCGTGAAAGTGAATGTGGTCACGGTCAATCCCGCAGACTGCACTCTGAATATGAGTGACTTCACCCGCATGCTTAATACGAATACGAAGCTGGTCGCTTTCGGTTACGCATCGAATGCCGTGGGCACGATCAATCCTGTCAAAGAAATCACCCGCATGGCAAGGTCGGTCGGTGCATTAACCTATATCGACGCCGTTCACTATGCGCCACATGGCCCAATCGATGTTCAGGATATAGGTTGCGATTTCCTCGCTTGTTCACCTTACAAATTCTTCGCTCCGCATCTTGGCGCTATTTATGCGCGTCAGGATTTACTCGAATCACTAACAGCCTACAAGGTGCGCCCTGCAGACAATCATGCACCGTGGAAGTGGGAAACTGGCACCCAGAGTCACGAATCACTGGCTGGGCTGGTCGGCACCATGAAATATCTTGAATGGCTGGGTGAAACTTATGGGCAGGCGTCGGGCCATTTCCGATCTGACCGATCAACCATACTGCATGCAGCCATGAATGCCATTCAATCACACGAAGCTGTGCTGAAAGTCAGGATGCTCGATGGGCTCATGGCCTTGCCACGCACACGGTTGTACGGGATCACAGATCATGGCCGGCTTGACCAACGTGTACCCACATTCGCCATCCGCATGGAACACCATACGCCGCTACAGATTGCTCAGTATCTGGCCGAGCGCGCCATTGCGGTCTGGTCAGGCAACTACTACGCGCTCAACCTTACGGAGCAACTTGGCGTTGAGGATTCAGGGGGCATGGTACGAATAGGATTAGCTCACTACAATACTGCCGAGGAAGTGGATCGCCTGCTTAACGACCTGAGTGAATTGTAGTCATTTTATGAACGGGCACGTGCGTAAATCACCTCATGAGTCGCCGTGCCCGTTCACAATCCGAATGAGTCGCAGAGTGATGGCGTCACACCAACCACTAGATCACAGGCATCAGTCTGGCGCACCGACTCGGTAATGTGCAGATGAAGCACGAAGAGTGACACGCTTTGGATCACGTCAATTACACGATCAAACTTTATAGCGGTGACCTGTATGACCTGCTCAACTTGTTCACCTTGTCAACAGGCCTGACTTCAGCCGATGGCATCCGTCACCTTATCGACATTGAGAAAGCTCGAGGTACTGCCTATTACGTCGCAGTTGAAAACGACGTTGTTATCGGCATGATCGGCATATTCCAGGATCCAACTGGCAGGATCAATGAGATTGAGCCTCCTCAGATCATTGACCTTGCCGTTCTGCCAGACTATCAACATAAGGGCGTGGCTCATGCCCTGGTGAATATCGCCGAAAATAATGTTCGCGATGCAGGACATACTCGAATATGGCTCTATACCGATGGAAATAGCGCCTCTTTACCTACGTTTTACCGAAAATTGGGTTATAGACTGGTATCAGTGATTCCCGATTGGTTTGGCGAACGCACATGCAAAGCGTACTTTCGTAAGGATCTATAGAACATGCCCCATTCAACTATCAACTCGCTCTCGCTCTGGTACAACGAACCTGCAACAAAGTGGGTTGAGGCACTACCTATCGGCAACGGTCGACTTGGCGCCATGATCTACGGAAGTGTCGCTCAAGAACACATCCAGTTCAACGAGTCGACTGTTTGGACGGGCAAACCTCATAGTTATGCTCATCCTGGCGCAGTAGATGAGCTTCCACGGTTGCGAGTATTAATGTTACAGATGCTGCAAATGGAACGCGCAGGCGAGTGGGAACAGGCCAAAGCCCTGCAGCACCAAGCTGATGCACTTGCCTTGAAAACGTTTATGTCACAACCACTTGGACAGGAGCGATATCAACCCACGGGTGATGTTTTTCTGGATTTCAGGGGGCATGACGAGTGTAATAACTACAAACGCTTACTCGATCTTGATAGCGCCATCCATACAATGACTTACCGATGTGGCGATGCCACATATGTTCGCGAAACCTTTGCCAGTCATCCCGATCAGGTGATCGCCATGCGCTTGAGCGCCGACCAGCCTGGCTCATTGTCTTTCGATATTCGCCTGACCTCACCTCATACTTCGGCCAAGATATGCGCTCTAGCTGACAACCAAATAGCGCTCATGGGTAATGTTCAACCCGATGGCATCCATTTCGAGGCGCGGCTGGCAGCACGGTTGACTGGCGGCACACTGACGGCGACTGAAGAAGGCATGAGAATTGAGGCGGCATCTGCTGTTGAACTCTATCTCGTTGCTGCAACTAACCACGTCTCGTATGACAACCTCGCTGCGAGTCCATCCCAACGTTGTGAAGGCATACTTTCGAAAGTACTGGCGATACCCTACACTGATCTAAAAGCAACGCATATCGCCGATCATCAATCCTTGTTTCGACGCGTGCAGCTCGATCTAGGAACTAGTGCATGGTCAGAGAAACCGACATTAGAACGATTGAATGAGACCTCGAAAGTTGATGACCCTGCTCTGGCTGCTTTGTATTATCAATATGGGCGCTACCTGCTAATAGCATCTTCTCGCCCTGGCAGCCAGCCTGCTAATCTGCAGGGCATCTGGAATGACCAGATGCAACCGCCGTGGGACAGCAAGATGACTGTCAACATCAACACTGAAATGAACTATTGGCTGGCAGAACCGACAAATTTGGCGGAATGCCACGTGCCTTTGTTCGACATGCTTTCTGACGTCTCTGTGACTGGGCGCGAAGTGGCACGAGTGCATTATGGCGCTCGTGGCTGGGTACTTCATCACAACACTGATCTGTGGCGTGGCGCTGCTCCAATTAACGCAGCCGATCACGGAATCTGGCCAACGGGCGGCGCCTGGTTATCACAACACCTATGGTGGCATTATCAGTTTGGTGGTGATCGTCAGTTTTTGGCAGCTAAAGCCTATCCCATTCTACGAGAGGCAGCCCTGTTTTTCGTCGACACACTGGTTGAAGATGAACAGACTGGCTGGCTGATATCGCCACTATCAAATTCGCCGGAAAATGGCGGGCTAGTCCCTGCTCCATCAATGGATCATCAAATCATCCGCGAGTTGTTTGCCAACACGATTGCCGCGTCCATCGAGCTGAACGTGGATCAGGAATTGCGCACCACACTGATAAACTCACGGGCGCGCATCGCACCTAATCAGATCGGCAGACACGGGCAACTGCAAGAATGGTTGGTCGACAAGGATGACCCTACGAACACCCACAGACATTGTTCACACCTGTGGGCTTTGCACCCCGGCTCAGAAATCACGCAGGACACCGAGTCATTCTTTACTGCAGCACGACAATCATTGCTTTATCGCGGCGATGGTGGCACAGGCTGGTCCATGGGCTGGAAAATCAATTTCTGGGCCCGCCTAAAGGATGGCGATCATGCGCTGCTGATGCTGAATAACCAGTTGCGCTTGACGGGTTCTGCACTTACGCAATATGACGGTGGAGGCACCTACCCGAACCTGTTCGATGCCCATCCGCCCTTTCAGATCGATGGCAACTTCGGAGCCACATCCGGCATTACCGAGCTACTGCTGCAATCGCACGCGGGTTATATTGAGATGCTTCCTGCCTTGCCATCCTGCTGGCATGCCGGCAGAGTGACGGGGCTTTGTGCACGTGGAGGTTTTGTCATCAATCTCGAGTGGCACGAGAACCAGTTGACATCAGCTTCGATTTTCTCACGGCATGGCAATGCGTTTCTTTTTCACATGCCATCGCACATCAGCGTCACATGTGATGGCAATCCTGTGCAGTTTATGAGTGAGTCAAACGACATAACGCGACTAAACACTACGCCGGGGAAACTCTACATTTTGACATCAGCCCGACAAGAAGCAGGGCTAGGGTGAACCAGACTATACAATGATTGAAATGATATCGTTGTCTGAGGCAGTCGACCATTTTGCTCTGGTCACACAAAACATCAGCGATGCTGATCTCGAACGCCCGTGGTCTTGGGGCGAGTATGATTCCGAAGGGATTCGATTTGCACACTTTCGTGTTTATGAAGACCTACGCGCACTTACCGTGAAGGTTCTTGCATCACGCGCCGTAACAACTCGGCCCATAACGCAAGCCCAATCCATCCTGTTGCACTATCAAGTTGCTTTCAACGACCTACATGCAGTCTTGCTCGGATTACCGACACAGGACAGAGATACCGAACCGGCTGAACATACTTGGTCGATACGCCAGACGTATACGCACATTGCCGGCGCCGATGTCGGTTTCTACGTCGCTATTCAGCATGCACTGGAGCGGATCCGAGCCGGCGACGTGACGCCGACGGTGATTCCGGACGCTGTGTGGGACGATTTGATCGGGATGGACGAAACCTCGTTAAACGCCATCATGTGCGGCCCGTGGTCTGACTTGATTAGTTATCACAAGTTATTCCATCAGCGCATTCTGAATGACTTCAGTGGGATCGCTGATGCTGAGCTTGAAGTGCTCTCGAAATACTGGGAGAACCAACCCATGAGCATTCGGTTCAGGCTGGGACGTTTGGACTCACACATGCGCCAGCATACGATTCAGATTGAAAAGACGCGGTACATGCTAGGGCACTCACCTCGCGAGGTTGTACGGTTATTGCGTTTGATCTATACAGCGCTTGGTGAAGCTGAAGGTGTTGGATTAGGTGTACCGGAAATACTAACCGAGCTCGAAAAAATCGTAGTTCAGTCACTCATTGAACTTACCGACGAGGTACAAAGCATTCTCCAATCGTGAAAGGTGCATTCGTATTTCGACGACAATGGTGTTCATTCGTAGTGTCTGTAAGGAGTATGTTGGATGGCGATGAAAGGGAACCCGATTACGGAAGAATTGTTCGACTATATCGTGGAGCACTTTGCAGAAGAAGATGATCTATTGCGCCGAATGCCGGCGGATGCCGCTTTGCAAGGCGTTCCAATGATCCATATTTCACCAGAGCAGGGAAAGTACCTGCAAGTGCTGATGAAATCAACCAGTGCAAAAAATGTAATCGAGGTTGGATCTTTATTCGGATACAGCACTATCTGGATGGCTCGGGCATTGCCCGCCGATGGCAAACTGATTACCCTTGAACTCAGCCCGTTGCATGCTGAAGTCACACGGCGCAATGTTGAGCGCGCCGGACTAGCGTCAAAGGTTGAGGTGCGCCAAGGCCCTGCTAATGAACTACTCGCAACGCTGAGAGAGTCGGGTGAGGGACCATTCGATTTCGCCTTTATCGATGCCGATAAGCCTGGCTATGTCGCTTATCTCGACCATTTGCTTAAACTGATACGCCCGGGTGGTGTCATCGTGGGTGACAATGCATCGGCCGCCGGTAATGTATGGAAATGGAAAAACCACGACTACAGTACGGACGATTACATCAAAGCCATTCACGCGTTCAACCACCGTATGGCTACTGAGCCACGCCTGACATCCGTGCTTGTGCCAATCAGCGATGGCATGTGCGTCGGTGTTGTTAATCCCTAAGTTGACATGGCAGCCATGACAGTGCGGAGTTACATCACTGTTGCGATTCGAGTGGTGATACTGGCATGGCTGCTTTCTCTGGTTAAGCCCCCACAAGTCCTCGTCACTCTAGGTGAACAGCAGACCGTCAACACCCGGAATCCCATAGCGGGTGTTCACGCGCGCTTCATCGATGAAGCCGAAGCATGGAAAATTCAACGCGGCCTGAGCATGATCCGCGAGATGGGTGCTTCATGGGTCGTGGAATTCTTCCCGTGGGCCTATATCGAGCCTCAGCAAGGGGTGTTTGACTGGGTCAGCAGTGACCGCATCGTTGATCATGCCAACCGGCAAGGACTTCGCCTGATCGCACGGTTAGGCTTTGTCCCGGCATGGGCGCGCCCAGAGTCCAATGTCGCGGCAACCACATTCACCTATCTGGACGAAACGCACTACGACGATTTTGCGCGCTTCGCGGCTGCTTTCACTTCGCATTTCAAAGGTCGGATCGAACAAATCGTGATCTGGAACGAACCCAACTTGAGTGGTGAATGGGGTATGCGCCCTGTTGATCCAGCCAGTTACGCCCGTATGCTTAGTGCTGTATATGAGCCAATGAAACAAGCCAATCCTTCTGTTGTTGTTCTTGCTGGAGCACTTGCACCCACGCTGGAACCTGTCGGCAGTGCACAAGGGATGAATGATCTTGATTATCTTGACGCGTTATACCTTGCACTTGAAGGGAACACACTCGATGGTCAGCCTAACCGTCCCTACGATGGCTGGGCCATTCATACTTACGGTCGAACCGATCCTCCGGAGAATGCGCCAGACCACGAAACATTGAACTTCCGCCGCGCAGAGTTACTCCATGCCATGATGAAAGCCCATGGCGACGGGACGCTGCCCGTTTACATCACCGAATCGGGGTGGAATGATGATATTCATTGGGTCTTTGGTGTAACGCCTGCACAACGCATCCAATACACGTTGCGCGCGTGGGATTATGCAGAATCACACTGGTCATGGGCACGTTGCGTCACGGTTTGGGTATTCAAACTGCCCGCAGATGCCCACGGGTACCGTGACCACTATGCGTTTGTTACTCCGTCACTTGAACCATTACCCATCTACGACGAAATCAAAAAAGCGCTTGTACCCTAACATTCAGAATTGACTTGACTCTTCATTCACCCTATACTGCCATGAAATTCATCACAGGACACATGATTCAGGACTGTTTATATGCAAAAAGCCGCAGAGACTAATCAACCCATTCACGCACTATTAGCAAATCGCTGGAGCCCACGAGCCTTCTCAAGCCAACCGGTTGAAACCGAGAAACTATTGCAGCTTTTTGAAGCCGCACGCTGGTCAGCATCGGGTGGCAATTCACAGCCTTGGGCATTCATCGTCGTAACACAGAATGATAGAGAGGCATTTGACCACCTTGTGGGAACCACGATGGGATTTAATACTGTCTGGGTGCAAAAGGCGCCCGTTCTTGTTCTGACAGTGGCAAAACCAGGCCGGCCAGGAACACCACTGGGCAAGTTTTCCCACTACGATGTAGGTCAGGCCGTTGCACATCTCAGCATCCAGGCAAGCGCCATGGGGCTATACGTCCACCAGATGGGTGGATTTGATGCTGAAAAAGCTCGCACGCTTTTCAACCTTCCAGCAGAAACCGAACCCATGACATTGGTGGCTATCGGGTATTACGGCAACATGGAAGAGTTGCCAGAGGAGTTACAAGCCAGAGAAACCTTGCCACGCACGCGCAAGCCAATTAGTGAGTTCGTGTTTGGCCCCAGTTGGAACACTCCACTCCAGCTGCCATAAAACCTGCACAAACCACAAAGAAAAACACCGAAAGGAAGATCCTTTCGGTGTTCTATATTCCATCAGTCCCTACGAAAGAAATTCTCCGTAAGGTTTTACAACCTAGATGGCATCCTTGAGGGCTTTCACAGCCTTAGCCTTAACAGACTTACTGGCTGGCTTCGCTTTGAAAGTAGTTGGCTCCTTGGTGAAAGGATTAACACCTGCATGCGCAGGAACCCCTGGCTTTTCAACAACATTGAGTTTCAGCAAACCAGGGATGATCACTTCTCCAGGTCCCTTCTTACCAAGTTGCTGCGCAACCAAAGCATTAAGTGTATCTAGCACCAAACCTGTCTGCTTCTTTGTTAGCCCGCTCTTCTCGGCTATGGCTGCGATAAACTGCGACTTAGTCAATTTCTTACCTGCCATCGTTATTCTCCTTTAGTCATTCCCCTTAAGATTGGATACCTGAATTTATACTCGAAATTGGCGGAAAATGCTAGTTTATTGAAATCGTTAATAAACTTTCTGATGATATTAGTATAACGGTAAATACCGTTCAAGTTCCCACTGACTCACATAGATACGATACTCGTCCCAAGCCTGAGTCTTGGCCTCGATATACTGATCAAACAAGTGGCTACCCAGTGTGGTACGCATCAAATCATCTTTTTGCATTTCCTCGATGGCCTCGCCCAATGAGCCGGGCATCGCGGTCATCTTGCCACGAATGGACTCGTCGAGATGGTACAAATCCTCTTCAGCGGGCACGGGTACAGGAAGGTCACGCTTGATTCCATCGAGACCCGACATCAATATGGCTGCAAATGCCAGATACGGATTAGCGGCCGGGTCCGGACAGCGCAGCTCAATTCGCGTTGCCGTTGCCACGCGACTCTGGCTGACCTTAGGAACACGTATCAGTGCCGAACGATTGGTGCGCGCCCAACTGAGATATACGGGTGCTTCATAGCCAGGTACAAGTCGTTTGTAGCTGTTGACCAGTGGGGCGATGATGGCAGAGAAGCCTCGCGCATGCGCCAATTGACCTGCAATGAATTTCTTGGCCAGCATGCTCAGTCCATATTGATCCTGAAGATCAGCAAACTTGTTGACTCCATCTTGCCACAAACTCTGATGGGTATGCATGCCACTGCCATTGATTCCGGCGATCGGTTTTGGCATGAATGTCGCATAGAGCCCGTTGCGTTCAGCTATCGCCTTCATGGTCACGCGTAACGTAATCGCATTATCAGCCGTTCGCAGTGCTCGGTCATACTTGATATCGATCTCCTGCTGGCCAACTGCCACCTCATGATGCAAGGCCTCGACCGTTATACCCAGTGCCTGCAACGCAGTAACCATTTGGCGACGAATCGGATGAGCAAGGTCAATGTTGGCGTCGAAGTAACCGGCCTGGTCGTGAGGTACTAGTGGAAGCAAATCACCATTGGCATGCGGTTTAAACAGGAAAAACTCAAGCTCGGGTCCAGTATAGTAATCGAAGCCCATTTCCTTGGCCACAGCCAGTGCACGCTTCAAAATGTAACGCGGATCACCTTCAAATGGTTCATCATTGGGTGTATAGACATTACAAATAACGCGTGCCGTCGGTGCATCGGTGTCCCATGGGATGACCGCAAAGGTATCCAGGTCAGGGTGCAACAGCATATCGCTTTCGGCAATACGTGCAAATCCCTGGATGGACGATCCATCAAACCACATACCGTGCTTAAGTACGTCGCCAAACGCGCCGGCGGGTACACCGATAGTCTTTACGATACCCATAATATCTGTGAACTGTAGGTTGATAAACTCCACGCCACCCTTGGCAATGATTTCCTCAACACGTTCGACATTCTCTGGACTATGTTCCATATTTGCTCCTCTTCTCAGAAGTTATACGCCTATCATACTCGGTAAATCACTGGCAATTGCTATCGAGTAGCAATTGGCAATAAAACACCCTTTGGGAATTATCCCAAAGGGTGTCTACACGTGATAGCAACGAAGTACCACTTGTAACTACGCAATTCCAGTCAACGTAAAGCAACAATGCATAAAGAGCCGCGACGTAAGGGGAGTGCGATGAATACCGATGTTCGACAATGAACCACCGTGTGCAGCGAAGTGCATATTGAAGAACGATGTGCATGAGTGAAACAACGATGGTGCACAATGTGACGCGATGAGGATTTGCGTAGGACGATGAACAAACAGCGATTTGTGATGTATTTGATGGATCAAAGACGGTTTGCTATGTATTAAATTGTACGAGTAATGTGCTTCAATGTACTCAGTGCATCAGCGGTGAGTAACGACGAAATGCAACGTGAATATGAAGTTCCTCGACGGAGAGTGATAGGTCAGTGATTGCGGCGGATGACTTTGACAACTAAGATTTCGGAAACTGCGTAGCTACTTAGTAATTAGTCTAGCATTTGACGGTGGGCGCTTCTAGTGTCGATTCGGCCATGTTCATATGACAAATGTCACTGTTACTCTAGAACGTCATAACCACACGATAGGTGTCGGGACTGATGGCACGTTCCAGAGCATAGTCGACCTGCGGAAATCCAATACGCTCACTAACGAACATACCCATATCCACCTTTCGTGAAGCGATCATGGCCACTGCTTGTTGAAAACTGGCATTAGTGTGGCTAAACGATCCCGTCACCACCCACTCGTTGTAATGAATCAGATTGGGATCGATCTGAATCGGGCCCTTGGGATGGACTGAACCGTAGAGATTCAACCATGCACCTTTCGCCATACCATTCAACGCCTGCTGGATCGCCTCCGAGCCACCAGCCGTGAAGAAAACGGCATTGGCCCCATAACCATCCGATCGCTCGCGCATGAAGGCAGCCAGATCAGTATGTATTGGATCGATCACCCAATCTGCGCCTGCCTGCATTGCCATTGCCTGCCGACGCAAGTCTGGCTCTGCCATCACGATTCGCACGCCGCGTTGCTTTAGCAGCTGAACATGCAAAAGTCCCATGATCCCGGCACCTTGAACTAAAACCAGATCGCCAAAATGCAACGGGGGTGTCTGTGCGCTGCGAATGACGCAGGCTACGGGTTCAGCCAAAGCAAGTTCGCACAAACGGCATTCCCACGCATTGTCGCGTGTCGATGGTAACTCGGTCGTGTATACCTGATAGTCCTCAGCGACTACATACTCGCTAAGTCCTGCCGGCCCGGGAATAAGGTTTGCATCACGGCTTTCGTGATTATGAACGCACAGATTGTCCATGCCACGCCGGCAGTAATAACAGGTGCCGCATCGGGTCAAAAGAGCCAGACAAACCACATCACCTATTCTGGCTTTCGTCATGGCACGAGAACCGATCTGCACCACCTCGCCGGCTACCTCATGCCCACCACGAAATGGATAGCTCTCGGGACCGCTGCCCTTATAGAAACGCTGCTCAAGTGTGCACAATCCAACCGCCTGCGTTTTCACCAGCACTTGTGACGGTTGTACTTCCGGCGTGGCCACATCACGAATTTCAACTTCTTTTGGGCCGGTAAAAATAGTGGTTTTCATGGTGAGTGAATTATAGGGCTATGGTTGTACTGTCACATAGTTATCTTTAAGCGGAAGCCCAGACGATGTAGAAACAGCATGAAGTCTTACTACGGTATTTGCATCGTACATCCCCGTCCTAAAACTGAGCTGGTCCAGGGATATCGTGGCAGGCAACTGAACGATAAAGTGATCTACGACGATATCCCCTTTTTTCCAATACGAAGTAGGGAACCATCCTGCATCAGGCTCATGATCATCTTGTGCTATCACCTGATCTGTGGCTCTATCTACAACATGAAAAAACACTTTGGCGTTCTGGCCATGTGGATTGACGGCCTGCCAACGCAGTGTAACGCTTAGTACGTTCCCGGCAACCAACTCAACATGACTACTCACAAAGCCAGCCAGATCACCAAGTAGCACAGTTGGCGAAACCGAAGCTGCTTGAGCAAGGGGTAATTGGAGCGGCGCTACACGCACCCTGCCAATGACAGGATAAATGGCTTTACCGCTAGCATCGTATGACATGAGTACAGCCCCCACAGTCTGGCTGACAGGATCTACTCCAAACATAGTCACAACGATGTTATATGCTTGCGGTTTCTCAATAGGTAAATCAATCACTAACGCTGTGGGATCGCAAAAAGTTTCACCAGACGCCCAGGACGTGAGTGGATAGCTTCCAAGGCCGTGATACGAATTGCGCGTTCCCGCACGGGTATCATCAGGACCCACCAGCTGCAGGGAATAGGGAACGTCCTGTTTCGAGTAACCCAGTGATTTCCAACACAAATCAGCCCGGAATACCTGCTGTGGGCGCAAATCGGTATTTTCTGTACGATATCCTATCAACGACGCAACGGGAGTTGACTGATCATCAACGTATGTCAACATAGTTGAAGTAACTCCGGTCGGTACTGGGCGTATCATCTGGTGAGGTGTGAGTGATAGCATCATATATATCGTGCTGTAAATCGCAGCCACTTGCATACATGCAAACGCGCCGATTCCAATAACCACGCCCACCTTATGCCTCAGAACAGCATCCCTGATTGCCCTAACTAACCAATCCCAACCGATTGCTGAAATGACAATGGCACTTGTCAGTCCCGGGTATAGGTATCTCCCAAGCGGATTACGGCCTGTCGACTGCCAGTAAAACGCGATGATGATTGAAAACAACATTGCCAATCCGAGCAGGATGAGCTGGGTTGCCATGATACGGGCATCTCGCCCTTGTGTCATGGTGCGTCGTAATGCAACTATGGAACCAGCCACAGCCGCTGCCAACCCTATCAGGAATGAGTAGCGAAACAGAATATAGATCCATGCAGGCCCATGCACAATGCTCCAGCTTCCTGCGAACCAGGTCGTGCGATCCCATGCCTCAAGTCGTTCTGCATTCATCAGGGATAGATCTATCTTGCTAAACGACATGAGGCTTTGGTTTTCCTTAAGAACGACATGAATGGCGAGTCCCAGTGGATCACCGTCCTGCATGACGCCGAAGGCAAACCACCAGCCGGTGAGAATGATCCAGACACCCACTGCTATGAGCAAAGGTACAAGGCTTCGAACAAATGTCTTCTGACGTCGATGCAACACTGCCGCAATAAGAAAAGCGAGCCAGACAACACCCACGGCCCACAATCCATTAATCTTGCTCAGAGTAACACCGGCAGCAAGTATTCCGCCAACCACTGCCCACTTGTTTGATGCGCCATATCGAACTACGCGAACCGCTATGGCCATGCATAGAGTCGCAAACATGACGACAGCGGCATCGTTGGTGATCATGGCATGTAAAAACTGGAACTCGGGTATACAGCTCATCACCAACGTAGCTATTAGTCCAACGACTGGACGAGTCGGCATGATGGTGGTTGCAATAGCATAAACTGCCAGCAAGGTCACCGCCCCCATCGCAATTGAAACTAGTCTGCCCAAACGCACGGCCAGCGCGACACCTGAGTATGGGAATTGCTCCTCCGCGCCATGCAGATACACGTTATGGTTGTCAAAAAGCATTCCCTGATCGTCGCGCGAATAGGCGAAATAATTATGCGTCAGGGTTGCAGTCACATTGTCGGCATTGGATGCTATTGCGGACATCAATGCAACCGGAACGTAGTACAGGGGTGGCTGACCGGCTTGCTGCCCAACCTTGTAGGAGTAATACTCTGGGCCGTCAGGATTGATCACGCGCTCACGTGGCGGTAGAGCCAGATGGTTTACCAGGTACCTGGCATAGGCATAGTGCCGTTGCTCGTCAGAGCCCTCAAACGAGGGGATCACCAGCGACTGCGCCAGTGTGCCTATAAAGTAAAACGCTAGGATTACTGTCAGGATAATACGCCAGAATGGCGATGATGGCGGTATAGCTTGTAGTTTCAGTAACTTTAGGCTCAATTCACTTACTCCGGTTTGCTACTGATTTTCAGCAGGAAAGCATTGTCAGGCATCTGTGCACGAGATTCGACTTGAAAGGCTGGCATACGCTCACCAGAAACGGCATCATACATGCCAAACTGCAGGACCGTATTGCCCACATCGATATCTGCAGGAATCGGCATGGTGAAAGAATCATCTATCACATCAGCTTTGCGCCAATACGAGGTTGGGAACCAGCCCTGGTCAGGTTCATGATCAGCCTGTGCTAGTATGCGCCCAGAGACGGCATCGACCAAGTGGATAAATATCTTTGCTTCGGGAGCAGCATCGCGCAAAGCCACCCAGCGTAATGAGACACTCAGCGTACTCGATGAGATGATCTCCGCACGACCCGAAGTAAAGCCCGCGAAGTCACCGAATACAACGGTCGGGGTCACAATGGGCATCGACGCTGGCGCAACCCTTACCCGGGCAATGACAGGATAGACGCTACGTCCTTCCACATCTACTGAAACCAGTGGATTCGCTGCTATTCGCTTCACGGGGTCAAGCGAGAATAGTTTAACCACAAGTTGGTAGGCGCGTGGGCGATCAACAGACAGATTAATACTAACCCCAGTGTTGTCACAAAACACCTCGTCAGCCGACCATGCGGTCATAGGATAGCTTCCTAAACCATGGAAGGAATTTCTGGTGCCAGGACGAATATCGTCTGGCCCGACGAGTTGCACTGAATACGGAAAGCTCTCACGGGTGAATCCAGTCGAATGCCAACACAGATCAGCCATCATGATTGACCCCTGGCGCAGATCCGCAGGTTGCAACCGATAACCGATCAAATCCGCTACCGGCGTAGTGCCATCGGCAGGATCCCAATACCTTAGCATCGTGGGTTTCACATCCTGCAGCATCGATTTGACGATTGAATGCGGCATCAATGTTGTGATGGTTTTCGTTGTAGCATATCCAGACCAGCCGATCATGGCGACACAAATCACACCAGCCAACCGCTTGCCATATTCGGGATTCAACCGAACATGAGTGTTCAGCTTCCGGAACATCCAGACCAGCCCCATCGCCACAATCACTGCGACACTGGTAAATCCGGGGAACAGATACCGGCCAAGTCGCCAGGCGCCAAGTAGCTGGAAGTAATACCCTCCCGCAATGTTGATCAATCCCGCAAACACTAGCGTTAGCGCCTGTGCAACCGCAATGCCATGTACTGCTTTCAGCTTCTGCTTGACAATGACACCAATGATCTTAATGCCAGCCAACAACGCGGCGAAAAGTCCAATTACCCAAGTGAGACGGTATGGCCAATAGTACGCATCGTCTGCTTTAATCATTGTCCAGCCGCTGAAATACCACAGAGAACGCTCCCACCCAGGAAGGTCGAGGTTGGTCGTCGGAATGCGTGATATCGCTAGCAGTACCGAACTGAGGATAGGTCTAGCGGTCCCTGCACCTTGCCTGGCATGCGTGCTCAAACCCAAAGCACCACCTGCACCATTTGCACTTGAGATAAACCACCAACCGCATACTACAACCAGGACCATGGTGGCAAGCAACACCAGTGTAACTGTCTTACGCGTGGGTTGAGCGCCACGATGCATGACAGCAGCAATAATGAAACACACAAGCACGAGTGGACCAGCCCACAGGCCGTTAATCTTGCTCAGAGCCGCTAAGCCACCAAATAGAGCACCTAGAAGGCCTAGTGCAGCAGACGGCCCAAAACGCAACAAACGTACTGCCATCCACACGGCAAGTGTGGAAAACAGGGTAACTGCGCTGTCATTTGAGATCATCGCAAAAACAAAACTGATCTGTGGGACACTCGCAACCAGCCCAACTGCAAAGAGAGCTACTGCTCGTTGGTTGGGTGCAATCTCGCGCGCAATCGCATAAACTGCTAATAGCGTTGCAACGCCCATAATCACCGAGACCATTCGACCCAACCGCACAGCTAGTGCTACGCCTTGATAGGGAAATCTGTCTTCGGCGCCGTGCAGATACATGTTGTGGTTGTAGTCGCGCAGGCCATCATCATCCGCTGATGACACAAACGGATTGCTCTGTGTAAATGGATCTGTGCTATCTGCGCCAGGAATGGCTGCTGTAACCAAGGCTACACAGATGTAATAGAACGGGGGTTGACCCGACTGTTGAGCTACAGCGTAACTGGCAATCGTGGGTTCTGCATTAACTGTGCGCGGGGGAAGGCTTAGGTTGTTGACAAGGTAGCGTGCGTAGGCGTAGTGACGCTGTTCATCTGAACCCTCGAAAACAGGCACGCCCAAAGCCTGGACAAGTACATTGATTGAAAACAGAATGATGATGGCGACCAGTCCATTTCGAACCATGAACGAAGTCGCCATGCTGATTGCATTTTTCACTTACATCAACGCCATCGCTTCGTCGACGGTCGCACCATGATGAAGGATAGCCGCCACGGCAGCCGTCATCTTCGTCGTATCGGCAGCTTGCCAGATGTTCCGCCCGACTGCCACACCAGCACCGCCAGCTTCTACTGCGCTCTTAATCTTGACCAGCATATCGCGTTCGCTGCCCTGTTTCGCGCCACCAAGGATGACGACTGGCACATAAGTTGTCGCGACCACTGCCTCAAATCCTTCCACATAGGGGCACTTAATGATGTCAGCGCCAAGTTCAGCGCCTATACGTGCCGCCGCATTGATACTCTTCAGAGTGCGAAATTCAGGTCCACTGTCGAATCCTCCAGGGACCATCTCAGCGAGGACAGCCATACCCATAGCATGAGCAGCTTCAACGGTACGAGTCAGGTTGAGTAAGGTGCCTTCCTCACACGCAGCCCCGGGATATGCACACACGGCAACGGCATCGGCTCCCAGGCGCAGTGCTGATTCAATGCTGAATTGAATGCTACTCGGTCCTGTGCTAGTGCCCAACGTGGTACTACCACCATCTACGCGCAGAATTAGGCCAAGTGGCGCAAGTTCCCTGGCAAAGGCGCGCGCAACACCGTATGTTGTAAGAACAGCGTCTGCGCCGCCAGCGATAATCTGCTGAATTGTTTTACCTGGTTGTTCCAGTCCTTTCATTGGGCCATCAAGCGCGCCGTGATCCATTGCGACGATGAATCCGCGGTTATCGGCTTTGAAAACATGATGAAGTCTGCGTGTTGTCATAATGGTCTTATTGTACGCTTGCGGCCGTCCGTTCTGCCGCCTTTGCTTCAATCCACTCGCGATCTTCCACTTTGCGAAGATAGGGGTTAAACAGCCCAATGGTGCACCATACGACAAGGATTGATCCAAGTGCCACGAGGATATAACCTGGTTCAAAACGGCTCGCCAATAATCCCATCAGAATACTACTTGCCGGCCAACTAAACTGCGCAATCAACCTTCGCACAGAAAACACTCTTCCCTGCAACTCACGCGGCGTCTGCGTTTGCCAGATCGTCTGAGAATGTGAATTTATTAGTGGTCCCATTGCGGCTCCGATGCCAGTGATCAAACATGAAACATAGATCAGATTTGAGAAACCAAACAACATGGTCATTAATCCCTCGATGATCATTGGGGCGAGAACTCCATAGACGCGAAGGCGCTTAAGTCCACCCCATGCGGTAATAAACACCCCACCTAGTAACCCCCCAATGCTGGCTGCCGTTGTAATGAGCGCCATTGCAGTCTCTATCTGCAATCCATGCACTATCCAGTCTGCAGCAAGCTGAAACTTAACGATCAAGGGTACAAGTATCTGCACACCACCAACGAAATTCACGACAGTGAACGTGCCTAGTAACCATAAAAACGAGCGGCGATGCCAGATATACAAGATGCCTTCTTTGATATCCACCCAGATCGACTTAGTCTCACCACTTTCTGTTTTCATGTCATTTCGAACTGGCGATGGGATGAAGAGAAACAGTGGGACTAATGCCGCAAAGAGGAAGGTTACGCCGTCAATACCAATGGCTAGTAGTGCACCATCATTAATTTGGCCGAGAAATGATACAAACGAAGGTAACTGACCATTTCGCGCCAGCATAGGCAATGAAATCAACATCGCTGCGACACTTGGTGCAAGCACGCCAGATAACGCCCAGATAGTCTGCATCATGCCATTGGCGCGTGGCAACTTACTTTCTGGCACAAGCATTGCATATGCAGTATCAAATGCCGCGTTATGAAACGAGCCGAAAATAGAACTCAAAACAGCAATGACCATCAACCATGGAACGGTGAGTTGATGGACCGCGATCAACGCGACCGTTAGAAAACTTACACAGCCATTCAGCAAATCCATCAATACCATCGTTCGTTTTCGATCGTGGCGGTCGACAAACGCGCCAGCGATTGGTGCGCCGAATACAACTGGTATTGCATACGCAAGGTTGAAGGCTGACAACGCCCAGGCAAGTTCTCCTCTCTGTGAAGGTTCAGGATACAGACCGGTCGTCAGCCAGATAGTGATGGCAAACCCGGTCAATGCACTACCGATGACCGACACCGATTGAGTCAACCAGACTATGAGAAACGTACGCCAACCATGGGCTGGAGCTACAAAAGGGTTGCCGGACTCATATGTAAGGAATGAACTCCTCAGAAGAAACGGTGGGACAACTCATTCGTAAGTCAGTCAAACAATAAATCTTACTACCTACTGACTCACAGTAATAAGAGTGGATATAGCGATCCACCCTTATCATTCATGTCTGTATTAGGAATGTAACCTTTTGTCTGCTTTCTAGACATCCAGGTTGCGTACGTCTTTCGCGTGCGTCGTAATGAACTTACGTCGTGGTGGCACTGCATTACCCATCAGCATGTCGAAAGTGCGATCGGCTTCAGCTACATCATCGACGGTCACCTTAAGCATGGTGCGTTTCTGTGGATCCATCGTCGTTTCCCACAGTTGCTCAGGGTTCATTTCGCCCAGACCTTTATAACGAGACACCACAACCTGTTTTGTGTCACTCGTATCCAAGCCCTTTCCTTTCAGGTTCGTCAAAATGACATCTCTTTCGCCATCGCTGTAGGCGTAACGGACGTCCTTTGCGCGCTTAGCCTCAATCCGATATAGCGGTGGTTGTGCTATGTACAAATGCCCGCCTTCGACGAGTAATGGCATATAGCGAAAGAAGAACGTGAGTAATAGCGTGCGAATATGGCTGCCATCAACATCGGCGTCGGTCATGATGACAAGCCGATCGTATCGGCGATTTTCAATGTTGAAACTGTCGCCGACACCCGTACCCATGGCCGAAATCAAAGCCTTGATCTCCTCGCTGCCGAGGATCTTGTCAAGTCGCGCCCGTTCTGTATTCATGATCTTGCCGCGCAACGGAAGAATTGCCTGAAAATGACGGTCGCGCCCCTGCTTGGCACTCCCGCCTGCCGAGTCACCTTCTACGATGTAAAGCTCACATTTCATCGGATCGCGCTCTGAACAGTCAGCCAGTTTTCCAGGCAGAGTACCGCTCTCAAGTGCACTCTTGCGACGCACCAATTCACTCGCAGCCTTGGCAGCCTCACGCGCACGCTGCGATACCAGACATTTTTCAATGATCTGTTTAGCCTCGCGCGGGTTTTCTTCAAGAAATTGCTGTACTGCTTCGCGAACGACCTGCTCCACTGCTGTCTTCGCATCCGTGTTCATCAACTTGACCTTGGTCTGCGATTCGAACTGCGGTTCAGGATGTTTGATACTGACGATAGCCGTCAGTCCTTCAAGCGTATCCTTACTGTCGAGATTGCCATCTTTTTCTTTAAGGATATTCGCTTTTCGGGCATGATCATTCAAACTGCGCGTCAAAGCACTGCGAAAACCAGTTTGGTGGGTGCCACCATCTGGCGTGTTAATCGTATTGGCAAAATAAAACTCACTCGATGCTGTAGCATCGGTGTACTGCATCGCGATTTCCACACCAATATTGCCCACTTTCTTGTCCGCTGCGATTACCGTATGTAGTGACTCCTTATTACGGTTGAGATAGCGTACAAAGGCACTAATGCCATCCTCAAAATAGAAATTCATTTCACGACCGCCGCCATTGGCTTCGTCGCGCTCATCCTTGAAGACGATAGTCACACCACGGGTAATAAACGCCATCTCGCGGAATCGCTGCATCAACTGGTCAAACTTAAAGACGTTATCCTCCGTGAAGATGGTTTCATCTCGCAGGAAAGTGACGGTAGTGCCCGTGATTTTGGCGTCTACCTTCCCAACAGCCTTAACAGGGGCTGTCGGCTTCCCTTCTTTATATGTTTGCCTGAATACATTCCCATCTCGTCGAACGTCAACTTCGCAATGTGACGAAAGCGCATTGACAGCTTTGACACCGACGCCATGCAAACCGCCCGACACGGTGTAAGCACCTGAACCGAACTTGCCACCAGCATTCAGATTGGTCATCACCACTTCAAGCGTACTGACATGCTCGCCTTGTTTGTTGCGGAAGGTCGGGTGCGGATCAGTAGGAATGCCGCGCCCATTGTCACTGACGGTCACACTCTCATCAGCATGAATCGTGACTTCGATGTGATCGCAAACGCCGGCAAGCACTTCATCGATTGAGTTATCCACCACTTCGTAAATGAGATGGTGCATTGCCTTGCTGTCTTTGCCGCCCACGTACATTCCGGGGCGTTTTCGAATATGCTCGATGCCCTCCATCACCTGGATTTGCTCGGCGCCGTAGGCTGCCCCAATCACAGTTTCCTTGATCGTTGTCACTTCTTCCATCTCCATACTCCCGCTTCAATGCAGGCACGCACCTGCGCTTTGATTGTCATTTGATAGAACAGATATTCTAACACGTCGGTGTTGTTTTTTTGCGGTGTTGCGGTAATAAAAACCTCGTTATTGTCGGCTATTTCAGCCCCTTTTAGGCACTCTCAATATATGGTTTTCATCATTGGAGGAACGCGTTAAAACCATTGTCTCTTATCGCGCCTGACCTCTATTTCTGATATGTTGCTCTGCTGTGAAAGTCATGCTTTCTATTATCGTTCCGCATATTGGTAAGTGTGACACAATACGCATACGGAGAATAAAATGAAAATTGAGCATTTTGCAATCATCGTCAAGGACCCGCCTGCAGTCGCAAAGTGGTATGAAGACAACCTGGGAATGCGTGTGGTGCGTGCAGGTGGTGCGCCAACTTTCACTACGTTTATCGCAGATGAAACCAATCAGGTCATGATGGAAATTTACTTCAATACGGCTGCGCCTGTACCCGACTACGCATCCATGGACCCACTCGTCGTGCATTTGGCGTTTGTGGCGACTGGCGATATCCGTACGCAGATCAATCGGCTGCTGGCGGCCGGCGCGACTATGTACAGCGATGTTAGCGTAACACCGTTCGGCGACGAGTTGACGATGCTGCGAGATCCCTGGGGCTTTAGCATACAGCTGGCGCGCCGTAAGAATCCGATGATTTAACCTATGAACATCACTCGCATCGAAGCGATTCCTCTGATTCGTCAACTGCGCGAAGTATTCCAGGGTGGTACCTATAAAATCACCAGTCGCAACACAATCGTCACGCGTGTTGAGCTGGATGACGGTACTCTGGGTGAAGTGTTCGGTGGTGATGAAGATCAGTATCAACTTGATGTCTGCCGCATTGTTAACACCATTTATCAACCTCTTCTCATTGGCCGTGACATCCGTGATGTCGAAGCCAACTGGGAACGGATGTGGAACACACGTGTCGATTTAAATAATCGCGGAATTCACACTCTGGATCTGGCGAAACACTGCGTAGAGACACAAGCCATCGCGGCTGTCGATAACGCGTCGTGGGATGCTCTCGGCAAGTCGCTTGGTCAGCCGGTATACAAGCTGCTGGGCGGTTACCGTGACCGCGTACCCGTACTTGCGATCGGCGGTTACGTTATGGCTGGGAAGACGCTCGATGACCTTGCAGCAGAAATCGAGTTTTACAAAGCACACGGCATCTTTGGGATGAAGCTCAAGGTTGGACACCTTTCTGTCGAGGAAGACATCGTACGTGCTCAGTTGGCTCGAAAAGTCGGCGGCCCATCGTTTCACCTATGCACCGACTCAAACCAGGCATGGACGGTTGCGGAAGCGATGCAATTCGCGCGCGGTGTGCAAGATCTAGACCTGGCATGGCTGGAAGAACCTGTGCGCTGGCACGACCAGATCAATGGCAATGCACGCGTGCGAACGATGGGAATACCAGTCAACGCCGGGCAGGGCGAGATTTCACGGCATGGATGCCAGGAACTCATTTCACGCGGGGCAGTCGACATACTCAATGTTGATGTGACAATCGCTGCAGGCGTCACCGAATGGCGCCGCATCGCGGGCATGGCGCATTGCTTCGGCGTGAAAATGGCGCATCATGAAGAACCGCAAATTGCGTTACATCTACTTGCAGGAGTGCCAAACGGGCTGCATGTCGAGATTTTCCCGAATCCACAACGCGACCCGATGTGGTTTGATCTACCCATAAAACAACCGGAAATCCGCGACGGTTATATGTTTGTGCCCGACGGTCCCGGATTCGGTATACCTCTGCGCCAGGACACCATTGCGAAATGGCGGTTCCGAGCCTAATAAACTGATGTAGTGAAATGGAGAGTCGTGGATTTGCCACCAGACTCTCCGTCCTTTGACTTCTATCTCCTTAATTCCAGCTTATTTCCCTATCAGCTTGCGTTTCTTGTCAAGGTAATCGCAATAATGACTGTAAGGGATATCGGGCGGGACGAGGTGATCGAGATGCGGGATGCAACCGCCCTGGTCAAGCAAAGGCTTGATTCGCTCCAACTCGGCATCGATGGCCTTGCCACCACGGACAAGTGGCTCCTTGGCGATGCCGCCGCGCACGAGGAGCTCTTTACCGAACTCGCGACGCCATGCATATGGATCAACACCAGCTGCGACTTCGAGCGGGAACATGATATTCACGCCCTCCTCAAGCCAATTACGCACAATGTCATGCGGATTGCCATCGCAATCGACCATGCCTAATACACATCCGCGTTTGCGCGCAGCCTCCATGACGCGGTGATATCCCGGCTGCAAGAATGTTCGGAATAGTTTCGGTCCTACCAGCGGGCCGTTTTTTCCTGCCATATCCTCCCACCACATGACGCTATCTACTGGTATGTCCACAGGCAAACGCTCGATCTGCTGCGCGGCAAGAAACGACCAGTGATCTACCATGTCATGGATCATGTCGGGGTAATCATAAAAAGCCACCGACAACGCTTCCATGCCCATCCAGTTGCGTAACTGACCATAGAAACCGACGCAAAACACTGTGATCATCTCGCCGCGTTTTGCGGCGCGACGCGCAGCCCACAGGTCGCCCGGAAACAATCCGCGAGACGCGTCTGCCGGGTCGAAGCGTTTCTTCATATCGGCCCAATCATCAGGCGTTTCAATCGGGAAGCGAATGAAGCGCGGAATGGAACTCTGATCGACTTCGTTCTCATACCGCTCAGCCAAAATACCGGACGTGTCGCGCATGATCACCGATGCCCCGCGCCGTTCAATGATCTCCTCTTTGAACAACGGATGCATGCCTAATTGCAGGTCTATGCCGTATCCTTCCGGTTCAAAACCAAAGAAACGATCCAACCGAGCAGGGAACATCTCATTCTGTTCATCCTCGCTCAAAATCGCCGGCATGCCTTCCTGCACCCAGCGGCGAATGGTCTGCGGCCAGTAGCCGAATTCAATGTCAGGTACGCGGTCAACGTTCTGATAGGTATACACGCGGTAAAAGCGATCAGTGATGTCTGTACGCATTGTGTTGTACTCCTGAAGACTCATATGTTCTGCTGACTCGTCACAGGTATTACCAGTATCGTTTCAGATCATGGAAACGCAAGTTGTTTCTATGTACCTATGACTCGTTGCGATGCACTTCCCAGAGATCCTCTAGTCGTGTCGAAAACCATAACTCGATATATTTCAGCCGCAACGGTGTAGCTTCCCCTCTTCCGGTCACAGTTGAGTACGAATGATGAATCATGCGCAAGCCGGCATTCTGGTTACTTTTGCGAACCTGCTGGTACAGCGCACTAATATCACCCATCGTCGTCGTGCGAGGACAGATACATACTAAAGTCCCTTCATATGCAAGGTCACACCATATCATCCTTGAAAAATCGGCGTATCGCGGTCTTACCTGGCCAAACTCAAGCAATTGATGACCGTCGCAATCGATGGAGAGCGGTGGGCCATAAAAGATGACGTCAAAGCTCATAAACTGGAGCATGGTGAGGGGATCGATTGCATCACCGCGCACACAATCGATTCCGCGCGAATGGTTTTGAGCAACGATGAATGGCTCGTAGTCAAGCCCACGGAATCGTTTTGCTCCAGCCAAATGCAGGTACGTCATCCATTGGTGAGTGCAATCGCCACAGCAGATTTCAGCAATCGACATTGTCCCTGGAAGTAACTTCGTAATCAGATTCGCGCGCTGCACTATAGTCTGCGGGTTTGTCCGCGCGAACGATTTCTCGCCTTTCGATGGGAGTTGATATCGTTCTGTATCTTCGTTTGACACAACGTCACTCATGATTGTTGCTGCATTTCTAGGATAACGTCAAGCCATAGAAACGTGCTGCATTCAAACCATACACGTCGTCGCGTTCTTCCTGTGTCCAGTCTGGCCCAAGCATGAAATCCACCAAATCCAGCACTTCCTGATATGTCGCATACTGCAAACACACCGGCCAGTCGGTGCCAAACATGACGCGCCGTCGACCAAATGCACTGATCACGTAATCGGCAAACAGCTTCACTGCATCTGGCGACCAGCCAGGAATGCGGCTCCCGTACACCATCCCCGAAAGTTTACACATTACATTGGGATATTCCGCCAGTTGAGTGATGTAACTCGCCCATGAGTCCAGTTTGCGTGTGGCATAGGTAGGTGTTGCCAGATGATCTATGACGGCTTTCAGCTTTGGAACGCGTTCCATTAACTGGACAAGATATGGCAGGTGACGCGGATTCGATTGGAAATCAAGCGTAAATCCATTGTCGGCGAGAAAGGCAACATTATCGACAACCTTGTCCTGCATAATCCATTCAGATGGCATGTCCTGGATCATGGGACGGATGCCGACAAATTTCGGATTGGAGTGAAAGTGCAACCATTGAGAGCGGAAATCTGCTGCGGTCAGGTCAAGCCATCCAACGACGCCTGCTAGAGTTACTTCATACTCGGCAATATCGAGCAGGAACACCGTCTCGGCTGCTGTTGGCGCTGCCTGCACCACAACTGTTTTTTGAATGTCAAACTGCTGCAAGAGTGGTCTCAGATGTTCCGGCATGTAATCGGCATAAAGCTTGCCAGCCGCCGGCGTTAACCAACCATAGTCATTACGTTCAGGTTTCCAATAGTGCTGGTGAGAGTCGATTTTCATGCAAAATATGGTACTCGACTTTCGCTAGATCGCAGCACCTTCTTGCGCGACTTTCGCCGCCTTCTGACTGATAAAACGACTGGAGGGTATCACATTCCAACGCGGCACGAAGCACCGCACATACGAAAAACCTCGTTAGCGGCACATGCTAATCAACGTATGATCGCTGACCACATATAGGCACTGGGTCACCTGTTGCATCGCCAAATACACCATGTTCAAGTGCCGCTTGTTGATTTATCATGGATATACCAATGCTCAGTTCAGGCATGTTTTTGATCCTGGGGTATGGTATGAAGCAAGTTATATTTTGACGTATTTATCTGGAGATATTGTAAATGGGAACCGTTATAGCACAGTCCAATGGGCAAAGTATAGGTGAGGTCGAAAAGGGACGAATCGACACGAAGCATCGCGTCGAAGTGCCCAAGGTGTTGAATGAAGAGCAAGTGCGATTCTTTATCGAAAATGGGTACCTTATTGTCGAGAATCTCATCAATCCCGTAGAACTCGAGGAACTAAAGGCTGATACCAACCACATAGCCCGAGGAGGGTACCCAAATAAGGCGCTAAAACCACTGCCCGAGGACATGAGCGATGCGGAAGTGCTGAAAAACATCCTGTGCATCCATCAGCCGCACTACGTCAGCCCGGTGATGACCAAATACGTCAAACATCCGCAGATTTGCGGCGTGCTCAGCCAGGTTACCGCAGCGCACCTACCCTACTGGGACGGCAGCGTTAAGTGCATGCAGTCAATGTTATTTGTTAAGCCGCCACAGTTTCAAGGGCAGGCGTGGCATCAGGATGAGATTTACATCCCTACCCGCGACCGCTCGCTAATCGGCGCGTGGATCGCGATTGATGACGCCACTGTCGAGAACGGTTGCCTTTTCGTTATCCCGGGGTCACATCGGCAAGGGTACCTGTTCCCGCAGCATGCGCATAACAATGCTGATGAATTTGACTTTGCACCCGAGAGCTATGGGTTCGATGAATCCGTCGAAGTACCTGTTGTGGTTAAGGCTGGGACAGTCGTATTTTTCAACGGATATCTGCTACATCGCTCACGCAGAAATCGAAGTGGAGGGTATCGGCGCGTACTCGTGAACCACTATATGAATGCATGGTCACTGTTGCCATGGAGCATCAAGGAAGGCGAACACGTCGCGATGGCTGACCGGCGCAAGGTCATTCAGGTGGCGGGCGCTGATCCCTATGCGTGGAAAGGCTTAGAGCCGACAGAGCATGATGTGTGGCTGCGCACATGCAAAGCCAACACGCCTGAACGTGATGAACACGCGCCGAAGTAGGAAGGTGGAACTCGGCCTCAGATCGAGCAAACACTGGAACGCTGAACCTACGGAAACATGCGTTGCGCGATCTGTGGCGCATATTGATCGACGATGTCACCGTCGATGCCATTTTTGCGAATCATATCGCGATACAGGAATGCGCTCCGCCGCGGAGTGCGTTCCTGTGAAATTGGATCGACAGAAAATAGACCAAACTTCAACCGCCACCCTTCAGACCATTCAAAACTGTCTATGAGTGAGTAATGGTAATAACCTTGAATAGGCAAGTCCTGTACCGCGTTCCAGATGGCTCGAACCTGTCGCACAAGAAATTCTGGACGAAAACAGTCACTGGCATCAGGAATTCCATTTTCTGTGATATAGATGGGCAAATTACTTGCACCCAGCCGGCTCAGTAAAGGCTGAATGCCCTCTGGATAGATTTCGCCATAACCATAATCTGCCCTCATACCTCCAGGAAGGGCAATGGGACGCTCGAACAATCCGGCGCCCGCTGAAACATCAAACATCGTGCCCTGGCGGGTGTTGTAATTTAAACCAATCCAATCGAGGGTATTCAGCAATTTGCTGGCGCTGCTGTGTTGTCCACGTCGCATAGCCATGTTCCACTTTCCCTGCAGAAGAGCCGTTAGTATTCCCTGATTGAACACTTGATCCTGCAGGCCTGCTACCGCCCTATCGAGCATATGGTCTTTGCGATATGGCTCAAATAACCGCATATGATGGGCAATACCGACCTGCGCCAGGCTCTGGTGCTCATGCAAGACTTCGTATGCAGCAGCATGGGCAAACAACATATTGCTCATCACTTGTATGGCGCGATCAAACTGATCAGTCTTCCCGGGAGGCATCGTGCCAGACTGAACGTAACCTAATAGAGCATACACATTGGGTTCATTGATGGTGCACCACAAGTCACATAAATCACCTAAGGCCTTCACCATATGTGCTGCATATTGACGGAAAAATCGGACGACGACGTTATGTTGCTCCCAGCCACCACGCTCTTCCAGCCAACGCGGATTTGTAAAGTGATGCAACGTCACCATCGGCTTGATCCCTCGGCGGCGTAAGCCTAGTAGCATGGCGCGGTACCGATCTACCGCAGCACTATCAAACTTGCCTTCAGCAGGCTGAACACGGCTCCATTCGATAGACAAACGATGGCTTGTGATACCAAGTTCAACCATACGGTCAAAATCGCTTTCGGCGTTACGCCACCAATCACATGCCCAGCCTGAACCGTTGCCATTTCTGATATGTCCAGGCGATTGCTCCCAATCCCACCACTGATTATTGGTATTGTGTCCTTCTACCTGATGTGATGAAGTTGCAGTGCCCCAGAGGAAATCTTCTGGGAAAAGAAATGACGCTTGATGACTCAAGCGCTCAGTCCTGATGTCTTCCTGAACTTCCATGCCTGCTGCCATAACCACCACCGTAGCGGTTGGAACACTTGTCCCCATGCACCAATATGACGCACGATTTGACCGCCAAAACCGCGCTTAAAACGATATACTCCCCACAATCCGTCATCGCGATCTTTGAAGTTAGCCTCCAATGTTGCTTCATCCTGATCTGGGACACCCCACAAATCATACGTAACACAGCCATGCAGTCGCGACCAACGCATTGCCTCCCATTGCAAAAGATAGGTAGGCATCAAGTCGCGACCTTCGTTACTGCTGGCGCCATATAGGTAAGTGCCACGTTTGCTAAACGCCACAGCGATCATTGCAGCTAATGGTTTGTGCTCAAATTCAGCGATGAGCAGGCTTGCAATACGACGCTCGCCTTCTGCAAACGTCTTCATAAACGTCTGGTAATACTCAAGGGGGTGGATAGCGAAGACGTTGCGCTCTGATGTCGTCTGCATCAAGTTATAAAACATGGGAAGATCGTCGATACCACCTTCGCGGATCGTCACTCCTTTACGTTTTGCCAGACCAATGTTGTAGCGCGTTTTCTGCTTCATGGCCGCAAGGATGTCGACTTCTTCTTCCACATCGAGGTTAACCCAGATAGTACGCCTTGGTTGGGCACTGATGCTCATCGGAAAAAGCTTAGCCTCAGTGAGTGTACGTTGATCTGAAGGTGTATCAAGCAAAGCGGGTTCGACAACCATACCAATGGCGCCGCACTCGCGCGCCAGTTTACTGGTGTTCTGGATTGCCGCCACTGCAATGGCACGATCATCCCAATTGACTACCGGTCCGCGAGGGACATAAGCAATGGTACCAATGCCATAAGGGAGGCGTCTGAAAAGGATCAAAGAGCCGCCCGCCAACTCTGATTCAGAATTCACCAGGCTGGCTCGATCTGTACTCCAACCATGCTTCGATTTCAGGTCACCCCACATGCTGGTCTGAAGAAAGTGACCATAGGTGTTCTGTTCAACAAAAATATCCCACATGGTAGTTGGATACGCCGGCTGTATTCGTTCCTTGCGAGTACGCATTGGTTCTTCTGGGATTAGCATCGCAACAAGTATAACAATCGGGGAACCGGGATTTGAACCCGGGACCTCTGCGACCCGAACGCAGCGCGCTACCAGACTGCGCTACTCCCCGATGTACTCAAAGTTTACCACAAATCCGGTTTGTAGATTCGAAATAGGATACGAAATCCAGTCTATTTCTGGATCAAGATAATGTACAAAGTCATGGTCTATCAGATCGTGGGGTAAATGAAGTAATTTTCGGTTATGTGCCATCGCGATCAAACAGCAGAGCCATCGAGCAGCAACTCACCCGGAAGTGTGCGTGCGTTTGCCTGGCTGGAGCGGAATCGTGCTGAAGACAATTTTTTCACGGCACCTTGAGTGGGCTGAGCAGGTTTCTCGACTTAACGATGCCCACTGCGTCGGCCAGATCCACTTCTTGAGTTGCCACGAATGAATTGATCCTGGCCGTGGTGGCCACTGCTTCGATCGAAACCGCTCCTGCCAACATCTCGCAATTGTGCGCGAACTTCGCTTACTTTAATTGCACGCCCCCCAATTTGATAACCGTTGAACAATTGGATAGCATTGGCAGCTTCAATGGCTGTCCCCATTTCAATAAATGCAAAGTCGCGCAACCTCTTCGTAACATCATCTACTGGTCGCGTAATGGATTTGATATGACCAGCCTGCCCAAATAACTCACGCAGCTCAGTTTCACTCGTTAAATCCGAGAGACCGCGTACATACAGTTTTGTGTTCATTAAATTCGTGTGTTTGAATTTGACAATTATATAGAGTATGAGTAACGGTCAGGCAATGGCGCAGTTAGTCTGCTGTCAATGATGTCGTCAACTGCCAGACACCTTTGTCATATGTGTTTCCATAAAACGATGTGATGCTAATGTCGCCTGCTTCATCGAATGACCACTTGCCAAGTACACCATCGAAGTCAAGTGTATTGAACAGCGCATCCGTGATAGCCACACGATCCTTCTGGCAAACATTGCGCGCTGAAGAAAGCACCGCACTGACCGCCTCATAACCCGTGAACGCATAGCTGTCGGGCTTAGTTTCGTACTTGCTCTCATAGGCGCGTGCAAACTGTGCCCCTTTGGGCGATAAAGCGGTCATATCAACGCCAAATGACGTGGCCATTACATCGCGCGCCAGATCGCCAGCTGCGTCAACAAAACCTTGGCTCATTAAAAGGGATGTACCCATCATGCGGGCATTGATCCCGCTTGAACGGGCTTGCTTTAGCAGCTGCGCGGCCTTAACGACATCGCTGCCGGCATAATAGATCAGATCAGCATTGCTGCTTGATATACGATTGGCAATGGAAATCAGGTTCGACGTGCTCTCATCGACCGCGTCACGCCCGACAACCTCTATGCTTGCTTTACTAAGTTCAATAGTGAATGTGTCAGCAGGTCCACGACCATATTGCTCGATGTCGGTGACTATAAAAACATGCTTGATACCTAGTGTGCCCGCCCATCGCGCTGCCGCAACAGCCTGAGTATCCTGAGGTGGTACCAGACGCATAAAATTGCGCTTGCCCATTTCAAAATAGACGTCAGGATCATTTGGCGCAAACATTTTGGTTAGTCCGATATAGTCGGCCGCGGGATTCACGATGGCAATGCCACTCTTGTTCAAGATAGGCATAGCCACACGTGCTGCGCCATTGTCAATAGGACCAATCACGGCCATCGCATCAGCGTCTGCATTAATTTTGTAAGCATTCGTCTGCTCTTGAAGCATTGTCCACTTGCCTGCGGTGGCATCCGAGTCATCGAGCAATTGATAGTCAACCTTATAAATACCATCACAAATCAAACCGGAGTCTGTCAGCTGTTCTAGCGCCAGCTTTATGGCATTATCAATCGACCTGGTTTTCTCGGCATTAGGGCCGTTTAGCGGAAGTGTGGCATAGACACGAAAGCTCTGTCCCATTACAACGGGCGTAGCCGTTGATTGAGGTTCAACTGTGGGTCCAGATGTAGCAGTCGGCAGTGGCGTCGGTACGGATTGACACGCAACCAAACCCAATGCGACGCCGGCGACGATCAATACATAGTGCAACCTTAGGTTCATAACTCTATCCAACGCCGAGATAGGCATTTCGTACTTGCGGATTGTCGCGAACTTCCGCGGCACTACCTTGCAAAACGATGCTGCCTGTCTCAAGCACATAAGCTCTGTTTGCCACCGAGAGTGCCATCAACGCATTTTGTTCAACCAGAAGAATCGTAGTTCCCTGCGAGTTGATTTCCTTAATAATCCGGAAAATCTCTTCTGTCAGAATCGGGCTGAGTCCCATCGAAGGTTCATCCAACAGCAGCAATTTGGGGCGACTCATCAAGGCGCGCCCCATAGCCAGCATCTGTTGTTCACCACCTGAAAGCGTACCGCCAAGCTGGTTGATACGCTCCTTCAACCGCGGGAAACTGGCAAAGACGCGTTGCATTGAAGCTTGGATTTCAGTGCCATCAGTCCGAGTATAGGCGCCCATATCCAGATTTTCGCGTACAGTTAAGGGGGCAAATATCTTGCGTCCTTCAGGCACCTGGCTGATACCCAGCCGCACAATCTGTTCTGCCGGCATGGTACTAATATCCTGCCCGCGGAACCTGACATAGCCAGTGCGCGAGCGCAACAAACCCGATATCGTGCGCAACGTGGTGGACTTTCCCGCGCCGTTAGCGCCGATTAATGTCACAACTTCACCCTCATCGAGGGTGAATGACACTCCCTGCAGCGCATGAATGGCGCCATAAAACACATTCAGATCATTGACTTCCAGTAGCATGGTGTCCTCTATGTAGGGCGTCAGGCGTGCGCTGCGCCTTTGCCCAGATACGCCTCAATTACCTTTGGGTTCGCCTGAATCTCTTTTGGCGTTCCGCGTGCGATGACCTCACCAAAGTCCATTACCGTGATACGTTCACAGATGCCCATAACGAAGCGCATTTGGTGTTCAATCAACAGTATAGTCAAGCCGAACCGCTCTTGCACAAAGTGAATCAGGTCCATCAAAGTCACGATCTCGGCAGGATTCATCCCGGCAGCAGGTTCATCAAGCAGCAACAGGCGCGGGTTTGAGGCAAGTGCGCGCGCAATTTCCACTCGGCGCTGTTCGCCATAGGGCAGGTTCATCGCCAGTTCGTGTTGAATGCGCTCAAGTTTGAAAATGGATAAAAAGTCCTGTGCTTGTTCGGTCAACTCGCGCTCACGCGCGGTATAACGGCTGTTGCGCAAGATGGCATCGATCATGCTATAGCCGGCATGCATGTGATAAGCCACCCGCACGTTATCCAACACACTCAGATTCTGAAACAGTCGGATGTTTTGAAACGTACGCCCAATGCCCATCTGGGTTACTTCATGCGGTTCTAACCCAGCAATATTCTGTCCATCCAGAATAATCTCACCGGATGACGGCGTATACAAACCGCTGATCATATTAAACGAAGTCGTCTTGCCGGCACCATTCGGGCCGATTAATCCAACCAATTCGCCCGGCTGAATAGTCATGTCAAAATCGTTGACCGCCCGCAGCCCGCCGAAGAATTTAGTCAGCTTTCGTACTTCCAGTAATGGTTGACTGGTAGAGGAACTCGTTGTCACTGTGTTTGTCATTTTGTTACCTCCACCCTACTTCACTGTTGGCATAACACCAGTAGCGCTATTTAGCATTTCCGCTGTGCGACGAGGTGTTACTTCCTCAGGCCTGAGGAAGCCCCACTCCACTTTGCCTAGTAACCCCTTGGGGCGCAGTAACATCATCAGCAATAGCGTGATTGGATAAAGCACGTACCGCCACGTTGGTGCATCTGTACCCATCTGACCGAGCAATACGCGCAGCATGCCTTCAAGGAAGAACATCCAGAAGAAACCAGCTACGATCGTGCCCGTCATGCTACCTAAACCGCCGAATACGATGATGATCAGCGGATTGAATCCAACGATGAAGTCGAAGGTACCGGGGCTTAGAAACCCGATGTAGTGCGCATAGACACCACCGCCAATCCCGGCAAATAAGCTGCCAATGACAAACGACAGCAACTTGTAATTGGCAATGTTGATACCCATCGCTTTCGATGCCGTCTCATCCTCGCGCACCGACATGATGGCGCGCCCTGTGCTTGAATGAATGACATTGCGCATCACAATGATCACAAGTAGCAGAAACGCAAATGCCCAGAACCATGTAGTGACTTTGGGGATGCCGATCATGCCCTGGCCACCTTTCATTTCGGGGAAAGGCAGAATCGTATCAGTGTTGACCATTAACGTGTTAACCACAATGGTGAAGCCCAGTGACGCTATGCCAAAATAATCGCTGCCAAGCGTAAGTACAGGCAACCCAAAGAGGAATGCCACCTCGGCTGCAAAGATGCCCGCAATCAGCACAGCAAGCACAAAAACGAGCTGAAGCGCGATATCACTGCGCAAGATTCCGGGAGCATCCGTCGACCCAAATAACGGTGTAAGGGCATCGCCAATAGTTGCACCAACATAATACGCCACCACTCCAGCGACAATAACACCGATGAGATAGAGCGTGAATGCCGACAGCACTGGCAAACCGCGAAACCGCGATAAAAAGCGATTCAATCCAAGAATAACAGCGCCTATTAACACGACGCCAATCCCAGCGACGATGAGACCGCTAGCCTGACCATTAGTCCAACGATAGGTGATATCCGCAGCCGTATAAGCACCGATGCCATAAAAGCCATACTGACCAAGGCTGAACTGGCCATTAAAGCCGTATATTAGGTTCAAACCCAGGGCGACCATAACCATCGTGCAGGCTTGAAACAACAACCCTGTGTCGAAGGAGTTGAGAATAGCATCGTCACCTATTTTCACCAGAATAGCGACCTGAACGATGCCAAACATGGCGACGATGCCAACAATCTTGACTAGTTTGGACGAGTTGCCCATGACTCGCAACAACCCGTAGACCCAGGCTACAACGGCGACGATTTTGACAAAACTACCAAAAAAGAATTCCATGGTTTGCTCCTATGCCTTTTCCTTTTCAGGTTCGCCAAAAATCCCTGTCGGGCGCACAAGCAATACAACAATCAGGATGGTGAAAGCAATCGCATCACGCATCGGAGTTGATATATAGCCGGCAGTCAGCGATTCGGCCTGTCCCATAATCAGTGCGCCGATAAAAGCACCGGGGATGCTGCCGATACCACCCATGACCGCAGCTACAAATGCCTTCAGGCCAGGCAGCACACCAAGCAAGGTGTTGATTGATGGATAAGCGATTGCGTAGAGTACGCCACCCAGTCCAGCCAATGCGGCGCCAAGCGCAAACGTGATGGAGATGATTCGGTCGACATTGATACCCATCAACTGCGCGGCCTGCTTGTCAAAGGCCGTTGCTCGCATGGCCTTGCCAATGCGGGTTCGTCGTACAAGGAACTGCAATGAAAGCTGCATCAGGATCGAAACCACCATGATGATGATCGCGATATTTGAGAATGTAATGCTGCCGTCCGGCGGCGCCTTGCCATCAATCACAAGATGGATACCATCTCTGATGTACCAGGTAACGACTTCAAACGGGCGTTGATACGGGATGAAACGGGGTGAAAACACAAAGTTCAATGCCCCGAAATATTCTATAAAGAAAGAGACGCCGATTGCCGTGATGAGCGCCGCAATGCGTGGCGCATTACGGAGAGGTTTATATGCGACGCGCTCGATAGTCACTGCCAGCAAAGCACATACTGCCATCGATAGCAAAATGACTGTGATAGAGCCAACGACCGTGATAACAATAGGGGGTAGGTTGGGATCAATGAGCGTCGGCCAGACGTGCAATTGGAAACGCGTGACGGCAAAATAACTGACAAAGGCGCCGGCCATGAAAACATCGCCATGCGCAAAGTTGATCAGGCGCACAATGCCATACACCATCGTATAGCCTAGTGCGATCAACGCATAAACAAAACCGAGCTGCAAACCGCTGATAACGATCTGCGCAAACAAGAGCGGATTATTGATGAAGTTGCGGACAAGCACAATGAGAGCCATCAAAGCCAGGATGATGAGGAAACCTCGACCGATCCAGGCTAAACGGGCTCCGGAAGTGCGCACGGCTGGGAGTGAACGTTGGGTTGAATTCGCCTTTTGCATCGGCGCTTGTTCTCCGGTAAGTTTGGCTGGTGCAGTCACGATCACACGCTCAGCCCGACTCGCATGATGACATGAGGAGACTGACTCTTAATGCAGATCATCGGGAGGTGGCTTGCGCCACCCCCCGAAATGGTTCTGTGAGTTACGGATTCACAGTCGAGTTATAAACCACTTTGCCACCGCTTACCTTGAGAATCGTCGCCGACTTCACAGGGTTGTGACTGGCGTCAAAGGTGATCTTGCCCGAGATGCCATTGAAAGTAAGACCGGCCAAAGTATCCTTGACCTTGGTCGTATCGTCAGTTCCGGCTTTCTGAATCGCCGTGAACAGCAGGTTGGAGGCGTCATAGGCCAGAGCTGCGAGAGCATCTGGAGTCTTGGGCTGACCCTTGTCGTCCTTGTACTTTGTGCCATAGGCCTTAACAAAACCAACCACTTCGGCGCGCGTATCGTCTGGGGAGTAGTGGTTTGTGTAGTAACCACCATCAGCAGCCTTGGCGTCGAGGTCTGGAGAATCCCAGCCATCACCACCCATGAACGGAGCCGTAATGCCCTTTTCCTTGGCCTGCTTGGCAGCCAGGTTCACGATGTTGTAATAGTCGGGGAGGTAAATGACGTCAGGTTTGGCATCCGCCACTTTGGCGAGGATGGTAGAGAAATCCGTGTCCTTACCGGTATAGTTTTCCTTGCCAACAATCTTGCCACCGCCGGCTGTGAATGCCTTCTCAAAGGCATTGGCCAGACCAATCACGTAAGCATTGGATTGATCTTCCATGATGAAAGCTGACTTGGCTTTGAGCGTGTCAAGAGCGAACTTAGCGCCCACCAGGCCTTGGAAATCATCAATAAAGCAAGCACGGAAAATGAAATCCTTAACTTTGCCGGTTTTGTCCACTGTCACGTCGGTGTTCGTTGAAGTGGGGCTGATCTGAATGACTTTCTTGGAATTAGCAATTTCGGAGACCGGGATAGAGGCCTTCGAGCATACTTCGCCAATGATGAACTTCACTTTGTCTTGATCGATAACTTTGTTGGCAGCATTCACGGCCGGATCAGGGGTGCACTGGCTGTCTTCAACAACAGGTACGATCTTGCGGCCGTTAATGCCACCCTTGGCGTTCCACTCTTCGATGGCCATAAGGGCACCATCACGAGTAGCAACACCGAAGGTAGGAACTGGCCCGGATAGCGGGGCGAGAATGGCAACTTTGATGTCACCAGTGGGGGCTGCGGCACCGCAGGCTGATGCGACGATAGCCGCCAATGCAAACAGTGATGTAATCTTAAACGCGCGCATGAAACTTCTCCTCGGAAGCAATTGCTATGTATATCAGAGAAACTGCAAAAGCACAGAAAATTGGCGCCGAGTGACTCAACTCAGCAACCGTATCCAGGAAGCCCGGTCCCTAAAACTGGTATGATGGTATGGGCAATCACCTCATTTGAACAAGATGTTTGCAGCCACATCAATAACGGATTTCTCCGTCTTTGACATATGCCATGCTGTAGCACGCTGCCGGCATTGGAATCTTGGTCCCGACCAATCCGCTCCTCATGTATCCAGCGATTATGTGCTGGATTACTTTTACAGGTTAGGCGGCATGGCCAGAACACCCTAGTAGCTAGGGCGATATTATAGTGTCATAAATGTAAAAGTCAACTTTGCTTGACACTCGCAAGGCTCTCACCTATACTGATTTTCTGACAAACATGTCACAGACGAGGAGCATAATCAAATGAAATCATCAGGCGGTGCAGGTCTTCGACCTGTTATAACCACACGCGGCGCCATCATCACATTGTTGATTCTGCAAGTTATTGCACTGCCTTTATTTCCCCCAGCATCATTTCTCAGCAATAGCCAGGAATGGTGGCTGCCAGTCATGCTGATGTTCATGGTCGTCATCGCTGACATCGAACTGATCGTGCGGCGAAGTGATCAGCCATGGCCGTGGTATCTGATTTCATTCGCCAATGGATTCAATATCCTAAGCCGTTTGATGATGGTGTGGGCGCATGCGACGCTTGCATCTCAAGGTTCCAACGCGCCAAACTACCCCTATCTCATTCTTACGCTCATCTCATTGTTGATTTCACTCTTCATGTTGATCTACACCGAATGGCCTGAAGTGCGGATGGGATTGCTGAAAGCATTGAAGAAGAGCTAGAGATACGTTTCTGTTGCCTTGAACAAAACACCTGTAGAAGCGATACATTCGAGTCCGCAGGTGTTTTATTATCGGGTGAATCGCGTTCTTAAGGCACCACCGGCCGAACGCAAACGCACACACCGGATTGTTTACCCTATTGTTACCGCCAATGCTTATCTAGGTAATCTATCATTGCGACCTGGCATCTGGGGAAATGCTGCGTGCGGCTCCTGCTGGTACCAATAGCCTACAGACGCGAGTTCATCCGTCAGAGGTTGGAACTTGCCATCCGGCCACCAGCCCAATGCCTGCATAGTCACTTTTAAGTCCTGGTGGAAGCGGATGGGATCCATGATATGCCACCGATAAAGCCCATGCTTGGGGACACGTTCGCCTTCTTTTTGCCACAAAGGATATCCAGTGTAAGGGCCTGTAAATGTCTCGCCAAATCCCCATGCGCCGCAGAAATAATCCTCGGTGCCAGTGCCGCAGATCGTAGGGGCATCGGCATCGCCATCCATAAAGAACTTGATCTCACCCTCACCCCACCAACCATCCGACATCTGTACCCACGCCAGGTATGTGCCGACATACTGCCCATTGCCTTGGAGACCATCGAGAATGACGTGTTCAGGATAATCACGTCGAGTTGTGCTGATACGCCACTGAGCGTGGAAAGTGCCGAGGTCGAGGGGCAACTGACCCAGAGCGTAAGTGATCTGGTAGAAGAAGCCAGTGATGGGTTCATGACACTGACTTTCGATGGTGATGCGAGCTGACTTGTAAAACGGCATTGGCCAGTAACAATTGAAACCACCACTTGCGTTGACGGTTACGGCCAATGAGGCAATTTTGGTACGCAGGCCATGACCACATGCAAAAAAATCACCGAGTGGAACTTCAACAGAGGGCGTCGCTTCACCATCCCAGAATATCCGCAGGATGCAGTCGCGGTATGCCTTCGGTTCCACCGTGATCCAGATGTGCTGAATCATGCCCTGTCCGCCAATATCTGCCAGCGTCGTTATGGATCCTGGTTCCAGCGTGATACATGGGCGTACCTTCCAGCCTTTTCCCAGTTCTCGTGCCGGATCGCGTGGACCTTCTGGAGAAGCCAGTGCGCCACCTGCGCGCCGACCATCCGGATTCTCAGCGCTGATCGAGCGTGTCTCAAAGTCTCCTAGAACGGGCAATCCGCCCAGTCCAAACTGACCAATATTTTGTAGCATAGTTGTTCTATCTCCCTGCGAGAAACACCGTAATGCACCATGAGTACTTTACATACTTCATAGTAACAAGATGATCCAAAGTGCGCAAATCGATACCTTTACCAAGGGTAAACCAAAGCGCTACGGTATCAACGAAGTAGCAGTTTGCTCAAAAACCAATGCTGATCCCTCCATCGACCGGCAAGACCACACCGGTAACGAAATTCGCAGCAGGTGAACAGAGAAAAACGGCAGCGCCCCCGATATCTTCCGGCATTCCGATACGACCCATAGGCGTCCGATTCAGGATACGCTCTTTGCGTTTCGGGTCGCCCGCAAACGAAGCCTGAACCAGGGCACTGTCCAACCAGCCGGGAGCTATCGCATTAACGCGTACACCGTACGGAGAGTATTCCACGGCTAGATGGCGGGTCAGGCCGAGTAGCGCCGATTTCGCTGCGCCATAGGCACTCACGCCCGGTATGCCGAACAAGGACGTCATCGATACAATCATGATGATCGATCCCTGCCCGCGCGCCATCATCCGTTTACCGCACTCACGGGAGAGTGCATAACCACCGAACAAGTGCGTCGTCATCATCGCGGCGAGATCTGCATCACTGGTATCAATCGCTTTCTGCTTTTTGTTGAATCCGGCGTTATTAATCAAGATATCCAGTGGGCCGTGCTGAAACTCAATGGTTTCGATTAAAGCCGGGATCGATGGCAAATCTGTGACATCATGCTGAATGTACGATGCTGCTGAACCGATTTCGGCGCACGCCTGCTTCAGTGGCTCTTCGCGTCGTCCTGTAATTACCACCCGTGCTCCGGCCTCTACGAGTGCCTTGCACATAGCAAGACCCAAACCGGTCCCACCGCCCGTCACTAGAGCAAGCTGATTGGTTAATTGGAAATTTGGCATTTTATGAAAGGGGATTGGAGATTGGTGCTCTGTTGAGTTGAGCACATATCTGAATGAAAAACCGTAAGCTGTGACATACTGAACACATAGATTGATGGTTTGATGATAATGTCATTTGCAAAACAGGAGATACATGAGTAGCACAATGATTCTCGATGATGATCGATTCCCGATTATGGGATGGGCTGGACCTTCCGGCGACATGATACGTCCCGATGTCATGCTTGGTATGTCGGCAGCAGGATTTACAGTGAGTCATTCATGGGTAACTGGTGATGCTGCCGAGGTGATCAAAGCACTTGATATCGCGGCAGCGGCTAATATCAAGTTATTGCTTGTTCACCCGCTCTGGCATGTTGGGGACGACTACAAGCTCGATGATGAGCGAAAAGCTCAAGTGCAGTCGATTATCGAAAGCATTCGCGAGCATCCCGGACTGTATGGATATCATCTTCGCGACGAGCCGCGGTTCGAAATGCTGCCGTTGCTTGCGGAAATGTACGCGTTTGTGCAATCGCTCGATGCTTATCATGCTATTTACATCAACCACTTCCCGCCGATCGAAGGCTGGGGAGCGCCGACGGCTGAGGCGTTTTGGCGTCGGTATATCGAAATCACTGCCCCACAGTTTCTCAGTTACGATCATTATGTTATAACAGTGGCAACAGCCGCGGAACTGAAGGCTCAAGAAGGAATGCCCAACGTCTTCCCTTCTGAAAAAATTATTGTCAAACCAGATTATTTTGATTGCCTTGAGCTGTTACGCAATCTGTCGCTTGCCCACAAAATACCATTTTGGGCATTCACATGCTCAGTGCGCCATGGGCCATACCCACCACCCACCGAAGGACACATACGCTTCCAGTTGATGAACAATATAGCCTATGGTGCACTTGGCCTGCAATACTTCACCTACGCACACGACTCGGCTATGGTGCGTCCAGACGGCAGCACAACGGCGACATGGGAGATCGCACGGCGCGTCAACGCTGACATACACAAACTAGGCCCTGTGCTGCGAAAATTACACAATATTGGCACATTCCGGACTGGCCCTTTGTGGAGTGGTACCCGACACTTGCACCGCAGCCACTTGGCTGCACTGGTTCAGTGCGAAGGTGATCCAGTAACCATCGGCTTCTTTCAAGATGCCGAAGATAGGCTTTATCTCATGGTGGTCAATGGTGATCCAACTGCGTGGTCGCGCATCACTCTGAAAGTAAACGTAAGTAAAGACAAGCTGTACTTCTTCGATTATGGTGATGCAGTCTTCCGTGAGCTTTGGCCACCAGATGCACATAACCAGATGGTTGCCCTTGCCCCGGGAGAAGGTCGGCTATTTAAGGTGGGCGGTGAAGGTCAAGGACAGAACTTTTAACGCAGACTATCGCAGTTATCACAAACATACTGTGAAAAAAAGCGGCATATTTGCGATATTTTGGAGCGCTGAGCGTAAGTTCAGCGCTCTTCTTTTAACATTCTTAACGTTAAACTTTAAGCTCACTTCATGCGCTGAATTCTTGACAATAACAGGGCATACCATAAAATCGAAAGCGGATAAAAACTTCTGAAACAGCCCTCGAATGAGCTATGGGAGTGTAAGCGTTAGTCATGTCTGGGATTACGACAAAGAGCATCATCACAACGAATTCGCACGCCTCGGAGGAATCCACTGGGCAATCGTTGTCGTCAGAAATAGAGGAGCCTCCGCTGAACTGGCCCGGAGATGGTACCAGGCTGCATATTGCACTTCTGGTCAACCTTGCCCGCCATGCCCCACCCGTTCATAGCAACGCCCCGTCTGATATTCTGGCAGAACTCGATCAGGACAACAATGTTAATTCCTATGCCAATGCTATGCGTGCGCGCGGTCATGAAGTGCTCATTTGCGAAGGCAACGCGCATTTGGCGGCTTGGCTAGAACAGGTAAAGCCTGATATCTGCTTCAATACCTGTGAAGGATTTGGCGGCGATAGCCGTGAAGCACAAGTCCCGGCCATGCTGGAAATGCTTGGAATTCCGTATACCGGACCCACGCCCCTGGCTGCAGCTATCACACACGACAAACCGACAACTCAACGCATTCTGGCTTCATACGGTTTACCCGTACCGCACTACCAGGTATTTAATGCATCCGATCTGGTTATGCAACCCTTTAGTGAGGTTTTGCGCCCGCACATGGTATACCCGCTCTTTGTCAAGCCGGCGCATGAGGGCACTGGAATCGGAATCCATAATGACAGCATTGCCCGGAATGAGGCTCAGTTGCGCAGCAAAGTGGCACAGATCATTGAGGATTACCGGCAGCCTGCGATGGTTGAGATGTACATCGAGGGCAAAGATATTACCTGCGGATTAACTGGCAATGGTCTTGATGTTCACTTCTATCCCATCACCGAGGTCGATTTCTCAGGATATCCAACTGAACTGGAGCCCATCTATGGAGTTGAGCAAAAGGTTGACTTTGACACCTATTACCGCAACAAGTGCCCAGCACCGCTCAGTGATGCCCTTTTTAATGAGATTCGCCGACTGACGCATGAGGTCTTTCTGGTAACCGGTTGCCGTGACTTTGCGCGTGTCGATTTCCGAGTAACGGATCAGGGCCAACCGTACATACTTGAGATAAACGGACTGCCGGGAATCACGCCCAATAGTGATTTGACCTTGATGGCACAGGCAGAAAACCTGACGCATGCCGATCTTGTCTGCAACGTACTCGATGCCGCTTTGAAAAGGTACGGGATCAAGAAATAAGGATTTCGTTCATGAACAAGCCACCTGTACTGCTACTCTACGGACTGGATGAAGCAAGTCAACCTTACGAGGTTGAGGCGACTAATCTCCTCATTGAGGTTGTTGAAAATAGCCTTGCTTCGCGCAACTGGCGTGTCGACACGGTACGACTGGTTCATGATCTCGTTTCGCCTCTGCGTGGGTATGATCCGCATGAGTGGATCGTATTGAATCTATGTGAAGGCGGACCGGCTCAAGACTTCTATTATGCCCGTGTTGCCCTGTTGCTTGACTCACTCGGTTTCACCTACACGGGCTCTGATTGCCGAACACTGGATCAAACGCAGTTTAAGGCACAAATGAAGCAATTGCTGGCCGACAAGGCCGTGCCAACGCCCGCATGGGCCATTTACGAGGACGCTGCAGACATTGACTTTGGCATCTATCCGGCAATCGTTAAACCCGCATCTGAGCATTGCTCACTTGGCATTACACGCAAGTCTGTGGTAATGAATCTAGATGAAGCCCGCAAGCAAGTGGCTGCGCTTCGGCGCGAATTCAACGGTCCCGCCTTGCTGGAGGAATTCCTTGACAGCGCTGAATACAACGTGTCTGTTTGGGGAAGTGACGCAATACATTCCGACCATGGCATATCGGTACTCGGCATTTCGACGATGACCTATGATGCTTTCCCGGATATACACGATCGGTTATGCACGTTCGAGGCAAAGTGGGATCCTGCATCTGCGGCCTATCAACGCATCCCGGCCATATGTCCGGCGCCGGTGTCGGCAGAATTGAAGGTACAAATCGAACGTACCGCCATAGCGGCATATCTTGCAACCGGTTGCCGCGACTATGGACGCGTAGACTTACGTTTGCGCGGGACACAGCCCATGGTGCTCGATGTCAATTCGAACTGCGACGTCAGCCCAGGAAGCGGCTTCGCCAATGCAGCCACGGCTTCAGGCCTGGAGTACGCCGATATGCTGGAGCGGATTGTACAGTTCGCCATACAACGCCGCGAACGTGTAGAAGTACGCACTACAAATGATCATGCGCAACGCAAACAAGAACAGCGTTTCCATGTGCCATCGCCTGCACCAGCCGGAGCATAAGCGTGCAAGAGACACTTCCCGTGCCCGCAGAGACAGCAATTCCAAATTCACACACTTTGTGCATTGTGCCAAGTAGTTGGGCAGACCGGCAGGATATCTACAACATACTCATGCATTCCGGGATTTTCAATCAGTCGGATGCTGACTGCGTTGATGGGATGTTTGGTGAAGCATTCAATAAGGTTAGCGATGATAACTATCGCTTCATTTCGTGCCGTGAGGGTGACCATCTACTTGGTTTTGCATGTTTTGGACGTGAATCACTGACACATGGCACATGGGATTTGTTCTGGGTCTGCGTAGCCGCCGATGCAAGGCGGAAAGGCGCTGGACGCGCCTTATTGGCCGAAGTTCAGCGTCAGGCTGCCCATAAGTCGGTGCGTCTGATCGTGATTTATACGTCTTCGACGGATCGCTATGCGCCTGCGCGAAACCTGTACGAGTCGATGGGTTTCATATGCACAGCCAAGGTTCCTGATTATTACGCCGAGAAAGATCATCTTTTGATCTATACACAACGAATTGCGAGGAAGGAGTAATTGATGCAAGTATTAAAGAATCGTCATAGAGCACCCATATTGCTGCTCTATAACTATTACAAATCATGGACGCCGGGCGAAATTGAAGATGGCAAGAAGCACACCGCTTTTATGGTTAACGGCCTCGAATCACTGGGGTATACCGTTCGCGTAGTTGACTTCTGGAAGGATGTTCGCCCTGCACTTCATGGTTTCGATCCAACACAATGGATCGTCTTTAACTGGTGCGAAGGCATTGAAGGCGAAGTCGGCGGCGATGCACGCATCTGCCGTGACCTTGACCAAATGGGCTTCACCTATACTGGCAACTCGCCGACAACATTACGGTTGTCAGTTGAAAAAGGTCGCGCCAAGAAAGTGCTTGAACGTTGGAGCATACCGACGCCTGCCGGACGTGAATTCAACGCCGCATCCGAACTTACAACGTGGGATAAATTCCCCGCGATCGTAAAACCTGTCAGCCAGCATTGCTCAATGGGTGTTACGCGCGACGCTGTTGTGCATAACATCGACGCACTGCGAGCACGCATCGCGTACATCGTGGATACATTCCACGAAGCGGCTCTGGTCGAACAGTTTGTTGCGGGACGCGAGATCAATGTCGGTGTGTGGGGCAATGGACGCCCACGCGTATTGCCGTTGCGCGAGATTGATTTCTCCATGATTGAAAATCCAATGCATCAACTCGTGACGTGGGATAGCAAATGGTCTCCTGAAAGCGTCGAATGGCACTCCATGCCCGTGATCACAGAAGTAAAGACATCAGCCATGATGCGATCGAAGATCGAAGATATTGTCCTGCGCACCTACCGCGTGTTTGAGTGTCGTGACTATGCTCGCGTCGATCTGCGCATCGATGCCAACGAGCAACCCTACGTCGTTGATGTTAATCCCAATCCCGATATCACTTTCGATGGCGGGTTTATGGGCGCATGCAAAGCTGCAGGATACGCGTACGGTGAAGCAGTCAGCAACATCGTGCAGATGGCTGTCACGCGCCGCAACCGCCGCCAAGCCTTGTTCAACACACTGCAGCAACGCCGACAATTGAGCATGGCACTATCTGCTCAACAAGCGTAGCTGTTTCGATTCTTTCCTCGCACACTATGACGCCAGTTCACCTGGCGCCATTTCTTTTTCCAGCATTGGACCAGCTACTTTTTATTCCGAGCTTTTTGCCGGTGGATCGAGTGGTTCTGTCGGACCATGCTCAATGGTTCTTCTCGTTACTGCCGATGACAGAACGAGTGTCGTTGTAGTTTCTCCAAAAGGCTGTAACTGATCAATCAGTGCTTCAAGGTGCTGTATGGATGGCACCATGACCTTGACGTAGAAAGAGTCACTGCCAGTAATGCGGTGGCACTCGATCACTTCATGCATGCGCTTCACTGAAGTGGCGCATTTCGAGAAGTTAATGCCTGTCGCAGCGATACGAATAATTGCAAGCACTCCGTATCCGACTTTGGCCGGATCGATGCTTGCATGGTAACCCGAGATAACCCCGGATTCTTCAAGTTTGCGAATGCGCTCTGCAACCGCAGGAGCCGACAGTCCAACTAAGCGCCCGAGTTCACTAAATGAAATCCGAGCGTTCTCCTGGAGTGCGCGCAGGATTTGCCAGCCCGTCGCGTCGAGACCATTTGTGGATTCAATAGTGAAAGGCATGTTTTCCATTATATCTGTAGGCGAGATGGCCTTTATACCTTTAGTACCTTATTCCGAAGTCGCTGAGTAATCCTTATAATTACCGCATTCAGGAGAATGTTATGAACCGGGATGTTCGAGACATGCAGGAATCAGATCAAACAGGTGTACTTTCAGCCACACTCAACTGGGATTGGCACAATCCATTGAATGTGATCCCCTTGGGGACGTTGTGCGTGATTGTATTTGGGGCGGTGGTATTGATGTCCAGGTTGTTCAGCGCCTAATCCACTCAAACAGTTATCGCTTACGCACAGAACTGCTCTGCGCCAGAAATACACGGCTATTCCAGGATATAGCCGTGTTCCGTTTTTCACCGATTTCGTATAAAGTGTCTCCATGCTGGATTATAACGCATTGGCATTTGATTATGCCCGACATCGAACGGTTCATCCCGGTGTCCATAAGGAACTGCTCAATTGTCTTCATCATTCATCAATGTCGCGGGTTCTTGAAGTAGGTTGCGGCACGGGCAATTACATCTGGAGCCTCGCAAAGTGCGTCAGATGTAATTGCTGGGGTATTGACTCATCGACAGAAATGCTCGATCAAGCCTCACAGCATGGTGATTCAGTAAGTTTCAAAATCGGGCGAGCCGAAGATTTACGTTTTGATTCCGACTTCTTTGACCTTATTTTCACGGTCGATGTAATCCACCATATCAGTCACTGCTCGGACTATTTCTGTTCTGCCTTGCGAGTGTTGAAACCGGGAGGGCTGCTCTGTACTGTCACGGACTCCGAATGGATCATTCGAAATCGAAGCCCTTTGTCCAAGTATTTCCCAGAGACTGTCGAAGTCGAATTACGCCGTTACCCCTCCATAGACGTGTTGCGTGAAGAGATGGGACGAGCTGGATTTTCATTTAGCGGCGCAGAAATGGTTGAGTTTCAATATACTCTGACCGATTGCGCACCATACCGCGCCAAAGCGTATTCTGCACTTCACCTGATCGCGCCAGAAGCTTTCGAAAGGGGATTAGCGCAATTGGAGAATGATACGCAGAGTAAACCAGTACCCTGTACATCACGCTATATTATGCTATGGTGTATAAAGCCATCTCAACCGATGATGGCGTGAATGTTGCATCACACAAGGCCATTACCACCCTAAAACAAAGCGCTCAATTGCCACAGCGGCTCCGTCCAGATCGATTGATGGTGCAATCCAATGTGCTGCCGCCCTAGTTGCAGGGCTGCCATTTCCCATCGCAACACCTACCCCAGCCCATGCCACCATCGTGGTGTCATTGTCTTGATCGCCAATCGCCATCACCGATTCGCGTGCGATCCGCAGGTCGGAAGCCAATCGAGCCAGTCCTGCGCCCTTATGCGCCAACAGTGGATTAACTTCGACAAATAGTCGATGAGACTGAACCACGGTACCATTGTCACCTGCGATTTGCGCCATTTCTGTCCGCGCTAAGGGTGCGTCTTCGGCAGGGACAATGACCAGGACTTTGTCTGGGTCACGCTGCGCAAGTGCTGCGCAAAGATCGCTGTTAACGCTCAAGTTCTCGCCAAGTAAAGACAGGTAGAACGCAGGTTCATACCGAAGAGATGACACTACCATGCCATCACCGACAAAAAGTGCGACTTGCCATGCTGGAAAGCGATTCTCGAGTTCGACCAGTGCACAACCGAGTTCGCTCGAAATAGTAAGTTCATGCAGTACCTGTTCGGTCGCGAAATCATATATCATCCCACCCTGCATAGCGAGTACAGGTGCATTGACGCCAATCGCATTGACAAATGGACGAATGACGGGCACTGGGCGACCACTGGCAATCGTAACCCGCACACCCCTCTCTACAGCGGCAGCAAGCGCACCTTTCACCCGTTCCGAAATCCGAAACTGGTCATCCAGCGTTGTCCCATCTAGGTCTACTGCGATCAACTTGATCTCGGGTTTACGTACAATCAGCACCCGATCCAATCCAGCCAGGTCTTTGAGCAACTCAACTGACCAGCCCGGAAGTGCTTCGCGCGCAAACGCAACGGCCGATTGCCCCTGGGCAGCGCCAAATTCAAACAACGCGATACCGCCTGGAAGCAGATGCGCATCAAGTTGGCGTAACAGGCGGCGAACAAGCCCAAGTCCGTCTGCCCCCCCATCCAAGGCAACACGCGGCTCGTGTTCTTGTATTTCTGATGGTAATGCCTCTATTTCTTCGGTTGTTACGTAAGGTAGGTTAGCCGTTATTACACGTGAGTGCACTGCAATATCCGCCAGAAGGTCGCTGACCACAAAGCAGATGCGATCAACAGTTTCGGTGCGTTGCGCATTTATCAGCGCAACATCAAGTGCATCACGAGAAACATCACTGGCGACAATCCGCGCTGCGGGTACATGTCGACTGATGGCAATGGCGACCGCACCACTGCCCGTCCCGACATCGATGACGTCGACCACGTCATCTCCTGAATCGGCCAGATGGGCGGGTTTGAGATATGTCAGAGGACGCTGCCCTTTATGATTATCTGACCATGAACGCAAGTGGCTAATCGCTAACTCCACCAGCATTTCAGTTTCAGGACGTGGGATTAAAACACGCGGATCGACAGCCAAGTCAATACCATAAAACTCGCGGTGACCCAGAATGTAGGCCAGAGGTTCATGCGCAAGCACTTGCTCAATCAGCCCATGCACACGAAGTAACGCCTGTTCGTCGAGAATAACGTCATCGTGCGCCACAAGCCACTCGCGTGTTTTCTCTAGGCCGTGAGCGACCACAACCCGCGCAGTCAGGGCAGGGCTATCGATATGGGCAATATGAAACTTCGCAATGGTATCGCGAAGCACTGTGCGAAGAGAGATGGTCAAACCATGGCTGCCTGCAGCTTGGCTGCCTGATCCCGAGCACCAAGTTCATCAATGAATTCGTCCAGATCCCCGTTCAAAACGGTCTCAAGACGGTACAAAGACATTTCTAGTCGGTGGTCGGTTACACGGTTTTGTGGGAAATTGTAAGTGCGGATTTTTTCGCTGCGCTCGCCAGTACCAACCTGGTCGCGCCGGGTCTCTGACTGCGCCGCATCCTGCTTGCCCTGCATCAGAGCGTAAAGACGTGCTTTCAAGATGCTCATCGCCCGTATACGGTTCTGAAGCTGACTTCGCTCGTCTTGACACTGCACCACGATACCGGTCGGGATATGACGAAGTCGCACAGCAGTCGAGTTCTTCTGGACGTTCTGCCCTCCTGCACCCTGCGATTTGTAGACCTCAGTTTCAACATCACCCTGCGGGACATTGATCTCAACATCGTCTACCTGCGGCAACACTGCCACGGTTGCTGTACTGGTATGGATTCTGCCACTGGACTCCGTCGATGGCACGCGCTGGACACGATGCACTCCGCTCTCATATTTAAGCCGCGAATATGCGCCTTTGCCGCGCATGTTGAAAATAATTTCCTTATAGCCGCCAATGCCAGTCTCATTTTCGTCGATGACTTCAACCTTCCAATGATGTTCCTCGGCGTAACGCGTGTACATACGTGACAAGTCAGCCGCGAACAACCCGGCTTCGTCACCACCGGCGCCGGCGCGTATTTCAACGATCACATCGCGCTCATCGTTTGGATCTTTCGGTAGAAGCAGTGTCTTGATCTTTTTGTCCAAGTCAAACAGTTGGGCTTCAAGGGGTGCGATTTCTTCGCGCGCCATGTCAGCCATATCAGCGTCATCGCCATCTGTCAGAGCGCGGGCTCCATCGAGGTCCTTCTTAACCTTCAACCATTCGCGATAGGCCATGACCACCGGCTCCATTTCGTTTTTCTGGCGCACCAGTTCCGAGTAGCGGCTGTAGTCTGTGGCAATTTCTGGCTGCGCCATTTGTGCAACCAGTTCGTTATAACGCGCTTCAATACTTGCCAGTTTCTCTTCCATTAATTCACACTCTCGGAGTCACGAATCGCACTACCGGATGCAGGCTGAGAGATCAACGCTCCAGGAGCGTGCTTCGTAATGTATAGGGTGTACAGACGCAGGTCTTTGCCCCCGAGCTTGTACTTGTATTCCTCGTTACCCTGCAGGAAATCAAACAAGTGACGTTTATCCACGATTGCTTTCTCGATTAATCGCGCCAGTAACACCTGGCCCGGGCTGATATGGGCGAACTTCATCGGATCCAGCCCCGAGTTATAAATCAGCACCACGTTATCGTACACAAAGTTGAGATAAGTGGCAGCGCGCTGACCATCGACATCAAGAAACGCCAACTGCAACCAGCCCGCCTCGAACATCGTGCGTACAACGGCATGAAAAAAGCGCGCCATGCGCGGCGTCATAAATGTAGCCTTGCTCAGCATTGATGCCACCATGAGCCTGAGAAAGTCTTCAGTATCCTGATCGACCGTCGCCGCTTCTGTTGTGTAGCTAATACTGACCAGATTCCCGGCGCGCCGAAGCTTACGCTGCAACTCTCTGCGTTCCTTGCCTTCAAGCATCGCCAGGTAGCCATCGAAAGTGTCCGGCAACGTGATCATCGGCGCCACATCCTCAAAGCGCTTCTCGACTTTCCATCCCAGGTTTGTGGCCATATCGACAAACATAGAAAGCGTTGGGGATGGCTCAGGAATATTGCACAAGGCTACGTGCGCCCATTCAGGGCATGTAGAGCCGTTAAGGTAGTCCAGTGTAGCTTGATAGCACTCCGCTTCATGACCGCGCGCAAAAATGAAATCGAGGTAATCGGATACTTCGCGACAACCAACAAACGCCACCTGAGTAGGATCGACATCACTTGTTGCGAAAAAGAGCGGTGCAATGCCGATCAATTCGCCGTCATCTCCGCGCATCTCCAGGACGCGCAAGTCGCCATCACCCAGCACACTCCACCACACCTTCTGCCACTCACGCGTGAGAAACAGGGTATTGGTTAAAGACTGCTTTAATAGCAGATTCCATTCCGCGCCAAGCGCGTCAAACACCTCTGGTGTTGTATGTATTCTGACTTCCACGTTGTTCCTATTGTTCCACTTTCCGGAAGTGTGACTTGTACTATCACCATCACCCGGCAGGTTCTTTGTCTTCTTCGCCTTCTTTTACACGCCACATGCGATCAGGCGCAACCAGCTTGTCGATAAACATCACGCCATCAAGATGGTCGATCTCATGCTGAAAGGCACGTGCTACCCAACCCTCGACATCAAACTTGACTCGGTTGCCAGAGCGATCCAGTGACTTCACCGTAATCTTCAGCGGGCGTTCCACTTCACCGCGCCAGCCAGGTATCGACAAACAGCCTTCCTGGTTGACCCATGTCTCTTCCGACTCCTTGACGATCTCCGGATTGATCAGAGCGTAAACTACGCCACTGCCGGCTACATTTTCATCCGGCGCTATTTCGACAATGGCAACGCGTTGCAAGACTCCTATCTGCGGCGCTGCCAGTCCCAGGCCATTGGCGGCGTGCATAGTCTCCAGCAGATCATCGATCAGCTTAAGCGTTTCTCGGGTGATCTTCTCGACCTTTTTTGCTTTCCGACGAAGTACAGGATCACCTATTTTCTTAATTTCTCTTACCATCTCGCCCAATTCCTAACACATTCCAGATGCAGGCACACAGTTCCAATGCCAGCACTCTCCTAGAGCAGCCTATCCCGCTCATGTAATCTCGTCAACTCGTCATAAATGCCCAGCCACTCGGCCATTTCCTTGCGCCGTTGTGCGGCTTCTTTCTCATGCCGCTGTGCGTCATAGGCATCCATTCGATCAGCAATATCGCGCTGTATGCGGCGAGGATTGTAAACCCGTTCAAAGACTAATTTCCCATCACTGCCCGCAGTCTGGATCACGACATCACCAACGTTAAAGAGGTTGTCAAGGACACCTCGGGTTGTCGCGGTAACATTCTGCACAGCGCCGAACTTTGCTTCGCGCCGTGAAGTACCGCGTAAGCCAAACGGGCTGGGCGCAATATCAATCAATCTATCTGGCTTGACGATATAAACATCATTACGCCAATCCTCATACTTGTATGCCAGACTGAACAATAATACCAAGCCTATTCCTATCACAACCAGGTTGAAAGGAAATGAGAAAACAAGTTGACTGAGCGATTCACTGCTGATACGCACGAAGAGTAGTGCGACGGCATACAATATCAATAGCAAAAACGGAACTGCAATCGTCTGAAGCAGACGCAGCCAGTGTTTTCGATATGTGATCGTATCACCGACTTCAAGACGCAATCTCGGCATGAGTGCATTACGAAACATACCAGCTTGTCGCACTGCAATCGACCATCGCTCTCGTAGACCAAACACAGCAGGCTTTAGCTTATTTCCCGACGGCGCCGCAGGTCGTTGTACCGGCGGTGCGAGACCCATTTCACGCCTGAGATCGAGCCGAATCTTTGCTCGCATGGTGGCATGCGACTCCAGGCGTGCTCGATCCAGCTGGCCAAACAACAACTTCGACACCTCGTCAGGTTTTCCAATGTCCACAAACCTGACCTTGGCATGCGATCCACTAGCCTCGATTGTGATATTGCCAATATCGATCATTGAAGCCAAAAAACTGGGCCGCTCCACTTTAATATCCTGAATGCGGCTCAAGGGCACTTCGTCCTGCTCGTCACGAATCAGCAAGACGCGTTCGCGATGAATCACTCGTTGATCCGTGACAGCATAGTAATCATTCTGCCAATCAACCCACTCAAGAATCACATAGATCAGAAAAACGGTGACCGTTGCCATGATAAGAACTGCTTGTGCTTGCTGGAGCAGTTCAGCGACTGGTTGCAGCATGAAAATAGCGATTAAGACCAACGCGATTAAGCCTGGCCAGAGCGCGTTTAGAAATACAATGACATGCTTCTTGCTGTACAGCACCACATGTTCGTTGGGTCGCTGCCATGAATACTTCAGTTGACTAGTGCCGATATCCTGGGCTTCGGCTACTCCCTCTGTTGGTGGCTGGGATGTCACACGCCCTCCCAGACCGGGATTGCTCTCCAGCAGTTTCTGGAATTCCTCGCGCGATATAAACCACAGTGTTAAGTCATCAAGCGCCTCGATCGTCTCACTGTTTCGCGCACCTCGCAGAAATGATTCCTGATTAAAAATATCGCCAATGCTCAACTGACCGGTGCGTCGCTCAATGTCATCTGTTCCAATCACGCGCACTAATGCCCTGCCGCGCCTGACGATAAACAAACTGTGGCTGGCTGCGCCCTGTTCTATCACCAGCATTCCGCGCGGCGTGTGCTGGATACGCAACAGACCGGCAACCGCTTTGAACTCACCATCGTTCAGTTCCTGGAATACAGGCATTTGCCGCAAATGCTGCAAAATAGTTACAGGCGCATCTTTGGTCTCTGATGCCGGTGTTTCACCGCACTGTGTCCCCTGATCCCTCTCTTCCGTCATATCGAGATTGTAGCTCGGGAGTCAGTTAACACAGCGATGACAAACCGCACCAGAGCGAGTTGTCGCCAGAATCGGCGTGGTTCTCGCATCAGGCGATACAGCCACTCCAATCCCAGACGTTGCATACGCAGCGAAGCACGCTTCTGGATACCACTGACATAATCAAAGGATCCACCGACGCCAATGCCTACCAATCCGTTTTGGCTTTGGGCAAGCCTAGGCAAATTCCTCGCCAGCCAATGCTCCTGCTCAGGAGCACCATAGGCAACGAAAAGCAAATGTGGCTTAGCTCGTTCTATGACCGCCAGCGAGTCAGCATCACCGTCGGGATGAGGTGATCCTGCACGCGCGCCGGCAACGACTAATCCCTGGTATTGAAACGCCATATTCGCCGCGGCACGCTCAGCAACACCGGGTTTAGCGCCAAGGAAAAATACACGCCAGCCATACTGAGATCCACGCGCACAGAGTTGTGGCAAAAGGTCAGCGCCGCTTACGCGTTCATGCAACAGTCGCCCTTGCCTACGCGCTGCCCATATAACGCCAACGCCATCTGGCACATTCAATTCGGTATGCTCCAGCACACGCGCAAATGTGGCATCTCGTCGCGCGCGTATGATGAACTCAGGATTCACCGTCGCAACCTGGTGCACTCCACCCGACTCAATCATTACCTTGATCAAGTCACAGGCCGCCTGCATATCGACGTCCTCTATTCGAACACCCAGAATCCGGATGCAGTCAGCGCCATTCAGCGTAGTTGGGTTAGGAAGCGCATCAATCATCATAGGCAATCATAATCTGTTTTTTCCAGCATCTTTAGCACTGTTGCTGCACACTGTGACCATGAAAACCGATGGACATTAGCGCTGCCAGCAGCGATCAAACGCATACGCAGGCTATCATCATTCATGGCAAGAAGCAGCGCTTCAGCAATATCATTATGGTTATGCGGATCAACCATAAGTGCTGCGTTGCCGGCCACTTCAGGCAGTGAAGACGTGTTGCTGCAGACAACCGGTATCCCTGCCTGCTGCGCCTCAAGCACCGGCAATCCAAATCCTTCATACAAAGATGGGAAGGCAAAGGTGCGCGCTCCCTGCAGAAGCGCTGTTTTTTCAACATCGCTGATGTAGCCGACGAATCGTACCGTATCTGCGATACCAAGGCACTCAGCCTCATAGCGTAAGTCTTCGCCACCCCAGCCTGCAGCGCCGGCAACGATGAGAAGAGGGCGCCGCCTGTCACTGTCAACCACAATCCGCCATGCTTGAATGAGTCGCCGTAGATTTTTGCGCGGCTGAAGTGTGCCGATGAAAAGCACATAAGGTGTCTGTTGCGACTCTTGTGATTGCTGTAGTTCTTCAGGAACCGATTCCGAATGAAGTGGTGCCCTAATTCGCTGACCGCTACTCTGTACGGCAGCGCTACTACTGATAAATTCTGCTACGGCCTGTTGTGCTGCAGGTGTCACTTTGGAGAGTTCTGGAGCGCCGGGATAGGCAACCGCAATACGCGAGTCCCGCGTGCGGTAGAACCGTTGCACATCACGCCGCGTTGCTTCAGAGTCAACAACGACTGACGTTGCATAACGAGCAGAAAACCATGTCCCCCACTCTAGATAAAAACGCTGCCGCCACGGGTGGGCCAGTGGAAAATGTCGAAAACCGACGTCATGTATAGTGACGACGGTGCGTGTCACTTTCATGAAAGCCATAGAGATAGGGAGTACGTGCGCCGGAATGAACAAAGCGTCCGGAGGATGCTTGGCCACTTCACGCGACAAACCGATATGCGTCCACAGGCGCGGCTGCCGGATGATGACGACACTGACGCGCTCCTGTATGGACGAGTCAAACGCCAGCATGGCTGATAAATCGAGCGGCGCACGGGTGTACAGTCGAAACTCATGCTGCGGTGCCATATGCACTAACGCCTTGATGACCTCGCGCGAATAGCGCTCAGTTCCCGTGCTCAATTTCACGGATAATCTGCTTGCATCTACGCCGATGATCACATCACCTATTATCGCAGTTCTAAGGTTGCTGCATAGAATTTAGGCATGGCTGGCGAACACATACTGGTTGTTGAAGATGAACCCGCCGTAGCGCGTGGATTGACTTATGGCTTGAAAGCCGAAGGATTCGTCACTTTCTGGGCTGAAAATGGTAGAAAGGCGATCGAGACTGCAAAAAGCGAGGAAATACATCTGATACTGCTTGACATCCGGCTACCGGATATCAGTGGTTTTGACGTTTGCCGCCAATTACGGGCACACGGACATCGCCAACCCATCATCATGCTTACCGCGAGTGACGAGGAAGTGGATAAGGTTCTGGGATTGGAACTTGGCGCTGACGATTATGTCGTTAAACCGTATAGCCTGCGTGAAGTGGTGTCGCGAATACGGGCAATGCTGCGGCGCGCCTATGGCGACTTGTCCACTGCGAATGGACGTGAAACACTCATCATTGGCGATCTGGTGGTTGATCTGGATCGGTTACAGGTTCACCGACCCGGCGATGATCAAGCCATCAGCCTCACACCAACTGAATTTCGCCTTCTGCGTTATCTGTTAAGCAACCCGGATCGTCCGGTCAGCCGTGAAACACTGATTGAAACCGTGTGGGGATATGGCAGCGATATCGGCGACGACCGCACGATCGATGTCCATATCCGCCATCTGCGCGAGAAACTCGAGAAGGATCCAACCAATCCGCGTTGGATCGTTACCGTGCGCGGATTGGGATACAAGTTCAGATCGGATGTTGCGAAACCTTAACCGGAAGATCATACTCACACAATAAAGACTTTGTACACTTTAGGACAAGTGGCCAAGCGTACTCGGTGTGACCGAGCATACTCGGCAGTTCAGCTATCAATCTTTGGAGGATATGAATCGATGAATAAACGTTTTCTGGCCAGGTGGCCGAGAATACTTGGTATAGGTGCTGTTATTGGCGCAGCAGTCATTCTTGGAGTGTACTTGACTGCCGGCATGGCTCAAGCAGCTGCTCGAGTGGGTCGCAACCTGTTGACTGGCCGCACTCAGAACATCGTCAAGGATGTTTTTCAGGCAACCGTGGATCAGAAAGGCCTTATTGTCGTTATGGTCACTACTGATAGCCCCGCAGACAAGGCTGGGATCAAACGTGGCGACATTATTTTGAGCATCGACGGCTCTGAAGTTAACAATAATGCTGACGTGCAACAAGCCCTCTCTTCAAAGAAGTCGAGGGACAATGTGACTATCGGCATTATGCGGGGTGATAGCGCAAAGACACTCACCGCTACGCTTTCCGACAATAACGGCAAAGCTTTTCTGGGGCTGGTTGCCTTCGGCAATGACTTTGTTGGTCGAACCGGCATGATGGGCAAGGGTGGCGGGATGCCGTTTATGGGTGGGCGACAACCCATGCGCGGGATGCCGGGTTCACAAATGCCGATCAGCGTGACGCACGTGCTGGTTACGGACGTTGTCACAGATAGCCCTGCTTCAGGCGCGGGCATCAAGGTGGGTGATCTTATTTTGTCAGCGGACGGCAATCCATTTAGCGTCACCCAGACACTGTCGGACATTATTAACGGCCACAAAGTCGGTGACAGCATTGTCCTTTCCGTGCAGCATCAGGGTGAAACCAATCCAGTCGATATCACTGTAAAACTTGGCGATAACCCGAACAAGAGCGGCAGTGCGTTCCTGGGCGTTCAGTACAGAATGGGCGGCAATGCGATGCGCAGCACGATGCCATTTGGTGGGCCAAATGGCCGTCAAGGCAAAACGCCGGACATCCAGCCCGGAACTCCCATAACACCGTCGAATCGAGGAGGGCGCGGAGGTGGTTTCGCACCACAACGTATTCCAGGCGCTATTGTCGTCAACGTGACGGATGGCAGCCCAGCTGCGTTGGCAGGCATACAGCGTTTTGACGTCATTACGGCGATTAATGGAGATCCTATCGATAACGCACAGGCATTGGTGGATGGCGTTTCAAAACTGAAGCCTGATACAAGCGCAACTTTGACGGTTCAGCATCGCAATGATGCAAGTACGACTGAAATCAAAGTAACATTGGGTGCAAATCCAAATAAATCAGGCACAGCCTACCTCGGACTCAGCCTCGCTGACGCCACGACTATGCCTAAGATGAATGTCAATCCCAATAGTAACGGCGCGGGTTCAAATGGCAATCGCGGTAATAGCAGCCAACCGGGTTTTGGCACACCATTCAAGAATCCGGGACAGCAACAGCAAACAACTGGAAGCACTTTATAGACCAGACATGAGACTGCGTTCCATCAGTTGGAGACTTGTCACAAGCTATATGCTCCTCGCCCTGCTAACTGCAGGGCTTGTAGGAGCATTAGCTATTACACTGGTGAAACGCTACGCCGATCAGCAGGAAATCGACTATCTGACTGCCAATGCCAATGCCGCTGCGCGCCAAGCATTGCCTCTAATGCGCCCCAAAGTTAGTCCTAACCAGCTTCAGCAACTGGCGCAAACAACGGCCTTTCTTGGCAATCTCCGAGTACGAATTCAGGACATCGACAAGAACACCATTGCGGATTCTGGTGTCCAGAACGGCCCTGACAACTTTGTATGGATATTACCTCCGGACCCTGACAACACGCGTTTGGGTGAACCGCAAATCATGTCGATCATGTTGGGACGACGTCGAGGTACCCATGGCTCTGACAACGTCAGCCCACAACCACCAGATGGCACACGCTATATGCTGGTAGAGCGTACAGATGGGCCATGGGGACGCCGCTTTGTCTTTCAAGCAATAACAGATTCACCGCCTCAAGACACTGGCACAAACTCATCTGTTATGGATGTTGCTGTCCGCTCGGCTCGGACAGTTATGGTTCCGATAGGTGATGATGTTCGGACGATAGGCTATGTTGAATTAAGTGGCGCACCCAACTTTGGCGGAGAACTCACTGCCGCAACGCTGCAGGCGCTAATTGTTGCTGCGATTCTGGCAAGCCTGGTTGCTGGTGGCCTTGCGCTTCTCATTGGGCGTGGTCTTACCGCGCCACTGAAGAACCTGGCGGTAGCAGCCAGCCGCATGAGCGCCGGCGACTTAACGACAAGGGCTGACATTGCCAATGATGATGAAACTGGCCAGTTAGCAAGACAGTTTAATGAAATGGCCGAGCGTCTACAGACCAATTTCGCGGAGTTGGGCACCGAGCGCGACACATTGCGCCGGTTCATTGCCGATGCCTCGCATGAACTGCGCACACCAATTACCGCTATCAAAACATTCAACGAGCTTCTGCGCAGCGGCACAGCAAATGATCCAGGCACGCGCGCTGAATTTCTGGCTGAGAGCCATCTACAAATCGAACGGCTGGAATGGATCACCCGGAATCTTCTCGATCTTTCAAGGCTTGACTCCGGTGTTGCCAACCTGGATATGACCGTGATTGATGTGGGTGAGTTGATGCAATCGGCGGCATCCGCCTATCGGCAACGTGCGTTTGAGAAAGGTGTTGCTCTGGTTGTAATAGCGCATGAACCCAAACTGATGTTGCGTTGTGACCGAGCCAGGATGGAGATCGTCTTATCAAACCTGGTCGATAATGCCTTGAAATTCACACCATCCGACGGTTGGATCGAACTGAATGCGGCACAGTCGATGTCAGCTGTCCAGTTTACCGTGTGCGACAGCGGAAGTGGGATTGATGAAGGCGACCTGCCATTTATCTTCGATCGATTTTACCGTGGCAAGGGCGCAGGCAGACAAGGTAGCGGGCTCGGTTTGGCGCTGGTAAAAAGCATCGTGCAAGCGCATGGAGGACAAGTGCGCGTCAAGAGTACTCCAGGACAGGGTTGTCGATTTACAATTGACCTTCCGTATGCAAACAGCTCTTTACCTGCCCGCGTTTGAGTTATGCATGTTGCTGACTTTCAGCCTGTGCTTGATCCACGCTATCAAGACGGGTGTTGGCACCGTTTTACAATTGATGGCAGGTATCGCGTTTGGCTTGCTTCTGGAACTTGCCACAATCCGCCAGCTTAATGCGTATCGCTACGGTGCATTTACAGTCATGGTCTTCGATGTTCCTCTCGTGATTGGCGTAGCCTGGGGGTGCCTTATCTACAGCGTGCGCACTTTTACTCGTGCACTTTCTGTTCCTGAATGGGCACGACCGGTCATCGACGCACTTCTGGTCCTCACCGTCGATCTATCCATGGATGCCATTGCAATCCGCCTGGGCATGTGGGACTGGGGCAAAGGGCTGCAATTCCAATATTTCGGTGTCCCATGGGCCAACTTCTGGGCTTGGTCATGGGTAGTATTTTCGTTCTCAGCCGGTCTGCGGCTTTTGTCATATCGCCCAGGGTGGATGTCAACATGGCTCGCACCGCTGGGTGCCATGGTCATTGGCGTTCTGGGCGTGATGGCTTCGAATGAACTCATCACCAACTGGGTACCGCGTGTATTATATGAGAGTACTGTTGCCGGCCTGTTCATCATGATGATCGGACTGGTTATCGTGTTGCGCCCACGTCTGGCACACGCGCCAGACCCACTCGCAGGGCAAGTCGCTCTCATTCAACACACTTTCTTTCTTACTGCGGGACTCGTCTCCGGTATCCTGACACAGATACCCATTCTGCTTGTCGTCAGTGTCCTTATGTTTGCGATTGCGTTAATTGTCTACCACTCAACTGACCTGCGTCGAATCCTGGCTGTCACATTACGGCATCAATAAGGACGATGGCGTCTTCCCAAAAAGACGGCGTACTTAACCATCTCAATCGCGCCTGGGGAAACTGCGATCCAGAGAGATTGCCGGTTTCATGGATACCCCCATCAACCTTCTCTCCAGTTGCCGGGTTAACGAGCGTAATCTGTGCGTGTCGTGTTTGTAGCTTGTCCATATGGATTTGCACATGGCACTGACTGCTCAGATAGATCATTGCCCAGTCACCTTGCGGAGACCGCACTGCTGCATTAAGCGTTCGCTCTGAACTGACGCCACTGGCAAACATCCCCTGATCGGGTACTCTCTCCCACCAATCACGCGAAGTCGCGATGTCCTTGTAGATGCCCATATGGATGGCAGCCGGCGTGTCATACGTTGATACCCAACCTGACTGCATACGCCACATCTCGTTCTGGCCGTAAGTTGAATAACCGCCAGCCATGTATGCCCACCATGCCTGTCGACGCACAATCAATGGCGTGATTGGCCCTTGTGGATATTCTGGCCCATTTTCATAAGCACCTTCAGCAAGAATAACTGGCCTGGTCGGCAGAAGTGCAAAGTCATAAGCCACTGCAGGATAGACTTTCGCCCACTCCGTCCACGTCTGGATCATGTTGAAGTCGAGCCAATCTGACTGATGGAAATATTGCGATGAGTGTGTCCATCCACATGGATGATAGGTGATCAGGTGCGCACCATCATCACCAGAACGTAATCCTCGAGCTAGAGCATGATATGTCTCTTCATGACCTGTTGGGAGGCGGTCGCCACCATTCACCCAGATGATATTGGGTTGTGCCTTGTAACGTCTACCAAGCCATTCGCCATAGATATGCGCATTTTCAGGCGTGAAAGTGCCAACGTCGTTGACATAATAGCCCCATGTTGGGAGCATCGCTAATATGAGCCCATGGGTCGCTGCTACATGCGCAATATGATCCACATGTTGAAAATAGACATCATTCGGTGTTGCAGGATTCTGGTTTAACCACGGAAGATCACCCGCAGCATTCGGACCAGGATTGCGCCCTTCAAAGCCAGTGCCGCCTCCCCATGACAGAACGCCCTGAATCACGGTGAATCCTCTGTTAGCACGGTTGGCCAGATAGTTCTCGGCATCAATGCGCGTGTACTGCGCATACAGCGGCCAGGCAGTGTCACCGAGCCAAAAGAACGGAGCGCCTGAAGCATCAACCAGATATCGACCATTCGTGCTGACGTGAATTGGACCGTTTACTAACTGATTCATCAATGTCTCCTTTAACGCGATACTGCTAGCAATGCCACCACTACTACCAACTGTATGAGCACAACAAGCCAAAATCCCTGCTGGAAAGTGCGCTTTGAGGTTTTATGACGAAACAACTGCATGCTGATCCACGCACCCGGTGCCCCTCCGACCAAGGCCATCAATAGAAGGGTACGTTCTGGTATGCGCATCTGCAATCCCGCCGATTGCGCTATCGCCTTATCATAGGCATAGAGGAAGAAAGTCACAAGATTGCCACAGATAAGCCATGCCGCCAGAAGGTTGAGTGCCGTCTGCGATTTGACCAACAATGTCAGCAGTAACGCAAGCAAGAGTGCAATAACGCTGTAACGAAGCGTCATGCGCCGACTGCACTCAGCACTTTTCGCAACGCTTTGATCGCTACACGCATGCCGTCTTCGCCGCTTAAACCGCCATATTGGCCTGCGTACTTCAGATGGGGCTCCAGCGTGAGAAATCCGCTGTAATCACGCGCCATCAACGCCTTGATCAGGCCTGGAATATCGCCATCACCTTCGCCAGCTGGTCGGATTGTCCCATCAGCCATCGCGGCATCCTTGATATGTATGTGGGTTGTGAATGCAGCCAGCAACGGCCAGGCTTCGACCATGGGACTAATGCGATCGACGACGAAATTAGCTGGATCAAAAGCAGCACGCAGCGAATCGGCATTCACCGCAGTAAGAATATCGAGGCAACGCAGTGGGGTATCTCCATAGATGGCGCGCTCGTTCTCATGGACAAGTGTAATCCCGGCTGTGGCAGCGCGTTCAGTCAGTAACACCATGCGCGCCAACACTTCATCGCGAATCTGGCCGGTATCCTGGTTCGAGTGATAGAAGGAAAAGACGCGCACTAATGAAGTTCCAAGTGCTTGCGCTGCCTGGATAGCCCTATCCAAACGCTCCAACTCGAATGCGCGCGGTTGACCGATATCGGATTTGCCGATCGGACTGCCGATGGCTGACACCTCACAGTGATACGTTGTCAGCAGAGAACAGACGCGCTTGAGGCCAGCGGTGTCAAGATCAAGCACGTTGCGCCCCCACGCGCTACGCAGTTCCAGGTGATGAATGTCTTCTGACTCCAGGACACGCAATTGCACATCCAGATCATCATCAATCTCATCACCAAAAGCACTCAAAATGAATTTCGCCATGAACTATTACTCCATGATGTGGAAGGCAGGAGGGGTCAGAAGTCAGACACTTCATACAACCACAGACTTCTCTTTTCCAATCCTCGATTTCTACTCTCGCTCCGACTCTTCCCAACACTTGCGCATGTAAGCCAGCGATCCTTCGGCTTGCGCCTCCAGATTTTCCCATGAGCACTCAGCCGAGATACGTGCGTTGTAGCCCACTTTCCGCAAAGCGCGCATGAATCCGGCGTAGTCATACCCAGCGACATCTGGGGCGCGACGTCCGCCACCGGCAACATGCACATGGGCAATCAACGGCGCCGCTGTCGTTACCACTTCGAGTGACTCATGCTCCACTTCAAGATGAAACAAGTCCACCAGAATGCGCATTCCTTTAGCAGCAAGCTGCCCTGTTGCCAGAAAATCATATGATTCGGCGACGCTGTTGAATGTATTGGTCTCACCGCGATTCAGATGTTCCAACGCAAGCGTGATGCCAGAGCGATGCGCTTCGTCCAGGATCACTGCAACGCTGTCTGGCATCTGTGTCATCGCAAACTCACGCGAAAATCCGTCAGGAATTTTGCGCGCACCGCCACTGCCAAGTACGGCTATTTGCGCTCCCAGCGATGCCATGCGCCTAAACGCAGTGCGCAAATACGAAGCCAGTGCGACCAAGTCAACGTGTGGACCCACTAACGGCAATTTTGCTGGGACAAGAACATTGAACGATTCCGGGCGCAATGGCGCAGATTCGAGGGCGCGCAGCACGCCCAAAGCTGCGTGGTCATCCTCAAACGGCATGACAGAGGCCGCAGGCAGCTCGCAGAAATCAAAGCCGGCGCGCGCCAGAATATCGATCTGCTCACGCGAGCCGACGCAACAACCAAACCGCATACCCACCTCCTCACTAACACTCCTTGGCATGGCGCTACATCTTCCGTGTGCCTGCAATTAAGTCTTGCAACAATTGATGGTATTCATTCCTATCGAGGGGCGTAGTGATGGCGCGTTCGCTGAAACTCGACAAGGTGATTGCGTTGGCCAGTTCAAGTGACATTAAACCACTGCGCCCATCTGTGCGTGGCCTGGATCCAGTCTGAATTGCGTTGATGAGATCCAGATAAACGGCCAGATGGCCGCCAGCATCACCGGGCAGATGGACAGTCTCAACCTCTGAACCAGGCTGTGCAAACGGCGCCGGATTGGTGCGTAAGTGCTCTTTCAGCGCTGGATTAAACCGATAAGTTGTCAGGTTATCACCCACCAACTCAATAGCGCCTCGGTCTCCCACAATCTGGATACGCCCAGGCGCGCCTGCCTCGCCAGTGCTGGAAGTAATATACCCCGGAGCGCCATTCGGATACTCCAACATGGCTTGAAATGTATCTTCGCACTCGATCTGGTGATATAGGGTTCGAATCCATCCCCACACCTTCCTGGGTTCACCCGCCAGGTGACATAGCAAGTCCAGTGTGTGCGGCGATTGATTCAGCAGTACAGCGCTACCTTCGCCTTCCCATGTGCCGCGCCATGTTGACAACTTGTAATAAGCAAACGTGCGCAGCCACGGTTCAACCACCAGCACGCGCACCAAAGCGCCGATATCGCCTTGATCCACTAATGACTTGGCACGCTCGACAATGGGCTTGAAGCGTTGCTGGAAGTTGACAGCCAGCACCCTACCAGCTGCGTCGGCTGCCGTAATCATGCGGTCCGCTTCCGCTACTTCTATGGTCATGGGCTTCTCAGTCAGTACGTGTGCGCCCGCAGCCAGCGCGTCGATGGCCACTGGTGCATGAAACGGATGGGGTGTACAGATGCTGACGACATCCGGCTTTACCGTGGCCAGTAACTCATGCCGATCGGTAAAAAACGCACAGCCGACATCAACAGCGCGCGGCGCGCCGGTTTCAGCATTGATATCGCACATAGCGACGATTTCCGCATTTGGAATCTGCTTTAGCGCGTTGATATGGGTCGTGGCGATAATGCCACCGCATCCGATAATCGCAAATCGAAGTTTTTTTGTTTCAGACACTCAGCACCTCCAGCTTTTCGGTTATTTGGACAAGACTTGATTGTATATAGCGAACACTCGTCAGAAGCAGGAATCAAAGATCTGAACCACGAATACATCACGAATGAGGACAGAAATCGCGTGCAGTCTGACCTCCGCCTTCTGACTTCTCATCTCCAATCTCATGTTATGGTCACGCTAGTGATGGAATGCGGCGGTATCACTACCTGCCCATCTGCAAACGCAATCTGAGTGGCCACCGGGAACACACGGTCTGGTTGGTCAATATCGTTATAAGCTTCTGTCGAATCACCGCTCAGTTGTGTTGCCGCGAAGCTCCCGTTCAGCTTGACGCCATCCGACATCATCATGCAGGTGACCGCCCTATCCGCGTGCCGGTTTACAAGCACGGCATGGTATTGCCCATGTGCACCATCGTGCGTAACAACAGCATCAACAACCGGCACCTTGCTATCACCTTCGCACATCATTGCGCAGTCAACATAAGCATCACACACTTCGTTACCCAGCAGGTTGGCATACATCCACAAGACATGATATGTCGTTCGCATCACGATGCCACGAGAGTGCACGAACAACGGGCCGCGCGTATTGACGACCGGCGCCATATTGGCCATGCGCACTGTCGATGCATGTCGCAGGCAACTGTTGAGGAAACCGGCTGAGAAAATGGCATCGGCCATGCTGTAAGTGGCATTGATATCGTTCTTGTCGCGCGAGGCAATATCGGCGGGCCAATCGTCGGTCAATGGGTGGTGCCAACCGCGCAGGTTCCACTCATCAAATGCAATGCCAATCCGCCCTTCAAATCCCGCAACCGCAATGACATTCTCAGTCATACGCACGGCAGCTTCTGGCTGTAAAGCGCGCATCATGCATGTGGAATAGCTACTCGGTTGGTTGTTTTGCCACAGGCCATCCCAATAACCATGTATCGAAACGCAATCAAGATATTGCCCCGCGGCGCGCAGCAGTGTCAGTGTCCAGTCAAGATCCGGCAGCGCCGCAGCGTAAAGCTTGATCGTCGGGTCGACGCGCTTCATCATCTTGGCAGATTCAGCCACAAAGCGTCCCCACTCAACCGCACTCTTAGCGCCCATCTCCCAGTCGCCATAGTTTTCATTGCCTATCGACCAATAGTTCACACGATGGGGTTCGCGAAATCCGGAAGCTAGTCGCATTTTGGCCCACCGCCCGACTTCTGCCAGGTTACAGTACTCAACCCAGTCGCTCATCTCCTGAGAGGAGCCAGTACCGCCATTGGTGCAGATATACGGTTCCGCGCCAATCATCCGGCACCAAGTTACGAACTCATCAGTGCCAAATGTATTGGGGTCTTCAACCCGCCATGCCTTGTCATACTCAGGCCGACGATTTGGGCCGATCCCATGCGCCCAGTGGTAGGCACTGACGAAGCACCCTCCCGGCCAACGCACAACCGGAACACGTAACTCGCGCAAGGCCTCAACCACGTCTAGGCGGAAACCATGTTCATCGGACAGAGGTGAACCAGGCTCAAAAATGCCACCGTATACTTGTCGATGGAAGTGCTCGAGAAACTGACCAAAAAGCATGCGGCTATAGCGAACACGTGGGCGATGTGTGTCAACATAGATCGCAGCGTCAGAGTTCTCCACGTTGATATTCAGTTTTTTTTCAGACAACTGGCGCCTCCAACCTCTGAACGTTACATGAGTGCATAACGAGGCGCGTAACCAAATGCCTGCTGCGCACGGTGAATGGAGATGAGTGACGTGCGGCCTTCGAGCGGTTGCGTCACACGCGAAGCCAGGTCAGGACGGAAGCGGTTTAGAAGATCCATGGTTGGTTCCGGGCAGCGTGTATCGGCCGCGCCGAGATAGTACGCGCCGTATCCAGGCAGGTCCGGTTCTTCAAGCGCAAGGCGAATGCCGAATGCTATATCCTCAAGATGCACCCACTGGTACAAATCGTCGCTCCAATGCGTCGTCGGCTTTAAGCCTTCGGCAAGGCGTTCCTCGTACATCTCTACCGTCCAGACACCTGCAAAACGGAAGGCAGCCGTTGTGATTCCGTAGGCGCGGTTAAAGGCGGCGCAAGTCTCTTCATTGAACCACTTGCTTAAGCTATACGGATCCTCTGGAACAGGCGGGAAACTTTCGTCAAGCGGCATGGAATGGTACACCGGTGGTTGACCACTCAGACGCCAGTAAATCGTGCCAAAAGCATTCACACTCGATGCACACGTGAAGCGTTTGATGCCATGCAAGCGACAGGCATCCAGCATGATATAGGTACCGACGGTATTGATCTTGAACGTCTCTACACCAATGTCGGGGAGTCCCGTTACACCTGCGGCCAGATGAACCACGGCGTCTGGGCGCGTGCGTGCAAACGCTTCCTTGATGGCAGCATCATCCAGTATGTCCGCCTTGATAAATGGCCAGTCCACCTGCAATGGAGCTGGGGCGCGATCCAGGCTACCTGGAACAAACACAGTCGCTTCTTCAGGGGCCATGCGATCTACCAGAACTAGTTCATGGCGCAGTTCAAGTTCCTTCACTAGCGCCCGTGCAATCATGCCGCACGCACCGGTAATCAGTATTTTCATTTCAACCCTCAAGTGATCGCATTCCTGGATCGCCAGCTACCTGGTCGCCGTCAAATTCCGGGAGTGTGATCTTTAGTGTGATCTTCAGGCATTGGTCCATTTAAACACGATGCCTAGAAACGGCATCGATTTGGCGAGTGTCATCAGGTACATTTCGGGAGCGCGTTCATATGGCATCAGGTGTGTCACGAGCGGGACTAAGTGCATACTGCCTGCAGCCATCAGTTGCAATGTGGCCTCCATTCGGGTCCGGTTCCAGCCTGAAATGAAGTATGTTGTCAACTCACGCTGCTGTAACAGGCCCATGTCTGCCCATGTTTTACCGGATGTAAAGCCACAGTAAACAAGCTGGCCGCGACCATGCTCAAGCAAATCAACGTACTGGTGCTGGGCATTTTCTGTCTGCACGCTATCGAGTACTGCCGTTACGTATTGCGCACCCGTTATGAGTCGCACACGCGACACAACATCATCTTGTTGCGAATCAAGCACTTCATCGGCACTATATTGACGTGCAAGCGCCAGTCGATCAGCGCGATGCCCAATCAGGATGACCTTAGCACCGCGCGATCGCGCTGCCTGAGCGGCCGATTGGCCAATCATGCCATCGCCATACACTACTACCCAATCACCGGCAGCGTAGTCGGCACGATACGCTGCGTTATAACCGACTTGCGCTACAACGGCCCCTGAGGCATCAATCGGGTCAGCGCCTTGCGGGATACGATACAGTTCAGATGCGCGCGTGTTGCCCAATTGAACGTGCGAACCCCAGACAGGTTTTACATCGCCCAACCATGAACCGGAAGTGGCCATGACCTGGTCGCCGACTTTCCAACCGCTGACCTCACTCCCAAGTGCTTCAATGACACCGGCGCGTTGATAACCCGGAACACATGGATAAGGTGTCCCACCTGGCATCCAGGTAAACACATTCTGAAATACCCATCCCTCGGTGCCAACGCTGACCATGGAATGGGTTGTTCGAATCTGGACTTCATCCGGTCCCGGCGCAGGCATTTCGATTTCACCCAGCTCAACCTGTCCCGGCGCGGTAAACACCACTGCAACAGTTTTCATAGGCTTATCGACTTTCTGGATTCAAAAGCGAATTTTGCTCTCATATTGAACCTCAGTCCCCTTTTTTCTCAGACGGTTAATCTGATTACCGTATCGATGGGATCACGCTGGAAGTAGGGAACAGTCAGCAATAGCGTGTCCTCTTTTCGCGTCATCTTGACGTCAGAGCCATCGCGCAGCAGCGTCGCGTGTTGAATGTCTGCCGGGGCATCCTTTATGGCGACCACATCACTGTTGTAGTTCAGAATATGCACATAGTGAACACTATCAGCACGTGTGCTGACAATATCACCAGTAGCAGCCATGGCCCCTGCACGAGTGCCATAAACGGATTCACCATACAACCGAAGCCAGCCGCCCATCTCCCGCAAACGTAAGGAATGTGCCGGAAGTATTTGCCCTAACGCTGTCGGGCCAACATTGAGCAGGTAGTTGGAACCCGCCGCAGCACCGCGCACCAGCGTATGGATCAAATGACGCGTCGACTTGTGATTGTCATCATCAGCAGCTACACCCCAATGATCATTGATCGTCATACAGGTTTCCAATGGCAGATCAAAAATCTTCTCGGCGTTGAAGCCAGCCGTGTTTTGTCCGGGCAAATCCTGTTCGAATCCCTGGATATCTTCACCCACTATGGGTTCAGCATGACGATTATTCACCACGACAGCATCGGGTTGTAGTGTGTGGATCATCTCGTACAGCTTTTCGTACTCGAATGAACCACCTGGCAGAAAATGCCTGTTGTCATCAGACAATAGCTGCGCCGGCCAGTCGCCATCGAACCATACAGCCGATATCTCACCAAAATCGGAACACAACTCACGAACCTGCCCATGTAGAAACGCGACGTAATCCGTCCATGCCAACCCACTCTCAGCGCGGAAACGGTAGGCCGGATGATGCCAGTCGAGTAGCGAATTATAGAGACCCAATTTCACGTCATGGCGCCGCGCGCAGGCGTCAGCCAACTCAGCCAGAGGATCACGCTTGAATGGCGTGTTAGTGATCTTATAATCACTGAGTGCCGTGTCGTACATACTGAAACCATCATGATGACGGCTGGTAATGATCATGTACTTCTGCCCGGCGTCGGCAGCAATACTCACCCATTCGTCGGCGTTGAATTTGACGGGGTTGAACTGCGGCGCGAGTTTCTCGTACTCCGAGACCGATATCTTTTCGGTGTGCATAACCCACTCACCATGGGCAATGAGGCTATATAGACCCCAGTGTATAAACATACCGAAACGAATATCCTGAAACCACTTCAACCCCTGCGGGGATGCTGTTTTTGCGCACATGTTGTTATCTCCTATGCTGCCATATTAGCCCGTTCTACTGCAATGGCAAGTTGATTGCAGAACTCACAGTATCACCAATTCGTTACCGATCCATCTTCTCGTCGCATGTGAGGCAGCTCTGTGAGTTGGAAAGGATGACTGCGAGCGGCATCGCGATCAAACTCAATGCCCAACCCTGGCAGTGTGGGCGGTAGCAGATAGCCATCTTGAAAAACCGGCTGATTGGGCACCACGTCGGTCAACATCGTCCCGGGCTTGCGCGGTTGCTCCTGCACACCGAAATTGTTGCAGGCGAGGTTCAGTTGCAGACACGCGGCAGTAGACACAGGGCCAAGAGGATTGTGCACGGCGAGTTTTATATAGTGCGTTTCGCACCAGCCGGCTATTTTCTTTGCTTCGCTGATGCCACCGACAATGCACATGTCGATGCGCGCATAGTCAATCCACTCCTCTTCGATTAGTTGACGAAATTCCCACTTGCTGCTGAACTGTTCACCGGCTGCCAGCGGCGTCCTGGTGCGTGGGCGCAAGGTCTTGAATGAATCCGGGTTCTCGCAACGCAACGGATCTTCAATGAAGAAGGGGTGAAACTGTTCGACTTCATTGCATAACCACACAACCTCAGGCAGATCAAGCCGCGTGTGGACATCAAACACGATTTCAATATCCTCGCCGATGGCAGCGCGCACAGCTCGAAACTGCTCGATGGCAGAACGCACCATTCGCCGCGGTTCGATAATGTCACCTTCTTCCGGCAGGTTCCACCGCACGAACTTCCAGCCTTCATCAACAGTTTTCTTACACGACGCGACGAGTTCATCGATATCCCGGCCTGCGTTGTGCGGATAACAGACGACCTTATCGCGCACAAGTCCGCCCAATAGTTCATAGATCGGGACACCCAGAGCTTTGCCTTTGATGTCCCAAAGCGCGATATCAATTGCCGATATCACAGAAGTCACAATGCGTCCAGCCGGGAAAAATCCGCCGCGATAGAGCATCTGCCAGATATGCTCAATCCGCGACGGATCTTTGCCGATGAGCAACGGCTTAAAATGATCAATCACGCCCATCATCGCCAATTCACGGCCTGTGAGCCCGGCCTCGCCAACACCGTAGATACCTTCATCCGTGTCGATAACGACAAACAAGAAATTGCGGACACCGCCCCACACCGGAAATGCCTCAATGTTCGTGATCTTCATACCGTTCATTCTCCCGAATTACAAAACGTGAATCTTATTCACAAGTTGTCCGATTTTCTCTAGCTCAACAATCACCACGTCGCCTTCCTTCATCCACAGTGGTGGTTTGCGGCTAACGCCAACACCAAACGGTGTACCGGTGCTGATCAAATCGCCAGGCTGCAATGTCATAAAGCGACTAAGATGCGCGATTAACGTTGCGACATCGAAGATCATGTCTTTGGTATTTGAGCTTTGAACCACCTGCCCATTCAACGTGCATTTGATATCGAGCACTTGTGGATCGGGAATGTCGTCAGTGGTTACCAAAGTCGGGCCAATCGGGCAAAAACCGTCCGGCGTCTTGCCAAGCACCCATTGCTTTCCACTGTCGCTGTTCTGAATGTCACGTGCGCTGACATCATTAACGCAGGTATACCCTCCAACGTAGCTGAGCGCCTCTTCTTTCGTGACGCGATGGGTTGGCTTGCCAATAATGACGCCCAGTTCAGCCTCATAATCGACTGTCGCCGTCGTATCCTGATACCATGTAATCGTGTCACCTGGGTTTGTAAGTGCATTATTGAACTTCGCGAAAATCACTGGGCGCGTGGGCACAGTGGAATTGGTTTCGCGGCAGTGCTCCATGTAATTCAGGCCGATGCAAATCAGATTGCCGGGTTTGATCGGGGCAAGCAATCGAACGCCTGCCAGCGCTTCTGTTTTTCCAGCAGCAACAATCGTCATCGCCTGCGCCCTCGCGCCGGCGTCGGTCATAATCGCCATGACATCGCCTGCTGCGCTGACATCAACAAATTCAGTGTCACTGACTAGGGCGCCTGCCCGCACTGTTCCGTTGGACTCAACTGTAATCAATCTCATTCTTTTGCTCCCAATATGTGGAAATAATTTTGAATTGTCGTTTTTGGATTGTAAGCTAATAATGGAGGTGCATTTTGGCAGAGGAGTAAACAGAGATTATGATCCCGTCTGACTATATTGAACGTGTCTATGCCGGCGTCCTAGGAAAGATTATTGGCGTTTATCTGGGTCGCCCATTTGAGGGCTGGACGTATGAGCGCATCATGCGCGAACTCGGCGAGATCACGTATTACGTTAACGATCGCATAGCTCATCACCCGCCGCTGATCGTCACTGATGATGACATCACTGGCACATTCACGTTTTTGCGCGCGCTTCCCGATTACGGGAACAATCCAGATATTACCGCCGCACAAATCGGTCAGACCTGGTTGAACTATCTGATCGAACGTGAAACGATTCTATGGTGGGGCGGCATGGGCAACTCCACTGAGCACACCGCTTACATGCGGCTCAAGGCTGGCTATACGGCGCCACGCAGTGGATCGATAGCCTTGAACGGCAAGGTGGTTGCTGAGCAGATTGGCGCACAAATCTTCATCGATGGCTGGGCGATGGTTGCACCGGGACACCCTGCACTAGCAGCCGAACTCGCACGCAAAGCGGGAAGCGTCAGCCACGATGGCGAAGCGATCTACGGCGCAATGGCCTTGGCCGCGATGGAAGCCTTTGCATTTGTCGAATCTGACATGGACAAACTTTTTGACTGCGGGCTGTCCGTTATTCCCAAGGACTCACTGATAGCGCATGTCATCGCCGATATTCGCGCCTGGCGCATTGAAGATAACGACTGGAGAATCACACGGGATCGCATCGAGAGTAAGTACGGGTACGACAAATATGGTGGCAATTGCCACATGATCCCCAACCACGCCGTGATCATTCTTGCGCTGGCTTATTGCGAAGACGATTTTCAGCGCGCCTTGATGATTGGCAACACCGCTGGGTGGGATACAGACTGCAATGCAGGCAACATTGGCTGCCTGATGGGAATCAAGCTTGGTTTACGCGGCATTGACAGCAGTCCGGTCGATTGGCGCGGGCCTGTTGCTGACCGCATGTACCTGCCCACTGCCGACGGCGGGCGATGCATCAGCGACGCCGCACAAGAAGCGCGACGCATAGCTCAGACAGGACTCGCACTGGCAGGCGAACCCGCTTTACTGGAATCAGCACGTTTTAATTTCGAGTTGCCAGGCTCAGTGCAGGGTTTTCACAGCCATAACTCCGATACCACCCTCACAAATACCGTAGGGCATAGCGTCTCTGGCAAACGCAGCCTCGCCATTCGATTCAGTGGCGAAACCCATGTAGATACCCTCACATATCTCCCACCCGACGCATTACGCATGCCTGGATATGGATTGATTGCGTCACCGACGCTGTATCCCGGTCAGACGATTAGCGCCAGCGTGTCAAGCGACAATCCAGTGCAGGTATCACTTTTTGTCCGCGTCTACAGTGCTAACAATGAGCCTGAGATCATCAACAGTCCACTGGTCCGACTTGCTGCAGGTGAGATGCGGACTATGTCCTGGACAGTGGATGGCATCGAAACTGGCTCACCTATATGTGCTGTCGGCGTTTACATCAAAGGAGAGCTGGAACCATCAACGCTGTACCTGGACTATTTGACCTGGGATGGCGCGCCCAGTGTCGAGTTCACAAAGCCAGTCCACAATGGCACCCTGTGGCAACGCGCATGGGTGAAAGCATGCAGCACACTCGACTTTATTGGGAGCGGGGATATCCGCGCTTGCCAGGACAATGGGACAGGATTGGTGATTCAAGGCGAACGGGAATGGTGCAATTACTCAGTTGAAAGCCATGTGATCCCGCACCTTGCCAAGTCTGTTGGAATTGCGGCATGTGTCCAGGGATTGAAACGCTATTACGCGCTGCTACTGTGTGATGATCAGAAGGTACGCCTGGTAAAAAACCTTGTCATACGCCCCGGTCAGGAGATGGAGCGCAAAGTATTGGCAGAAGCCGATTTCGCGTGGGAGTTGGATGGCGGATACGTGATGTGTTTATCCACGCAAGGGAAACGGTTGAAGGGTTCGGTAAACGGCATAGCGCTTTTTGATATTGAGGATGAGTTCACGCCTCTGCTCAGCGGTGCAGTTGCACTGGTCATCGAAGAAGGTCGAATCGATACGAATGGCGTAACGGTAAGAGCCGTATAGAAACGCGCCGTTCTCCCAGCGAAGGATACCGCCATGCCTCCTTCGCTGGGTCAAAGACCGTGCGAGAACAACACTGGATGGGTGTTGAAGAATGCGACGAACACCAGATGTACCAATGACGCTCTTGACCAAGTGTGCACCTTCTCATGCCATAGAACTCACACCGAGCCCAGTCGCGTGATAATGGCACCCATGGAAATCGTGGAGTTTCGCAAAGACAACTTCTTAATCAGCACTGACACAGCTCTACTGCAGGTCGACGTCATACATGACTTTTTAACTCATCGCTCGTATTGGGCTCAGGGACGTTCACTTGAAACCACCTTGCTGGCGATCGAGCATTCGCTGTGCTTCGGCCTGTACGATGCTGGAGTACAAGTAGGGTTTGCGCGTGTGATCACGGACTATGCCACGTTCGCGTGGTTGTCCGATGTTTTCGTACTGGAAAGCGCACGCGGGCATGGGTTGGGCAAGTGGCTGGTTGCCTGCATCACCTCACATCCTGGCTTGCAGAGTTTGCGCCGCATGATTCTTGCGACCCGTGATGCCCATGAGCTATACCGGCGTTACGGGGGATTTGAAACAATACCCAATCCAGAACGCTGGATGATACGCCAGAAAGCTGCTTGACAACAGCATGAACTAACGTATCAATAAAGTCATGACCATAGCCTCTCAGGACAACACTCAAGTCCGAGTCAGCGTAGACCACGTTGCAAAGTCATTTGGCAAAACAATGGCGGTGGATGATGTTTCGTTTGAGGTCAAACCAGGCGAGATTTTCGGCCTGCTTGGGCCTAATGGTGCGGGTAAAACCACGACCATCCGAATGATCTTGGATATTTTCAAACCGGATCATGGCACCATCAGCGTTCTTGGCGGTAAGATGACTGACGCTAAAAAGGAGCAGATTGGATATTTGCCCGAAGAACGCGGACTGTACAAAGATGTCAAAGTGGAAGATGTCGTTTTGTACCTGGCTGAATTGAAAGGCATGTCGCGCAAAACTGCCAGAGCGCGCGCCGCACAGTACTTTGAGCAACTTGACCTGGGGGCGCACAAATCAAAGAAAGTCGCGGACCTGAGCAAAGGCTTGCAACAGAAAGTGCAGGTCATCACCACATTGATCCACCAACCTGATCTGATCATCATCGACGAACCGTTCAGTGGTCTTGATCCGGTAAATACCCGCCTGATTCAGGATATGCTTACCAGCGAACGAGAACGCGGCGCCGCCATCATCATGTCGACGCACCAGATGAATCTCGTTGAGGAATTGTGCGACCGTATTGTGTTAATAAACAAGGGTGACTCGGTGCTATATGGGCGCATACATGACATCCGGCGCCGTTATGCTGACAACACAGTACGAGTAACAATTCGCGGTGAATTGCCCATAATGCCGGGCGTCGAGGAGATATCGAGCAAGGGACACTGTCATACCTTACGCCTGCCAGTAGACATGGCGCCACAATCTGTTCTTCGACTGCTAAGCGACTCACCTGACATTGTGATCGAATCCTTCGAACTGGCCATTCCCACGATGGATGAGATTTTTGTTAAGGTTGTTTCTGCGGTGTAGGACTACGTATGCACAAGTTCTTTCTCATTGCTCTGAACGAGTACAAACTACGTGCTGTACGAAAAAGCTTCATCCTCGTTTTGCTTGCGCCGGTGTTTATCATTGCTATCGCTTCCCTAGTTGGTTTTTTTTCAGCATCAGCAGCGGTGACAAGTGACAAAGGCGCAATAGGTTATGTTGATCCGCAGCACGCGCTTGACCGCGCTGTTCCTCTCAGCGTCGAAGCAGATAACGCGATGGTGCGTTTGGAAGATCCACTGTCTGCTGAAAGCGCACTATCCAGCGGACAAATCATTGCCTACTATCTACTTGCATCCGACTTTGTAACCAGCGGCAAGGTCGATCTCTACTACTGGAAGAACCAGCCCGGGAAAAAAGTACGCAACACCTTTGATCAATTTGCCAAGACAGCCATGTTGAGCCACGTTGCCCCTGCCATCACAGAACGGTTGCTGTCTGGGACTAACTTCGTCCTGAGCACACCTGATGGTTCTCGTACTTTCAGCGACAACGATATCTTTGCAATTATCTTTCCTCTAGGCGTCAGTATATTATTCATTGTGGCATTGTTTGGTGGCGCTTCATACCTGTTACAGGCCGTGGTTGACGAAAAGGAAAACCGCACGATTGAGATACTAATTACTTCCGTTACACCCATGCAACTGATGAGTGGAAAGATCATCGGTCTGGCTGGCGTGGCATTAACTCAAGTTGCCGTATGGCTGATCGCCGGCGCCTTCGTAATGCAGTTTGCCAAG
>CAIQQO010000173.1 GCA_903873965.1 uncultured bacterium
CGCAGGTACCTGCTTGAATCCGGTCTGTCAAGCCAAGGAGTATAAGATGTCAAAAACCAATTCAGGTGCTGGCAGAGGCGCGCGCGTCGCAGCAACAGCAGCAATACCGGCCGCCCCAAACGCAGCCGGCCCAGCCGGGCCGCTTGGCACAATACTGTCCGCACTCAGAAACCGGCCAAGTACCGGCGAATACTCGCGGGCGTTGTAGTCCATAAGGCTGCCAAGCCCACTCGGTTCCGCTAATTGACTGGTGAATGTGCGATCGGTCGGTATCGTTCCGTTTTGCCAACGTACTTCACCAAAGGGCTTATACCGCATCTGGCTTACCAACTGCCCACTAATGTTAGTTGTGAGTGATGCGCTGCCGAGGTGGTCGCCGTGAATCCAATACACGGTGCCGGTCAACGTTCCACTGGGCGCCACCCGCATCGCCACCCGTTGTGACCCGAAGTAGTAATAGCTCGTATTAGTCACGCCGCCGCTCGTGCGCAGTTGCTCGAAGTGCGCGCCGATGTAGGTGGTCGCGCCGGTTGGGTCTTTGCGCATCACGCGCTGCCCGTCGGCGTCGTATATGAAAGAAGTCGTGTAGTCCAACGTGCTCGTGACCGCGATGAGACGGTTATCCACGTCCCACGCTTGCGTGTAGGTAATGCGCTGCGTGCCGCTGACTTCCACCCGCACCGTCATGTTGCCGTTGGCGTCGTACCAGTAACGCTGCTCGCCGTTCCACGTCGTCGCTGCGTGCGGCTGCGCGCTGGTGTAGCCCAGCGTGTCGGTCATCGCCGCGCTGCCCGATACCTGGCGCGTGTGCGTCAGCCGGTTTCCTGTGGGATCATACGTGTACGACTCGGACAACATCTTTTTCAGGGATGACACATCACCGGATGATCTTCACCCTGTACAAAATACTGTATTGCAATTCGTCATGAGAATACCATCCGAGCCATCCAACCCTGGCTTCATTCGGTAAGTAAGGTTGAAACTTTCTTATTATGCGTCCTTGCGCATCTAAAATGAAAATCTCGCGTTCATTCATATTTACAGCTAGCTTACTACTGTCAAATGACCAGGCTGTCGCCGGGTCACTAAGTTGCTCTGCTGGAGTATAGAGAGGCTCGAACACATAGGGAGTTAATTCACCACGATCAGGATCAAAGTGAAGTATTACTAGACGACTTACGGGGGCATGAGAGAAAAGCACATCGTAGCCGTAGAGCAAAAGATTCATGCTATCTGGTGACCAAGACTTGTAAGATACATACGGCCCAAATGAAGGACTGATCGGAATCGTTGCCAGGATAGACAAGTCATTCTTGAGAACAATTTTCACAGTTCCTGTGATAGTGCTATCATGAGATTCTCCCCACTTTCCGTTCGGTGCAGATGTATAAGCGACATTTAATAGCAGTTTATCTCGCTGCGCAGAAAGGGTGCTCGTTGGTGTGATCGTACTCGTGGCTTCCTGCGCTGAAAGGTCGCTTGTTGGTATGATCGTACTTGCAGCATGTATATCGACTTGTCTACTCGTTGCCATGACGGATGAATTACATCCGGATAATATCGCCAACAAAATGAAGGCAGACACCATAATTGGAATCCATCTTATTTTCGACATTTTTCTTTTCCTAACGCATGTGAAATCATTTTGACATAAAAGCAGATTGATCAATTGTCATAGCCCATCGTGTGACCGGCTCAAGTATGACACCGGAATAAGCGGAAGGTCTTTCTGATGCACTAATCTCCGGCTCTTCCCAATCTTGTCGAAACGAGTCTATATTTAGCATCCAGTATCTGCTGGATTGGGCACCTAATGTGTTTTCTAGGTAAATAGTGTTTTCGACCAAGTCGACAGCAAGCACTCGTGCAAAATGTGCATAGTTCGGAGGTTGATTTGTCGGAAATTCCTGCAGTGTGGGATTTTCTTGCCTGTAACTGCCTACGAGTATATCTACCACTACAATATCACCAATAAATAAAGCATCGTAAATATCCTCTATAGTCCAATTATTATGTATTGAAATATTTCCGATTCCAAGTACATTTTCGACAGCATTTGCTAGTCTAGAGGGTTGTATGCCCGTGGATGGACTATAATCAGACCCAGCGTTTTATCGCCCTCGCCAGGCTGTCTCCAGTTGATGAAGTAATCACCGATCTGCGGGGTCATCACCATGCTTCCAGCACTCACACCCACCCAGACCATCTCGGGAAGTGATGATAGCAGGTTCGCCAATCCCGACTGCCGCATCCAGTGGCACAAGTACATCGCGTCACCGCCGTCCACCAGCAGGACGTCAGCCTGCCGAACCCAGGGGACCCATCGATCTTCGCCGATGCTGGGCAGTGCGGTGAGTTCGAGCACGCCTACTGACTTCCAGCCCAGGTCGCACATGGGTGCTGGCGTATGGCCGGAAATGAAACGCCAGACCGAGGCCGGCGTGCACCAGGGATGGCCGTACTCCGCCGTGGGGATGCAGAGGGCGTTGCAGTCGGCGATCGGCTTGCCCAGCAGGTCGACCAGTGCGTCGTGGATGCTCTTGTTTTTAACGCCACCAGAAGTGAGAAGAAATTTCATGTTTCCTCGCCTTGACGATTGTATAGGAGCCACAAGGCCCCTCTATTCCTTCTCTTTGATACTGAAGCTGAACTATACCAGAATGTAACGTGCGTTTCTACAACACTCTGATGGCAAAATCCGCCTGAAAGGCTCGGCCTCCAACCATCTGGCGGGAATGGATGATGCGTTCACGCGCGCAATCAGCGTTCAGCCGCGGGAACTAGCGTCAGGCTGAATCTGGGGGAGGTTGCGATAGAGCTGCCACGGGCTGTGATTCATTTCGCCCAGTGTCCATAAGCATTCAAGGGTCACAGGCAGGTATAGCTCCAGTTCTAGCGAGAAGGTATCGGGCATCGTCTTTCTGAGCATATGCGCCTCTTGGCCAAAGAAGCCAAACGCGCC
>CAIQQO010000174.1 GCA_903873965.1 uncultured bacterium
CCACATCGGGCCAAACATTAATCCACTGACCCAATCCCAATCGCCACATGGCGACCATGAAACGATTGAAATACTTGAACCCCTGTCGCAACTTTTCCTCGGTTTGCTTATCCATGAGATTTGGCATACTAAACAAAACCTCCGTTCTGCTCCGTTCTGATTACGTTTTACGTTTCACGTTTTACTCTAGTCCTGCCAGCGCCGGATGGTGTAGTTTTTGTTGCAAGGCCACCCACGCTTCGCGCGCGCCGGGCGGTGTCAGGTCGGGCAGGAAGCCGTAGTCGAGGTACAGCTTGATGGCTGCCACGCGCCCGGTGCTGGTGCCGAGTATGGCGCGCTCGTGCCATTGCGCCATCTGGCGCAGCGCATAACTCAATCCGGCGCGCATGATGCCGCGCCCCTGATACGTCTTGCGCGTGGCGACCCAGTGGATGCGCCCGTAATCGAGGCCGTCGATATCGCGCGAGTACCACGAACTGATTGTCGCCGCGGCCACGCCATCGGGCGCGGTGATGATGTAGCAGCGCCGTTCAAGCGCGGCGGGGTCGTCACCAAACTCGCGTTCGAACAATCCGTTCTCGATCTTGAAGAACTCCTCGGCGTCGCGCCAGATGTCTTCCCACAGACCGCCCTCATTGCGGTGCAACGAGCGCACGCTGTAGCCATCCGGGAACGGAACGACCGGGATATCGCGCAGATGCGGGCGCGTCATGTGTACAAACCAGTTGTCGAGTGGGTCGGGCGCGGGGCGCGCCGGCGCGGGCGCGTTGAACAGGACGCGCACTGTCTCATAGGCTTTCTTCCTGCGTCGGTCGCGCGTGACAATGCCGAACGGACTGGTTGTCAGATAGTTGATAAAGGGTTCCTCGGGCCACGGATGGTCGGCATAACACCACAGGGTCATCCCGCACACGTACGGTTTGTCGAATGCTGCGGCTTCAGCTTGAATTGCCTGTGCCTGCGTGTCTTCACCCAGTCCGGTGCCGAACACACCATACAACGCCGGGTAACCGAATTCAGTAATTAGGATCGGCCGATCAGGATAGGCTTCATGCAGTTGCGCCAGTGCCTCATCCCACCACTTTTTCGAGCCGGCCAGATCATAATTGGGATTGGATTTCCACCCGCGCCCGTCCCAGCTCGGATAGGCGTTCAGGCACAGCACATCATCCGATTCAAAATGCGGTGTGCGCGTCCAATGATCGGAGACATGCATCACCAGGCGTGTAGGATCAAGCCTGCGCGCGTGGGCGATCAGGGCGCTGTTACCTGCAGCTACTTCAGGATTATCCTCCTGTGTCTCGTTACTGACGCTCCAGAAAACCACCGACGGATGGTTGATGTCGCGCCGGATCATCTCGCCCAACTGGCGGCGCGCGGCGGTCAGTGTCGAGCTGGTCATGGTTTCGGCTGTTTCGGTTGGAGTTAGCATGACCGTGGCATTCGCATCGCCATCCCACCAATACACGGGTATTTCGGCCATCACAAGCAGCCCGATCCTGTCGCATAAATCAAGTTCGCCGGGGTGGTGCGGGTAATGACACAGCCGCACAAAGTTGGCGCCGAGTGCCTTCATCTGGCGCAGGTCGGCCTCAGCCGTGCCGAGATCGCTGACCATCCCGTGCGTCGGCGAATCTTCGTGGCGGTTAAACCCGCGGCAGATGAGCGGTTTGCCATTGAGCATCAATTGCGTGCCCTGGCGCTCTATCGTTCTAAACCCAAATGCCAGGCGTGTGACCACTGTGCCGGCATTGAATACCGCCGTGTACAGTGTTGGCTGCTCGGGCGACCACGGCGAGACAGTAGTAACGACGCCGTCGAATTCGAATGTCGCCTCGGAACCGCCATGAAGGTGACGGTCGCCGCCATCGCCGCGCGCCACGCACTGTCCGCCGGCATCCAGGATGCTGAAGGCGACCGAACCCGCCATCGCGTTAGCAGTTACATTGCACAAGGCCACATGCGCATGGTACGAGCCGTCTGCGCGTGCTGTCATCACGGGCGCGCGCAGATACAGCGCGGGGCGACGGAGCAGCGCCACTTCGCGCAAAATGCCGCCATATGGTCGCCAGCCGCGCTTCTTGCCGGGAACCTGACCATGTTGTCTCGTGCTGTCGACGCGCACCGCGATCGCATTGCGCCCCGGTTTGAGCAGTCCAGCCACAGGCAGTTCGAACCTTAAAAAACCACCCTCATGCGTCCCGGCCTGTCTGCCATTAATCCAGACCGTCGCGGTTGTGTTCACCCCTTCGAACCGCAGGACGACCTCATCATCGTGCCAGTCCATCGGCAGTTCAATCTCACGCCGAAACCAGCCGGCGCCTTCATAGGCAGCCAGCGCCGGCATGCAGTCATCAAACGCGCAGGGCACACTCACTTCGCGCCACAAGCGCGTTTCGCAGGCAACGGCAGCGTAACCCAGCCGCTCGCCTTCGTTGAACGCATCCGGCTGAAATCGCCACAGGCCGGTCAAATCCATTTCATCGTTGATAAAGTAATTCACTGTTATAGCTCTCCCGTATATATGGATTGTAGCCATCAGAGAAAAAGAGGCGACGCGGTCCGCGTCCCCCTTGCGAAGGAGACAATGCGAATCTGCCCCGCTGAACCGAATCGCGCTTTTGCGTAAATCCGCTACGATAAGGGCATGTCAAACCTGATTCCAAATAATACTGACGTCTGGGTACTTGCTGGTCAATCGAACATGCAGGGCTGCGGCTGGATTGCGGGCGCGCTGGCGCCTGATCCGCGCGTGTGGTCGTTCAATAGCGCTGGCGTATGGGCTATCGCGCAGGATCCGCTGCACTGGTTGTGGGAAAGCATCACGCCCGTTCACCAGCAACTGATGCGCTCTGGAATGACCGAGGCTGACAAGCTCATCGATGATGCCGAAATGGCGCGGCGCGAGCGGACGGCGCGCACGACGGGGTCGGGTCTTGGTATCTCCTTTGGCAAAGCCATGGCCGATGCCACCGGCAACCCGATCGGTTTGATTGCGGCTGCGCATGGCGGCACCAGCCTTGAGCAATGGAATCCGCGCTACAAGTCGATGGGCGGGCGCAGCCTGTATGGCGCAATGCTCGAGCGCATCCGGCTGTCTGGCACGTCGCGACTACGCGGCATCCTGTGGTACCAGGGTGAATCAGACACGACACTGATCGATCTCGCCACGAGTTATGGCAAGCGCTTTGACGAGTGGATCGCGGCGGTGCGCGCCGACACCGGCATCCCCGATCTGCCGGTCATCACCGTGCAGATAGGGCGCGTCGTCGAGCCTGCTGCACGCGAGGGATTGTGGCTGGGCTGGGATATCGTCCGCGAGGCGCAGCGCACGCTGCCAGAGCGCAGCGCCAACGCCACGGTCACTTCCGCAGTCGATCTTCCGCTGGTCGATCTGATTCATATCGACACCGGCGGCTTGATCCGGCTGGGTCAACGCCTGGCGCGCCTGGCG
>CAIQQO010000175.1 GCA_903873965.1 uncultured bacterium
CGAGCTTCCCCAAAGAGCAGCGCTTTCGTCTGGCGGCGCGCCTGGAATCCAGCCTGTTTGCTTTTCATGATTGCCTTCTGCATGCCGCGCGCGGGCGCGACACGCAACTGGAATTGAACAGCGCCGACATTGAGCTGGAACGGATGCGGTTTTATCTGCGCCTGGCGCAGGAGTTACACTTTCTCAGCTTTAAGCAATACGAACACGCCACCCGCCTGTGCAATGAGGTTGGACGACTTCTGGGCGGATGGCAGAAGAAACAGACGACGTTAACGCCGGATCAAAACCCCGGCGCGCGTGGGGGCAGGCAGTGAGCGCGGCGGTTCGTGGAACAACGATACGAGGAACAACCGCGTGTCGAACCGTAACAGGAACACCACCGACAATGCGAACAACAACAACGGTTTTCGGTGTGCTCGATAACTCTCGCTGGAGGACCATGGCAGAATGCGGCGGCTTCACGAAGCCCCGCGCGCCGGAGAGAGTTAGCACGCCTGTTCCCGGCCGGATCAGCCAGCGGCAGGATTCATGCAAGCGGCATGAACGGCAGTCTGGCGCGACCCGGGCGAATATCCAAAAGCCTGGTTCCTATCTGCGTCATGCGGCCTGGGACCAGGCGCTCATCGGAGAATAAAAATGTCGACACGACAACCAACGATTAAAACACAGGTCACGACTCTGGCGCAGGTGGTTTCAGGCGCGCGCTATATGAATCCACGCGCCGTGCAGGCGGCGGAGCGGGCGCATCATGATGCCGTGGCGCGCGCCAAAGCAACGCTCGACGCCGAGGTAGCGCGCCTGAATCAGGTCTCGCTGGATATTGAAAGCGAACACCAGAAAGCCATGGCTGCGGCGGAATTGCCCTATCATCCGGTGGTCGCCAGCGCGCGCGCCCGGGTTGAGCAGGTCATGATCCAACCGCAGTATGCGCCCTGGGCGGATGCGCAGGGCGCGTCCGGCTGGCGCTCCTGGCAACCCGATGACATGAGCGTAGAGACGCCGGTCGCCACACGCATCGGGCAGGTCATGCGCGGGGGGGTGTGGGACTGGCCCGTGTTTCCCGCGCTTGTGCCGCTGATCGGCGGGAAGCCGCTGGTCGTCAAGATGAATGCGGCTACGCGCCCGGTGGCTGCCGGCGCGATTCAGTCGGCGTTGTTGCGCCTGCTGACCGCCATCCCGCCCGGCAAGTGCCGCTTCACATTTATCGACCCGCTGGGCCTCGGCCAGAACGTGGCGCCCTTCATGCACCTGGCGGATTACGACGAACAACTGGTCACCAGCAAAGCCTGGACCGAACCACAACACATCGAACAACGCCTGGCCGACCTGACCGAGCACATGGAGAACGTCATCCAGAAATACCTGCGCAACCAGTACGCCTCGATTGACGCCTACAACGCGCAAGCCGGTGAGGTGGCAGAACCCTATCGCGCGCTGGTCGTGTTCGACTTTCCCGCCAATTTCAACGAGGCCTCGGCGCGCCGGCTGGTCAGCGTGGCGCAGAACGGCGCGCGCTGCGGCGTGAACACCATCGTCATGCTGGACGTAGAGAAACCGCTGCCGTACGGGTTCAGCCTTGCCGATCTGGAACAAGGCGCGACCGTTTTCGATTGCAGCAATACGAAGAGCTGGAATTGGAAGGTTGAGCCATACAAGGATTGCGAGGTGACGTTTGATGAACTGCCGGAAACCGGCATTGTGAATCACATCATCACGGCGGTCGGCGTCAAAGCCCGCGAAGCGAGCAAAGTGGAAGTGCCATTCGAGCGCATCGCGCCGCCGCAGGAACAATGGTGGCAGGCTGACAGCCGTACCGGATTGAATGTGGCGCTGGGGCCATCCGGCGCGCGCAAGCTGCAACACCTCGATCTGGGCAAAGGCACCACCCAGCATGTGCTCGTGGCCGGCAGGACCGGTTCGGGCAAGTCAACGCTGCTGCACACGATGATCACCAATCTGGCGCTCACGTATAGCCCGGACGAGGTTGAGTTTTATCTGATCGACTTCAAGAAAGGCGTCGAGTTCAAGACTTACGCCGTCAACCAGTTGCCGCACGCGCGCGTGATTGCCATCGAGAGCGAGCGCGAGTTTGGGTTGAGCGTCTTGCAGGGACTAGAGGAAGAATTGACGCGCCGCGCCGATATCTTCCGCGCCGCGAACGTGGACAACGTGACGGATTATCGCAACCGCATGGCCGCGTCTACGTCCGCCGCCGTGCGCATGCCGCGCATCGTCCTGATGGTCGATGAGTTCCAGGAGTTCTTTACCGAAGACGATCCCATCGCCACACAGGCCGCGCAAAAGCTGGATCGCCTGGTGCGGCAGGGGCGCTCGTTCAGCATCCATATTCTGCTGGGCTCGCAAACGCTGGCCGGCGCCTACACGCTGGCGCGCAGCACGATGGATCAGATGGGCGTGCGCATCGCGTTGCAGTGCAGCGAGGCGGATTCGCGCCTGATCCTGTCTGACGACAACCCGGCGGCGCGGTTGCTGTCGCGTCCCGGTGAGGCGATTTACAACGCCGCCAACGGCATGATCGAAGGCAACAACCGCTTCCAGGTGGCGTGGTTGACGGACGAACAGCGCGACCGCTACCTGACGCAGTTACCCGCGATGGCGGCAAAACGCATCAAGCATCCGCTGCCGCCGCAGGTGGTGTTTGAAGGCAACGCGCTCGCAACCGTTGAAAAGAACCGCACGTTGAGCGCCTTGCTCGCCGCCCCGCCTGCCCCGCAAACGCAGCGCAAGCTGAACATGTGGCTGGGTGAACCGATTGCCTTGCGCGACGCGCTGCTCACAACCTTTCACCGTCAGAGCGGCAACAATTTGCTCATCGTAGGCCAGAATGACGAGGCCGCGCTGGGGATGCTGTCGATTGCGCTGCTGGGACTGGCCGCCCAACTGCCCCAAACCAACGGCGACGATAACGCGTTGTTTAACATTCTCGACTTCGGCGCGGCGGATGCGCCTTTCAGCGGCGTGCTCGATCTGCTGGCAAGCACGGTGCCGCATCGCACGGTTGTGGGTCGGCGTCGCCAGTTGCCCGATATGCTCACAGCGCTGACGACTGAAGTCGCGCGGCGGATCGAGGCGAACGAAGCAGGCGCGCCGCCACGGTTCCTGTTCCTGTATGGCCTGCATCGCGCCCGCGATTTGCGCCAGGACGACAGTTTCAACTTCTCGGGATCGGGGAGCGACGCGGCTGCTGCGCCAAACCCTGCCCAGCAATTTACGACGCTGTTGCGCGACGGGCCGGAAGTGGGCGTGCATACGCTGGTATGGTGCGATACCTTGACCAACCTCAATCGCAACCTGGATCGACGTTCGCTGCGCGAGTTCGCTATGCGGGTGGCCTTCCAGATGAGCGCCGAGGACTCATCCAACCTGATCGACACGCCGGCAGCCGCCAAACTGGGGGCGCATCGGGCGATTTACGCCAACGAAGACGAAGGCCGGCAGGAGAAATTCCGCCCGTATGCGTTGCCCACCGAGGCGTGGATTCGGCAGGCGGGTGAGAAATTGCGCGCGCGGTGAAGGCTGTTCCCCTTGCGAAGGTTGCGTGAACGAATGCCATCGAATCAGAGCGCCTTCGCAAGGTATTTTCCTCACCTAATCGCACTCACCGCCAGCGCCAGTACGTTCGTTTTGTTGTGTCGCTCGCGGCTGCAACTAATCTGTAGGTGGCGTTTGGCGCGCGTGATGCCCACATACAGCAAGCGCAGCCGTTCCGAGATGTACTCGATGCGCGCGCGGCGCAGCAACTCGATATTGCCCGGCAGCGGGGTTTCGCCGGCGGCCAGCGACTCCAGTTGTTTGCGCGCTTCGGTCGACGGGTCGTGCCCGCCCAGGAACCACAACTCGCCGCGAAACTGCCCGCTGACTTCGTGCGGGAATTCCATCTGATCGACGCTTACCATGTACACGCGGTCCCATTCCAGCCCTTTGGCCTTGTGCATGGTGGTGACGGTGATTTGCCCGGGGATCGGTTCGAAGCCGGATTCGTTGAGTGCGCTGGCCATGAATTTCTGTTTGTTGGTGGCCACATCTTCCAGTTCGCGCGCCAGGTCGATCAGTTGCATCTGGGGATGGATCGCCGTCAAGCGGCGCAGGCTGAGCGCCAGGCTGTGCGCAATCGCCAGTTCGTTGTCTTTGGTCAGGATGTCCTGCGCGACGATGAGGATAAGCTGGTCGATGGGCAACATGCTGGCCCGCAGCCACCGCGCCGCGCGCGCCGCCAACTGATCCAGTTCATGTTGTTCATGCGCGCCAATATTCAGGCTTTCTGCCAGTACCGATTCAGCTACAGGTGAGGGAAATAGCAGCCGTTCTGTCCTGACGCTGCGCACCAGGCTTTGCATCCGAGACGATTTGACGTGTTGATCGGAACTGGCGCCGATGTCGACCAGGGCTTTGCGCAGATCGGCCAGCGCATTGGCATTGGTGGGGGTGCTGCAAAATCGTACCGCGTGCGCCAGTACCTTGGCCACGTTGCGCACCGGCTGCGCGTTCTTCAGTTGATCCTGAAACAGCGTGCGCTCCGGGTGTTGCGCCTGCAGGGTGCTCAACTCATCGATGATGGTTTTGCCAAACCAGTTGGTGGGTGTGAGGATGGCGCACGACAGGTCGGGGCGCGCGAGTACGAAACGGATGGCGCTCTTCGCGACTTCCTGCGCCTCACTCTCTTCATTAGGATAATCCTGCACATTGAAGCGCGATTCGGTGTCGGGCGGATTCGGCTGACCATCGCCGGGTTTCGTGGGATAAATTTTGACAGCGTTGGTCAATCCAGCGGTGCGCACCTCAACCTCGGGTTGCTGCTCCGCTGCCCAATCGGCCAGACTATTTGCCAGGTTGATGATCTTGGGCGCGCTGCGTCCACTCACCGACAACGGGAACGGCGTCACATCGGCGCGCGCCAGGAACTCGCGAAAGAAGCGCACATCGGATGCCGTGAACGTGGTCATGATCGCCTGGTTGGGGTCGCCGACGCGCACCCAGTTGTTGTGTTCTGCCGACAGCATGCCCAGGGTTCTCTCCTGCAATGGGGTACTGTCTTGCGCCTCGTCTTCGAGGATGAACGGCCACCGCTGTCCCAGGCGATGGCAGAAGCCGACATCGTTTTCCAGTGCCATGATCGCGCGCCAGATGATGTCATCAAAATCCAGGCGTCCGCCCAGGCTGAGGATTTGCTCGTAGCGCTCGTAGAGGGCCATCCCTATGCGGAGAAACGGAGAAAGGGACGGTTCAGTCTGATCCCCGCCCCATGTCCCCTGTTCCGCGTCTCCTTGTCCCTCGGTTCTCCTGCTCAGAAGTGCGTACAACTCAGCAGGGCGTAACCGTAAATTCTTCGCCAGGCGCGTGACTTCATCGCCGATGCTTTCGGTGGCTTTGAGCCACTGCTCTTCGGCCGTCTGGCGTTGCTGGGAGGTGAGTTCGGTTGACAGGAAACTGCGCCAGTACTCAGCATGCTGCTGGGTGTACCAGCGCGTGGCTTCGCTCATGGCCTGGTGCCGGCTGTTATCCTCATCTATGCGGAAGTCAGCCGTCGTGCCGGCGAGATCAGGGCGTTCGCGCACGATCAACCCGGCCAGGGCATGCAGCGTGAGGACACGGTAGCCTGTGTCGATCATGTGCTTTTCTTTAAGCACGGTGCGGATGCGGGCGCGGATGTTGTCGACGGCGGAGTTGGTGAAGGTGACGACCAGCACTTCAGCCTCATCGGGCACGAGGTTCCGTTCCAGCAACCGCACCACGAGCCTGGCCAGTGTGAACGTTTTACCGCTGCCGGGCACGGCGGATACGGCGGCGCGCCCGCCGGTGTATTCGGCAATAACATCTTGTTCAGGTCGCAGGTTCATGCCGGTTCCTGCTGCCTGCGTGGCGCGCCGATGACGCGCTGAATCGCCCGCGCCAGCGGTCCATCTTCTTCCTGGCCACTGATGCTGTACTCGCTCGATGCGACGAATACCTTGCCGGCGCAGTGATAGGTCAGTCCACTCAACAGTTTGCCCAGCATCTCCTGCTGCGACCGATGATCGTCCTCTTCCGTCCAGACGCGCCCGGTTTTCCAGCGCCGCGACAGCACATACGGGTGCGTCAGTGGTTGATACACCCGTTCATACCAGCCCAGTGAATGGATATCGAGCCAGAACTGGTAGCGCGAGGTGAAGTTGTTGATCAGATAGGTGTGCGCCGGCATGACCAGCACGGCGTCATCGTCCGCAATATCCGGCTCGCGCTCGGGCGCATACTGCGCTGCAAGGATATCCTCGCCCAGTGTCTTGATGTACTCTTGAGGAATGTCGACGCCATCCGCCAGCCCCGCGTGTTCGAAGACTTCGCGGAATCCGCGCGCCGACTTGATCAGCTTGTCGACCACCAATCCACCGTCCAGGTCTTCGTGCAGTCCGAATCCCTGGCGCGAGAGCACATCGGTGTAGAACTGCTGCCAGTACAGGTCAAGGGGTATTGCCTGTGTTGTGGGCGACGTGAGCGCCATGTTGTCCTCGTCGCCGGCCAATCGCTTCTGAATCACAGAGTAGGGTTCATAGAAGCGCATGCCCACGCGTTGCCACAAGGCCGCGTCGTCGAGCGGCATCAGGCGGCGCGGCGCGGCTTTCATCGCGGCGTCGGCGATGAGTTGCGCGCGCGCCACGTCAAGGCCTGCGATACTCACCGCCAGCGTGCGCGCCAGGTCGGATGTTGCGATGGCGTGATCCCATTCCGGATGCGCCAGGCGCGTCAAGGTCACCAACATTCGCACTATAGGATGGTCGTACAAAGGGCGCGACGGGCGCACGGTGCGGACGCGGATGCCGGCGGGGCGCAGGCGTTCCATCAATTCGAAGCGCAGCACGTCTTCGACATAAGGCGCGAGTACTGCGATCTCGCGCGGATGCGTCCCCTGCCCGACAAGTTCCTGGATATGATTGACCACCCAGTCGACCATGCCCGTCCAGTACTTGGCGGAGCCGGGCGCGTCACCGAGTGCGCTTCCTCTACTCCCCTGCTCCGGCGCAGCGTCTTCCGATCTCCCGCGCAGCATCCCTCCCACTGCTTTGCCTCCCCGCTCCGCAGCAGGGCTGAAGTGGCGGCGCAGGCTATTGCCAAAGGCGATCACTTCGGGCGCGGCAGTGAATGAGGTGTCGAGTCTCACGACCTCGTCGCACGTTGTGCGTAGCGCCTGCGCCGAGTCCACATCGGCGCCGAGGAATAAGCGGAACCCGCCGGGATCATTTTCGACAAGCAATGCCGTGTCGCATGTCTTCATCACCTCGGCGATAAAGTCGTGCATGACGGGCGGATTTTCCTCAATGTTGTCGGCCAGGAGGTGGCGGTAATGGGCGATGATGTAATCGCGGTACGACTGCGTGTGGAGCAGTTGTTGCGCGAAGGTATCGATCAACAGCGAGAAGTCGACCAGTGAATGCTGCAGGCAGAATGCGCGAAACGCAAGCGCTATTTCCTGCATGCGCCGGTAACTCACGATGCGTTGCGCCTCGCCTGACCATGCCGCGCCCAGGCGCGTCGCGATTTCATCCAGCCCGAAGCCGCATTCGGCGGCCTTATTCATGCTGTCAAGAATTTGACCGAGCAGGCGCGGGCGATAGAGTTTCAGGTCTTCAAAATCAGCGAGGCGCGGGGCAAGGATCTGATTGAGGAAATACTGTGCGGCTTCCACATTCAGCAGCACCGGCTCGCGTTGTGGATCGGAAAAGCCGGCGCGTTCCGCGATAAGCGGGTAGAACAGGCTGACATGCTGTTGCGCCAGCCCGTAGATGGTGGTGATGGTTGGCTCGCCGCGCGCCTTGCGGGTGCCTTTGATCTGCGCCAGTTCAGTTCGAAAAATTCTGGCCTGAGCCTGTTGCGGGACCAGCACCAGGATACGGTCGGGGCGGATGTTGGACTCGACCAACTGTCCCAGCCGCGCAGCCAGACGGGTTGATTTTCCCGTGCCAGCGGGACCAACCAGATAGACCTTGTTCACATCATCGGATCCATCGATCAAAAAACCCGGTTTTTTGAAACCGGGTTTCTACGCCGTTAATCGACGTTGGGATTACTTGTTCGATAGATGGCTGACCTTGTATTTGGTCGGCCCGTCCGGGGTATGCACGATGACTTCATCATGCAGCTTGTGACCCAGCAACGCCTTGCCTAATGGCGACTCATTACTGATCTTACCGCCGGCGGGATCTGCTTCGGCGGAGCCCACAATCACATAGTGGTCTTTCTCGCCGGTCGCGATCTCGGTGATGGTCACCTTACTGCCCAGGCGTATCTCGTTGGCCGGACCTTTATGTTCGATCAAGACAGCATTTGCCAGGATAGTCTCAATCGTCAGTATGCGTCCTTCAACGAACGCCTGTTCGTTCTTGGCGTCCTCATATTCCGGGTTCTCTTCCACTTCGCCTTCTTCCATGGCTTCGTGTAACCGTTTCGCCACTTCAGCCCGGCGAATGCTCTTGAGAAACTCAAGCTCATCCTCTAATTTTTTCAAGCCCTCTGGTGTGAGGAACTCTTGTTCATGCATGATCTAGACCGCCTGCTAAAAGTATAAAACAAAAGCGACCGAGTCAGTTTGCCCCTCGCAAATCCGCTCAGTCACCGTATCTCTGCATTATAACTCTAACTAAAGCCCTTGACAAGACAATCACAACGCTTAGCATAACTCCATTATGATCGAACTTGCTTCCGTGCGGAATCTTATCATAGATATGGATGGCGTTTTATGGCTGGGCAATAGTCCCATGCCCGGTTTGCCCGAATTCATCGCCACCCTGCGTCAACTAGGAATCCGCTTTATTCTTGCGACCAACAACGCCAGCAGGAGCGGCGACGAATTCGTCGCCAAGCTGGCTGGCTTCAACACCACTGTTTATCATCACGAGATTCTGACCTCGCCACAGGCGACGGCGGGCTATCTCACCAGGCATGCGCCCGATGCGCGTATCTTTACCATCGGTGAGCCGGGACTGACGGCCGAATTGCGCAGTGCCGGGCTGACTGTCGTGCCGCAGGATCAGCCGGAAGGCGCAACGCACGTGGTGGTGGGCTGGGATCGCGGCCTCACGTATGCCAAACTGGTCGAAGCGTGCCTGCTCATCCGCGCAGGCGCAACGTTCATCGGCACAAATCCCGATGTCACCTATCCCGATGCGCGCGGGATTATCCCCGGTAATGGCTCGACGCTGGCGTATCTGCGCGCAGCAACCAATGTTGAACCCATCATTATTGGCAAACCACAACCCGAGATGATGATTCAAGCGATGCAACGGCTGGGTAGCACACCGGCGGATACCGCAGTGCTGGGTGACCGCCTCGATACCGATATCCTCGGCGGCCAGAATGCCGGGCTCACGGCATTGCTTGTGTTAAGCGGCATCACCACGCGTGAAGAGCTGTTGACTTCGACAATACAACCTGACTATGTCTACGATGACATTCGAGACGTAGCGCGCCAGTTGACCGCTATCCATGTCAGTTGAAACTGTCACCGCGCGCAAGGCTGGCCGGCTGGATAAGGTGCTGGTCGGCTTGCTGACCGAGTATGGCAGCCCCAGCCGAAGCGCGGTGCAGAAACTGATCGATTCAGGACGCGTGAAGGTGAATGGCGTTGCGCGCCCTGCAGGTTATGCCGTCAAACCCGGCGATGTGGTTGTTGTGGATATTCCTGCGGCTAAGCCGACAACCACCGAGCCGGAGGACATTGCGCTCAAGATCATCTTCGAAGATGATGACGTCATCGCCGTTGATAAGGCAGCGGGGATGGTCGTGCATCCCGGCGCCGGCAACGCCGCAGGTACACTGGCGAATGCCATTTTGGCGCATGCGCCGGGCATGGCGGCGGTGGGCGACCCAACGCGCCCGGGCATCGTGCATCGGCTCGATAAAGAAACAAGCGGGATAGTACTGCTGGCGAAGCATCCGGCTGCCTACGTCGAACTGCAGAGACAATTCAAGATGCGCACCGTCAAGAAGTTGTACATGGCCTTGTGCGTCGGCGCCGTGTCGCCGCCACGGGGCGTGATCAATAAACCCATCGGGCGCGATCCGGCCCATCGCCAACGCATGGCGATTGTGGCCGATGGGCGCGAGTCGGTTTCGCACTATGCCGTGGCCGAGGTGTATACACTGAAGGCGACGTTGATGCCAACGGATTTTCCCGACTTGAAAATGCCGAAGGGTGCCACGTACAGTTTTGTGCGTGTGCGACCCTCCACCGGGCGCACGCACCAGATCAGGGTGCATCTCGCGTCGATCGGTTTTCCCATCGTTGGCGATGCGTTATACGGCGCAACACGGCGCGACGCGCTGAGTCGCGCACTGGCGCCGCGCCAATTGCTGCATGCGGGTGAACTTGGGTTTAATTTACCGTCAACCGGTCAGTGGACAACACTTTATGCGCCGCTGCCCGAAGACATGCGGCGCATACTTGATCTGATCGGGGATTAGGAAACTACTCGTCGCCCTTCTTCTGGCGATCGATCACTTCCTGGGCAATGGTGCTCATCGTGGTGCGGCGCGACCGCGCGCGCATCTGAATCTCGTGGTAAGACTCTTCCTCGCTCATGCCCGCCTGCATCAAGAAACCCTTGGCGCGGTCGATCAGCTTGCGCGAGGTCAGTTTCTCCTGCAGCTCATCCACGCGCTCGGTCAGATGGCGTCGCTCGCTGAAGGTGGCGACCGCGATGCGCATGGCGGCCACAAGGTCGTCGCGTTTCACGGGCTTGATCAGATAGCCCTGCACCGGAATGGATGCAGCGCGATCGAGCAGGGCGCTCTCGTTATAGGCGGTCAGAATCAGGATCGGGATCGGTCGATTTTTCACGATCTCAGCTGCCGCATCCAGCCCATCGCGGAACGGCATGCGCACATCAAGCAAGGCAATATCGGGCTGCTCCCGATACGCCAGCGTCACCGCCTCAACGCCGTCGGCGGCGCTGTAGACAGTGTGTCCCAATTCCGAAAGGATTGCGCGCAAACCCATGCGGATGATTGATTCGTCGTCGGCGATCAACACGCGCAAACTCTTAGTCATATGTAGGTACCAGCCTCCTAAGCGATTTTGATCACAGCGATTCTGATCGCAATGATGGCGCGCCCTAACAATAGAAATCGTGATGGACCGGCTGCGCGCCAATCGGTACTCGTCATGGAGTTAGGCAGACATTATACTCATCGCAGATGGTTGTGTTTTTTGCAGTCGCGTTCATCGTCCTTGGCGTCGCTATGCTCACGTTGCGTGATGCGCACTGGTTACGCCAGATGCATCGACTCGACGAGGATGTGCCTGGCGGCGGTGCTGCTCCCAGCCGTGAGCTACCGCTGGTGTCAGTGATCGTTCCGATGCGCAACGAGCAAGACAATGTCGCACGTTGTCTCGATGGGCTGGCTGCGCAAATCGGTGTGCAATTCGAAGTGATCGTGGTCGATGATGGTTCAACTGATGCGACACCGCATCTTCTCGCTGAGTATGCCGCGCGGCTTTCTGCGTCGACGTGGTTACGATTGGTGAATGGACGCCCGTTGCCCGATGGTTGGGTGGGCAAGTGCAACGCGTGTCTGCATGGCTCAGAGTTCGCGCGCGGCGAGTGGCTTTTGTTCCTTGATGCAGACACCGCCCCACAGCCCGGTTTGATTCGCGATATGCTGGCCGATGCGACTGCGCGCGAGCTCGATGCGCTCAGCCTTTTTCCGTTCAACGAACTCGGATCGCTTGCGGAACGCATTGTGTTGCCGGTGTTTTTTCAGTTCGCGTGGACGGTGTTCCCGCTCCATCAGGCTGACAATCCTGATTCGGCACCGGAACGCGCCATGGCTAACGGACAGTGCTTTTTGTTTCGCTCGGAAGTCTATCGCGCGCTGGGCGGGCACGGCGTGGTGAAAGACAAAGTGCTGGAAGACGTGGAGTTTGCGCACGCTTTGCGCCGCGCCGGCTATCGGCTGGGGCTGGCACTGGGTATGCGACAGCTGCGTGTGCGCATGTATCACAACCTTGCTGAAGTGGTGCAGGGGTTGGCCAAGCATGCGTGGAATGGGCGACGGGCAGGTGGGTGGCGGGCATACTGGGGCGTTGTGCGCATGATGTTGACGATCATCGCGCCCATCATATTCCTGCTTCTGTGCGCCGCATGGCTGTTGGTCGATCCATCATTGGTCGCGCTGGCTGCGCTGACGTGCGCCACTGCCGGCTACGGCATCACACTCGCTTTCTGGCGATACATCGTGCGTGATCTTTACGCTCTGCCGGGCAGGTATGCCGTGTTGATCCCTCTCGGTCTAGCGATATACCTTGTCATCATCCTGGGCGGCAACCTGGCGATTCTTCTCAATCGTGGCGTGACGTGGAAGGGCAGATCGTATAAATGAGAGGGAAGCGGGAAGTAAGAGGTCAGAAGCCAGAAGTCGGAGGTCGGAGACAGGAAGCTGGAGTCATGTCTAACCTCTGGCCTCTGATCTCTGACTTCTGCCTTCTCTCCTCTATCCTCTCACCAACTCTGCCACTACCGCGAAGTCCTGATCGCTCCAGCCGTGCTGCATGGCCATGCGCAGGAGTTCGTGCGCGAGAGCGCCGCTGGGCATCGCGATGCCGAGTTGGTCGGCGGCGCGCAGAGCGTAAGTGAGGTCTTTGTGCATCCAGCGCAGGGCGAAGTGCGTGTCGGTGTGGTTGCGATCGATAATGGCCTGTGTCTTCATCTTGACAACGGGGCTGCCGATCGCGCCGGTTGTGATCGCCTTGTGCACAGTGGGCATGTCCAGACCGGCCTTTTCGGCGAACGCGATGCCTTCTGCCAGTGCGGCCACCTGCACGGCAACGATCATGTTGTTGAGCAGTTTGTAGATCGCGCCTGAACCGGTTGGCCCAAAATGGATGATGGTGGCGGCAAAGTGCGCCAGAGCAGGACGAATCTCCTCGAACAGTTCTGGCGTCGCGCCGACATAGAGCGTTAATTGTCCGGCTGCTGCGGCGACCTTGCTGCCTGCCATCGGGGCATCGACAAAACGCGCGCCGGCGCTGGTTGCCAGCCCGGCCAGTTCGCGCACCCAGTCGAGTGATAACGTGGTGCATTCCAGCGCCACCGCGCCCGGCCGCATCCCGCCAAGAGCGCCGCTCTCGCCCAGCCACATCGTGCGCGACGCGGCGTCATCGCCAACCACGCTGATCACCATATCCATGTCAGTAGCAGCGACTTTCGGGGTGGCAGCCCACGTCGCGCCTGCGGCAATCAAGGGCTGTGCTTTCTCGGCTGTGCGGTTGTACACTGTCACTGCGTGACCGGCCTTGAGCAGGTTGCTGGCGATGCCTCCACCCATGATGCCCAATCCTAGAACGGCAATATGCATGTAATTCTCCACTGTATGTTTAGATGGCCTTAATATAAACGATAATCGCCAGCCTGAGACACATGACATCATGATCCCGGCACTGGTTGAATCGCTGAGTACGGAACAATGCGCGATCTACGACGCCATGCAGGTGTGCGCCGATCAGCGTAATGTGAACGTCTACCTTGTGGGCGGCGCGGTGCGTGATTGGTTGATGGGGCATCCTGCGGGCGACCTCGACTTTACCGTAGAAGCTGATGGGATTGTGTTCGCGCGCGCGCTGTCCGATGTACACGGCGGTGAAGTGGTGGCGCATGAGCGGTTTCGCACGGCAACGTGGACATTCAATGGGTTGCATACCGATATCACCACCGCGCGCAGTGAATCATATCCTCGCCCGGCTGCGTTGCCGGTTGTGGCGCCTGCGCCTATCGGGGTTGACCTGATGCGGCGTGATTTCACGATCAATGCCATGGCCGTACGTCTGCGTGATGGCGCACTGCTCGATCCATTTGATGGGCAGGCCGACCTCCGGCGCAAGGTTATCCGTGCGTTGCATGCGCGCAGTTTTATCGATGATCCCACACGCATCCTGCGCGCGGCGCGCTATTCGGCGCGGTTCGGATTCGAGATTGAGCCGGAAACACGCGTGTGGATTGATGCCGGCCTGCCATGGCTGAAAGACTTGAGCGGTGAACGGGTGAAGTACGACATCGAGCATATCTTTGCGATTCCGAAAGCGCCCGATGCGCTGATTCTATTGCGCGCGTGGTCGGTCTTTGCCGCGCTGGGCATAGCGGTGCCAGAACCAGCCACCTTGCTGGCGCGCTTTGACGCAATACGGTCACACCTGAGCACATGGGACGATGCGCGGATCGTCCCCTACGGCCACCGAATCGCCGCTGGATGGGGGGCGTTGATCTACAACCTCGGACAGATGAGCGCCAGCCGCTGGCTCGAACTGATCCCGTATACGAGCGAAGTCAACGAGGCGATTGTATCGCTTGGTGTGCTCAGCACACTGGCGGCATCACTCTTTGACGGCAGATCCAGCCACCAGTCTGCGTTGCTGCGGCCGTTCAGCGCCATGGCGCTGCTGTTCATGTGGCTGTATGATCCTGCACCCGCAAAGCGCACCGCGGCCTTCAATGAGTGGCACACTTGGCGCGGTCTGCGCCCGCTGACGACGGGCGATGATCTTAGGGCGCGCGGCGTGCGCCCAGGGCCGATTTATGGCAAAGTGCTGGCGATGCTGCGCGATGCATGGCTGGATGGCGATGTGACCACTGATGATGAAGAGAGCGCGTTGCTGACGCGATTGCTTTCGCAATGATGACGAAATTCACCTGCAAAGCAAAGCTGATATGGTATACTGCTGTTCGCGTAAGCGCCAAGCCACGGCCCCATCGTCTAGTGGCCTAGGACGAGGCCCTCTCAAGGCCTAAACTCGGGTTCGAATCCCGATGGGGTCACTCGGTACTTTCTCCGCCCTGATGCAATTAAACACAACACCGCTTATCGAGGCGACATGCAGATTCTCAAAGATATCTATCTGGTTTCCGGGCTGCCCTACGGTTTTCATCCCAATGCCTATGCTGTCAAGGGACGCAATGCCGTTGTTTTGATTGATTGCGGACTGGATGAGCGGGATCTGGCTGCCATTGATACTAACCTGCAGTACTGGGGACTGGCTGACCTGCCTATCTCACATCTGCTGATCACACACGCGCACTTCGATCACACGGGTAATGCTTTCACCTTGCGCAAGCGCGGTTTGCTGACGGTGGCGGGTCCCGGCGATGCTGAGGGCATTGCGCGCGGCGACGACCGCACAATCCGATATGCCTATGGGCAGTCTTTCCCTGCATGCGATATTGACATCACGGTTCAGGATGGCGATGTTTTAAATGCAGCAGGTCTTGCATTTGATGTCATTCACGTACCGGGTCATTCTTCCGGGTGTGTTTTATACAGGCTGGTGTTGGACAAACGCGTCATTCTGTTCACCGGCGATGTGGTGCATGTTGGCGAAAAAAGCGACATGGCACGGCTGGGCTGGAACGGGGCAGTGGACTATGATCGTGCTGCCTACCTCTGCTCGCTGCAACGCATGGCGCAATTGCACGCCGATGTGATTCTTGCCGGCCATTACCAGCCCTGCCTGCAGGATGGGTATAAAGTACTGCAAAATGCCTATATGCGCGGATTAATGGAGTTACGCTGATCATGGAATCGATGCAAAAAGTGACACTTGGGCGAACAGGACTGCAAGCCACCTTCATGGGTTTGGGCAGCGGCGGGTTCAGTCGGCTGGGCGCGGGACAGAATAAAGGCGATGACAACGCGGCGCGCGTGGTGCATGCGGCGCTCGATGCCGGGGTGAATTTCATCGATACGGCGGAAGTATATGGCACTGAAGCCGCTATCGGCGTGGCGCTGGGGCGGCAGCGTCCCAGCGATTTGATCCTGTCGACGAAATTGAGCTACCGGACGCAGGAGCGCATGAAGACGGCGCAAGAAATCGAAGCCTCACTCGATGCCAGCCTGGAGCGACTTGGCACGGAGTGTGTTGATATCTACCATGTGCATGGCGTGCGGGCTGAATATTACGATGCGGTCGTCGCTGATGTAGTGCCGGTCTTGTGGCGGATGCGCGAGAAGGGCAAACTGCGATTCATCGGTATCACGGAGGCGTTTGGCAGTGACAGTGACCATGCGATGTTGCGACGCGCGGCACAGGACGACTGTTGGGACGTGATGATGGTGGGATTTAACATGCTCAATACCTCAGCCCGCCAGATGTTGTTGGGCGCGACGCGCGCCAAGGGCATCGGCACACTGTGCATGTTTGCGGTGCGCCAGGCGCTGATCAGCGTTGACAAGCTGGAGAGTTACCTGCGTATGCAGGTTCACGATAAGGGTGTGGACGCCCGCGTGCTTGGCGCGCTGCCGATCCTGCGCGATCTTCTGGCGAGCGGGGCATGCCAGTCATTGACTGAGGCGGCCTATCGCTACTGTCGCTATGAACCGGGGCTGGATGTCATCCTTGTGGGCACCGGTTCAGCCGATCATTTTCGCCAGAATGTCGTCGATATCCAGCAACCAGCTTTGCCGACTGCCTTCATCACAGCGATTGAGCCCGTGTTTAATGGGATCACATCGCTGTCCGGTCAGTAGCCGCAAATAGACGCCTCTTTGACACAGCTTCCACCTCATGCACACAGCATGCGGTATGGAAAATGGTGGTGCTGCCGGAGAAGGTGGGTTATCCTGCGCCTAATCCCTCGCTATCGTGGAACAATATGCCGTCGGGGTGTTCCACGATCATGTTTTCTGCCTCGCGGTGGACGCGAATATTGTCGAGCGCTGTGCGCGCAATACGCGCCACGCGTTGAAAATACTCGGCATTCGCGCGCGCTGTCGCCTCAATGGAGGCCAATGCGTCAAGAGCGATCTGCAAGCGTTCTTCACCAGGATTCGTCACGTTATTAGCAACTCCCAGCATCCTTTGAGAGCCCAAGCGGCCTCAATGCGAATGCAACCCGACTCCATTTTCAGGATTAAACACCAGTGATGCGCATCCGTTTCGCGTTTCATAGCTCTGACTTTCCTAAGACAAAAGTCTGAGCTGTGAGCGACTATAAGACACCAGAATCGAGACTGTCGCCCCTATGAGCTACAAGGGCGTGCGCGTATAGTCATGTCATCAGATGAGTCTGGGAATCAAACAAACAGAGGTAATAAAAATGGTCAGTGTTAAAAATCCAAAAACGTTTAGTGGTCGTGTCATCGATGATCCCAAAATAGCCAAGTTCCTTTTCTCCGACGTTCGCATGAGCTGGGTGTGGCTTGTTGTGCGCATCTGGCTGGGCTATCAGTGGATTGATGCCTCACTGCATAAGGTCTCAAATCCGGCGTGGGTCGGCAATGGTTCTGCACTCAAAGGTTTCTGGGAAGGCGCAGTGAAAATCGATGCCACCACCGGTAAAGGGCCTATCGCCTTCGGCTGGTACCGCGACTTTCTCAATACATTGCTCAACGCTCAGGCCTACACCTGGTTTGGCAAGCTTGTAGCCTATGGCGAGTTGCTGATCGGAGTCGGTCTGGTCGTCGGCGCTTTCGTCGGAATTGCCGCTTTCTTTGGCGCGCTGATGAACTTCAATTTCCTGCTCGCCGGCACCGCCAGCACCAATGGACTGCTTCTGTTCGCAGCGCTGCTCATCGTCATGGCTTGGAAGGTTGCGGGTTACATCGGCGCTGACTACTTCCTGCTCCGCTTCGTCGGTGTGCCCTGGAAGGCGCGCGAAGAGGCTGGTGCACTGGTAGCCAGACCGGTAGCTGTCGGAAAGTAAGTAAGCACAAAGCAGACTCCTGGAATCGCCAATTGCGATTCCGGGAGTTTTTTGTTTTCAGAGTTGCGCGTCGCGCAGGAGGGGGAGTTGACTATCGCGCCCGGAGAGCAGCGGCGCGGCGAGTGGCCACACCACCGCAATCTGCGGATCATTCCACACAACGCCGCGCTCGTGTGCCTGCGAATACTCGGCGGTCACTTTATAAGAGAAATCCGCTGATTCGCTGAGCACACAGAAGCCATGCGCGAATCCGGGCGGTATATACATCAGGCGCGGTTGCTCGGATGAAAGTGTGACGCCGACCCACTTCGCAAAAGTGGGTGAATCGGGGCGGATATCCACTGCCACGTCAAATACCTCACCCTGAATGCACGTGACCAGTTTGCCCTGTGCTTGCGGGGCGAGCTGATAGTGCAATCCGCGCAACACGCCCTTTGCGGAACGCGAATAGTTGTCCTGCACAAACGCCTCCGGGATGCCGTTGGCGACAAAGTCTGAGCGTTTGTAGGTTTCCATGAAGAAGCCGCGCGCGTCGCCATGGCGGCGCGGTTCAATCAGGATCACGTCGGGGACGGCGAGTCGGGTGAATTGGAATGGCATAGGTTTGCTTGTTTACAGTCTGTTATCGGGTGATTGCAGGGATGAGTAACTCGCGCGCGACGACATCCCACGATATTTGTTGCGCCAGCATGTAGCCGGTGTCGATCAAGGCCGATTTCTGTTCAGCGGTGCGCGGCAACCGCTGCACGAGTGCTTCAGCGACTTCCTGCGCCGCCTGACGTTCCACCAGGTCACGCTCAGCCTGGCCGATAGCCATGGCGGAGTGCAAGTCTGGTCCACCGCGCGTTGCTATGGGCAGATCCGACGCGGCAAGCGAGGTGTAGTCGGCGACGATGACATTCAAGAATGGGCGCTGGTTGTCCTCCAACTCTTCGGATAGCGTCCCATTGTTGTCGACCGGCGACAGGTTGGGCAATTCGTTTAGCTTGCGCCGTATGAAGCCTACGCATCCGCACACATTACTGATCACACACAGAGCGCCCGCCGACAAAGGCTCTAGTTGCGCAATACCGAACGGTTCATAGATGCTTTGGCCGAACTCAACATCACTGCCATTGCGTAGATCATCGAAGGTCATATCGGCGGGCATCGTGTCGCCGCAGCGGTCGCGGCTGAAGCCGAACTGGTTGATCAACACGATGCGCGATGCTTTTGCACCTGCGTTGTATTTGGCGATGGCTTCCCACAAGGGTACTTCGTGCGCAATCAGGTCGGGCCAGCCTTCATGATGGTCTTTGGGCCAGCCATACTCGCGCGACATGCGTTGCGCCTCGGCAGCTGTACGTCCCTGCGGGATGATCGACGATAGGATGAACAGCACGGCGCTTTCATTGAGCGACGATAGCTTCGCGTCGAGTTCTTCCATCACGCGAATGTCACGCCACAGCCCTTTGCTGATCACCATGCGTGTGACGTGCGAGAACACGAACGTGGGCGAGAACCCGACCAGCGTCTGGGCATACGCCTTGAGCTTGGCACTCGCTGCCCGCGTCGTTTCTATGAATATCTGGCGACTGGGTGATCCGTTGTACACCAGGTCGATCTTCTTGCCGCGAAAGTGATTGTCCATGAAGCGCAATTCATCGACGACGAGATTGCCGACGGCCAGGACATAGTCGCACATGGCGGCAGTGCGCGTCATGGCGTGTTTGAAGTAATCGGACTGGTCGCCAAACACTTCGTCAATCGTTAAGGCGGACTTGAGCGCGCTGCGCATGACGTTATAAAAGCGCGTGTCGTGGCCTGGATCGTTTTCAACCAGCGCGCGCGCTGTCGCTACTTCGTGCGCCACATACGCGCTTTTGTACGCCCCGTGCTGCGCCAAGTCGGCCGCGTACCACAGCGGTAAGCCCATGAACTCGTGGCAGATGATGACAGGCGACTGGAGCGAAATCGGCGCGGGTTCGTCATTGGTGCGTGATGCGATCACGGCGTTCAGCGCTTCATAGCCGGGGCGCGCTATCGCCATGTACAGGTTGAATTCGTACTCGTGTTCGTAGCGGGCGCAATCAAGCCCGAAGCGCTTCCATACAAAATACTTGAACCTGTTCAGGCGTTCTTGATCGATGTGGGTGGGATCGATCAGGATGATTTCGTGCGTCGAGGCGCCAAAGGTGCGCGTGCCATACAGTATGCGCACGTTCCAGTCGGTCTCAATGATCTTGAACTGCGTGGCGAGTGCGGGGTGGCAATCGACGATTTCGCCGCTGGAGAAATAGCGCACCTTGAGCTTGTTGCGCGATGAAAACAACCGCTCCATCTCAGTGCGGTCGTTCGTGTTCATCGGCCCAATGAGTAACGTACGCTCTACCTGGGCAAGATAGCTTGGGGCGTTGAGTAGCCCATCGAGGACGGCGCCGATGCCGCCTAACTTAAAACCGGCTTCGTGTGTTGAATGTATGACTATCATCTGGTTCGCTCGCGGATGAGCGCCGTTAAATCTGCAAACGTCCTGCCCTCCAGGTAATCGGGAAATGTGAGAATTCCGTTGACCTGCAAGAAGCAGCGACCGGGATATTTCTTCCAACCTCGCGACAGGCCAATACGCAGGTACACCTTCAGTCGCCTGACAGTGGCCGTTAGTTCTGCTGCAATGTCTGCGGGCTCACGCCCGTCCGCGCGCAACAGATCACAATAATAATGCCAGGTGAGATCGGTGATTTTCAGGTTGTACCAGTGTTCGGCATCCTTGAATGTGATGCGGTAATCCCACGCGCCTTCCGGCCCCTCTTTGTATTCGACGCATTTGATTGCGTTCGTCAGGATGGTGCCCAGCGAGTGCGCGCCCTGTCCGGCCAAAACGTAATGCCCGGGGGACTCCAGTATGGGTTGGCCGAACAACTCGTGGAGTGTTTTGTGGAGTGACCAGCTCAGGACTTTCTCTTTTTTTACTTCGTCGGCGCGACGTATAAATCGCAGTGACTCTGGCGCATACAGGTGATCCTCGACATGTGGCGGATCGGGTTGGTTGTCCAGCACGTCGGCTTCAATGACGGCGAAGGGGAAAACCGTTGCCTGCTGGTTCTGAATGATTGAGGATTCCGGAATACCATCGGGCGGCGGACGCACGAGCCGAATGCAGGTTTTATGGGTATCATAGCCCGCGATGCAGACATGCCCGTGTTGCATGCGCGTGAGGTCGGTGACGACAAGGAGTGTGTTCATAGGTGAATGATGGTGATGTCGGGCCACGCGGCGGCCAGGCGTTCGGCCACCAGGCGGCGATGGCATTGTTCAGGCGTTGCTTCGCTGCACAACAGGCAGCATTTGGCCGTAAGGAACATGCCGGAGTCCAAGTTGGTCGGTATGTGGCGCTCATCCAGCAACAGGTTAAAGCGAACGACATAGCGCGCCCAGTTGTCATCGGTGCGGTAATCCGACAGGATTTGCTTTGTAGGCGCTAATTCGGGCAGATGGACGTATTCGCAACCGCCGACCAGTTCGCGCAGCAGATACGGCAGGTCATCTTGTTTGGCAAATCCCGATAGCTGCCCGCCGGGGTTGAGTCGGATATCAACCAGGCGCTTCACCCCGTTCAGGCGCAGTTGGGTGAAGAACGTCTCGGCGCGTTTCTGTGTGAATCCGATCGTATACAGTTGCATGAAGGCCTTCTGCTAAAAAAGACTGGGCTGTTCGGCCTGCGGTTTATCGTCGACGGACACGCGCAATGATGCCGCACTGAACACAGTGCCGTTGCCGCGGATATGCCGGATAGCGACTTCAGGATGTTCGCGCAGCAAATAACGCGCGATTAAGTGATGGCGGTGACACTGCGAAGGGTCCTCTTCGCTGCACATGATCGCGGTGGTTTGTTCATCGGCCAGTTCCAGCAGTCGATCAATCCCCTTGATGAACCATTCGCGTTGCATCACGGCCGGATAATCCACTTCGTGCAGGTAGTCGGCGCCTTCTGCGGGCAGGCTGCGTTTTTTGTAGCACCCCGGGTCGGAGGGGCGCCCGCCCAGGTATTTTCCCGTGAATACATATTGAATATCGTGTTCCGGCAAATCGTGTTCCAGCGCCTCGCGGTTGAATTGCGGGTTATAACGGCTGGCCGGCGCTGTGCGCACATCAGCCACCAGCATCACTCCGTTGGCTTCCAGTAATTGAACCAGATCATCAAAGCTATGGTTGCTATGCCCAATGGTGAAAAGCTGCATCGTTAATTTCCTTGGTGGCCGAGGATTTCTTCTACAGGCAAGGTGATGATGGGGAGTGTAGGAGAAGATATCTCATCACCGTATTCCAGTCGGCGCAGGTTGAGATAATGACCATGACGTGGGAGAGTGTATTGCTCAATAATCTGGCCGTCAATATCTACGAGCCATGCCTCAGCGATACCTGCTTCGGCATAACGCGGTAGTTTTTCGTCACGGTCATAGTCGGTTGATGTATCTGCAACCTCTATAACGATGTACACATCCAACGCGCCTGGATGCTGAGTAGCGTAATAGTCGGCGCGCGCTCTTAAAATCGCGATGTCTGGCTGAGATTCGGAATGATCATTCAATTGTATCGGATCCTGAACACTCACGATGGCGCTCATGGCCAGCCTGCGAGTGAGGAGGATGTTCAGCCGCTTAACTATGGCTGCGTGCAGGGGGCCAATGGGCGTCATCGCGCGCACCTCACCGTCGAACAGTTCAACTCGATCGTCTTCCTGCAGGATGCCGCTTTGGCGCATGCGGGCATACTCGGATGTATTGAATAGCCGGCGGGCAATTTGTACGGTCATAGGATACTCATATTGTACAGACTGCGGTATCAGGCGTCAGCTGCTGTGCTGGAAGTACGCGCGCGCCTGGTCGTCGCGATCCACATACGGAAGCCGTTGATTGCCAATATCAGCAACACGACGTAGAGCAATGCGATGAACTTCACGTCTTTGACGTAGTACAACCAGATCCCGATCACATCGACGATGATCCAGTAGATCCAGCTTTCTGTCTTTTTGAGCGCCATCAACCACATGGCAGAAAAACTCATGATGGTGGTGAGTGCATCCAGATAAGGATATGAAGCGGCATCGGGAAACAACGCCGGGAAAATGAGATGGATCTGGCTCATAAGATAACCGGTCAACGTTGAGACCACGGCCGTTAAGACAATCCATAAGATGATTTGGCGCTGGTTACTATAACGGACGTCGGTGACCTGGCCATCGTCTTTGGGCGCTTTGAGCCATATCCACCAGCCGTACACGCTGGCGCCGAGATAGTAGACCTGTTCCAGAGAATCAGAATACAGTCGGATCTGGTAGAACAGGATGAGATAGAGTAACGAACTGACGATGCCAATCGGCCATGTCAGCACGCGCCGTTTGGATATCAGCCAGACGGACCACAGATAGAAAATGGTGCCGACGAGTTCAATGTAACTCATCGGGTATCCAAGGATCGTGAACGCGATGCTGTCGATGCTCAGGAAGTCAGGCATAGGGACCATCCTTTTATCGTGATTCCGGGAGTGTTCCGATTGTGACGCGCGGCATATCCTGGAACGGCTGGTATTTGCGAAATCGGGCCAATATAGATGTGACTGTCGCCGTTCTGGTTTCGATGCTGCCACTTAATGTTATAAATGACATCTTACGAGCGATCAAGTCCCCGATGATCTGTTTTTGAAAAGTCTTGCGGTTGACATCGCCTGAGCGATCCCATGTGTCGTCGTAGGGGATGTCGGTATCACAGAGAAAAACCAGGTCGTAGCGCGATGCAGCAAGAAGCGCCAGTTCAACAAGCTGCGGGCGGGCAGCCTGGTGGTAGTACTGTGAAAACATGAAGGTCGTGATTGCGTTGGTATCGGTAAACAGGTAGCGGTTGGCCTGATACAGCAGAGTCTCTTCGCGTTCAACATGCCCCTGTGCAATTTCAACAAGCTGGTCAAGCGTCAACCGGCGCTCGACCTGATGCTGTTCCCAATACTCGCGGCCATATTCGGGCATCCACACGGTGTTGTACTGCTGCGCCAGTTTCTCGGCCATGGTGGTTTTGCCCGTCGATGGCGCACCTAGGAAAACGACGTGGGTGATCAAGTCGCGGTAGACCAGTGGGTGCAGATAGGTGCGCTGCGCAAAGGGATCGCTGCGGATCATGGTGGCAGAGATGGGCACAGCGTCGCGTGAAGGATTCACCTGGCGGTTGACAGCGTTGAGTGCGATGCTCATGTGCTCGCCATAGTTCTCGCTGGAATAGAAGTGCGTGATGCCACTCACCTTCAGCCCGCGTATGATGTAGTCCTCATGTGCGCGCATGATCTCAGGGGTGTAGCCATTTTCCGTGGGTCCGTCCCATGCCTCGATGACATTGACCTGAGGGTACAACTGGCGCAACCAGGCTGACCGGATGTTCAACGGTATCGGTGTGGTTTCCGGGGCGTCGTAGATGATGACGGTGACGGCATCCATCTCAGCCAGCGCCGTTTCGATGACGAACTGGTGCCCTTTGTGCAAGGGCGCGTATTTACCCAGTGTTAGCCCGTGCGTCCTGACGTGATGACTGGTTGCCATGGTTTTTATGGGCGTCGTCTGACTACACCGTCATTGCGCCGCTTGGGATGAAGCGCACCGGCACGTCGGATAGACGCGCAGACAGCAGTTGAGCCTGCCGGCGGACAGCCGGTGATTCGCTGATGCTGTGCAATGTCTCGATCACTGGCAGCCCCATTTCGAGGCACGCGATGACGATGAACTCGCTCATTTCGCCTATGATGAGCACTTCCGCGCCGAGGTCGCGCGCGGCTTGCGGCATATGAAGCTGGTTCTCACCGAAACCGCCTATGAGGAATGCGAAGCGACGCACGACTTGACCTGGATTGCCGAACATGCGACATGAGCCGTATCCCAGTCCAGCTTGTGCGCGCTCATACAGCCACGTGACGGTGCGCGGATCAGGCAGTTCATGCACGGCGAAGAACTTCTGGCGCGCTATTTCACGCAACCCATCGATGCCAAGGGCAGCAACTGCCTGATCCGGCACGCCATCGCCCAGCAGTGCATCCCAGTTCGAGTGGCTGCGATATACCACGACGTGATGGTGATCCAGTAACTCTTTGCGGACACGGTTAGCGTGAATCGCATCGGCTGATGGGCCGTCATACCATGGGCTGGTCTGCGGCGGCATCCAGATGCTCTCATGGCAGATGAGCATGTTCGCGCCGGCAGCCACAGCGGCCGCGATGCTTTGCGCGGTGACGATCCATACACAGGCCACACCGTGAACCTCGATGGATGGGTCGCCGTAAATGAACCCTAATTCATCACCCTTGATGCCGGATTCAATCGGCGCGATCGTTTCGAAAACACTGGCGATTTGGCGAGCTGTTGTCATGGCTTAACCCCGAATCAAGGCGATGAGCGCGCTCAGGTCGGCGCGTGGGCAAAACGCCTGCGTGCGCGCTTTCAAATCTTTCACAGCGATAACGCCTTTCTCTGCCTCATCCGGCCCGACGATGGCCGCGAAGCGCACACCGGTGGCATCGGCATATTTCAGTTGCTTATCTAATTTGAGGGCTTCAGGATACCACTCGGCGCGCAATCCGACGGCGCGCAATTCCTGCGACAGCTTGAGCGCTTCGGGCAACATGGCCTCGTTGAAATTGGTCACCAGTATTTCGGCGGGCGAGGTGCG
>CAIQQO010000176.1 GCA_903873965.1 uncultured bacterium
CTGCTGGCCATCATCGGCATCTTTTCGATGGCGATCCGACCAGCAGCAGCAGCTCCGGCAAAGACCCTTGAGTGGACGCGACTGGACAGCGATATCACGGTTTCGTCAAATGGCGATTTGCGCATTATTGAGACCAACGTTATCCATTTTACTAGCGGTGTATTTACTTATGGATACCGAGATATCGAACTCGATCGGTTGACAGATGTGACTGCCATTCAGGTCACTGAAAATAACAAACCCCTACGCGTTGAAACATCGGAACCTGATAGTCATACTCGGCGCATTAAGTATTATTTCTCTTCAGCTTCGAATGAGGAACGAACATTTAAGATCGCTTATACGGTGCAAGGGGCAACACGGTACTATAACGGTGGCGATCAGGTTTACTGGACTGCGGTGTATGCCGATCGCAACGGATACTCAGTGCTTAACTCAAGGGTTACCGTGAATCTGCCTAAAGGTGCAGTCGCTACGCAAGCTGTCACATATGGCGCACAAGCCACTGTAACAGGTGCTGGAGAGAGCACCATTGTTGCGGTGGCTAACAAGGCCATCCCCAGCGGTTCCCAGATGGAAATCCGCGTGCAATTTCCTCATGGCATCATCACAGGGGCTGCACCTGCCTGGCAGGCATCCTTTGATGAACAGAGGGCCTATGACGAAACGACTAAGCCGCTGATTGACTTTGTCGTACTGATGGCCTCGCTAGTAATACTGTTGGGTGGGCCTGCTCTAATTATCCTTCTCTGGTATACGCGCGGTCGTGACCCTGAAGTCGGTCTTATTGCAGACTACTTAAGTGAACCACCCGCGCTCATCAAACCAGGGATTGCCGGGCCGCTCATGAACGAGCGCGCCGACTTGAAAGATATCATCGCAACACTGGTGGACCTGGCAAGGCGCGGCATACTCACCATGACGGAAACCGGTAAATCGAACAAGTCTGGATTAGTCTATGACCGTGACTGGGTGTTTGAGCGTGGGCCAAATTTTGGAGCGCCACTCGCGGTGTATGAAAGCAAGTTGATTGTGGCAATGGACCTGGTTCAGAACGAGCAACGCAAATTGTCTGAACTGAAAAACAGGATTTACAAACAGATAGAGCCACTCAAAAATGCTCTTTATGACGAACTGGCCAAAGAAGAATTATTCGTCGCGAGTCCTGCTGCAACGCGAAATCGGTATAGTGGATACGGCTGCCTACTACTGGTAGCAACCATAATCCTGGTGGTCATCATGATCGGTCTGATTGATATGACTTCCGCAGGTATCTGCATTCCAGTCGCTATGGGTGTAACCACAGTGTTTTTCTTTGCCTTCGCAGCAGTCATGCCTGCCCGCACGCGCAAAGGTGCAGATACAAAAATGCGCATGGTTGCATTTAAGAAATACCTGCAAAACATCGAAAAATACGTGGATCTGAAAGCGGCGACAGATCAGTTCGACAAATATCTACCCTATGCGATTGCATTCGGGCTTGATCGTTCGTGGATCAACAAGTTCACGGCAGTTAATGCGCCGGCACCCTCCTGGTACATACCATATTACCCTTATGGATATGGGACACGCGGCAGACAAGCGTCTTCAGGATCGCCATCAATGGCCAGAAGCGGCGATGTGAGTGATGCGGCACGGGCAGGTGGATTGGAAAGTCTCGATCAGTCGCTTTCATCGGGCTTGTCAAACATGAATACTGGCCTTTCAGCCATGTTTACTTCTGTCGCATCTACGTTTGTGAGTACGCCTGCGCCACCTCCGAGTAGCCATAGCAGTAGTAGTGGTAGTGGTTGGAGCGGAGGCGGTGGTGGCGGCGGTGGAAGTTCCGGTGGCGGCGGTGGTGGTTTTGGTTAAAAAGGAGTGACATGAGTCAGGGAAAAACAATCGGTATGATTCTGGCTGGCATAGGTGGAGCGGTTCTGCTGTTAGCAGGTGCGTGGGCACTTGTATCGCAGATGGCTGCCGGAGCGAAGATTCTTGCCGTTTTCTTTGGTCTGGTGATCTCCGCACCACTTATCGGTGTTGGACTGGTACTCTATAACAAAGGCACGGTTGAAGCCGGTGAAGCGAAAACTATCGCCAAACAGCGCAAACTACTCAATATGGTGATGACTCAGGGCAAGGTGAACATCGCAGATGCAACGCTGGAGTTGCAGCAGACTCGTGATGAAACCAAGGCTTTGATCTACGATTTAATTGGGAAGCAGTTGTTTACCGGTTACGTCAACTGGGAGGATGGGATTCTGTTTTCTGCAGACGCCTCCAAAATCAAGGAGGGTGGCGCATGCCCAAAATGCAGTGGGCAACTGACACTTGCGGGTAAAGGCATCATCAAGTGTCCTTATTGTGGTTCTGAGGTGTTTCTAAGTCAGTAAAAACAGGCGGGGTCTTCCCCTTAGTTTCAAACAGTAGAGGTTCTCATGAGTGCAAATTACGAAAAAATCTCCGGTGAACGCGGCAAGCTGGAAAGCTTCTTGGGCAAAATACCCGGTTACAAGGGCTATAAAGAAAAGGAAATGCGGCGCGAGGCGGACAGCCTGGTACGGGATGCACTCGTACGGGACTTTTCGATCCAGCTCAACCGATTAACTCCAATTCAGACAGCGGCACTCAGCAATGGTGCGATCGAGATCATGGGAGATCTCGGGGCAGTCAAAACTGCGCTGCAAACCTTGATTGATCGCATCCGATGGGCACCGCAGGGGTACGCCGGCTTTTTTGATGCCGTCCGAGTAAAAGAAGATGACCTTGACAAACTTGAAGCATTTGATCAGGAGCTTGTCGGCGAGATCGCAAAGATCAGCGCGGCCATCGATGGATTGGATAATGCCGTGCAGGCAAGTGAAGGTATTAAACAGGCTATAGCTGCGGCGCGCAAAACCATACAAGGGATTAGCGCTACTTTTGACAGACGCAGCAGCGTACTCACCGGCGTATAGCTTCGTATTTAGTCAACCTTTCGACATGTATATGTCAAGCATGATAGTGGGAATAGCATGGATCAGGAGTAAATAATATGGCAAGACTAATTGATGTAATTGAATGGCCGGATCAATCACCCAATGAGATGGTGCAACGCGTGCCGGAAGAAGGCGCCGGGGATATCCGCCTTGGCTCGCAAGTCGTCGTGCGCGGCGCGCAAGTTGCTGTGTTTTATCGTGACGGAAAAGCCCTCGACACCTTCAAAGAGGGCCGGCATACCCTGACAACATCCAACCTGCCCATATTGTCCGGGTTGATTGGTCTGGCGACAAACAATCGCACTCCTTTTCCGGCTGAGGTGTACTTCGTCACCACTAAAGACTTTATTGACATGAAGTGGGGCACTCCCGGAGATATTGCAGTGCCGGACAGCATCCTTGGGATGGTTCAGTTGCATGCTTTTGGCACTTACTCGATGGCAGTCAGTGATCCACTGCGTTTCGTCAACCAGATTGTAGGCGTGCAGGGAATGTATAGCACTTCGCAGATTAATGACTACCTGCGCGGTATTATGCTGAGCGAAATTGCCAGCGTACTTGGATCGATTATGCAGACGCGTTCCGTACTTAACCTCGCTATGCTGCAGTCAGATCTGGGGCCAGCCATCCAGGCAAAAGCTTCGGACGATTTTGAAGCTGTCGGCATTCAACTAAAGAAAGTATATGTCGTTCAGATAGCGCCCAATGAGGAAACGCAAAAGGCTATCAACCAGCGTAGTGCCATGGGCGCGCTTGGTGTCAACTACATGCAGTATCAGGCAGGACAGGCTATGCGCGACGCGGCGCAGAATACCAGTGGCGGCGCAGTTGGAGCAGGTATCGGACTCGGAGCCGGTGTTGGCCTCGGTCAGATACTTGGCCAGTCGATGGGCAGTGCAATGAACCAGCCGCAGCCGGTTCAGCCCCAACAGCCACTGCCTGCAGCAGCACCTCAGCCTGCAGCAGGTGCCACAGGAGGAGCACAAACCAAAGCACAGATACAAACGGCGCTCAGTAACCTGGACATACGTTTGGCGAACGGTGAAATCAGCGAAGCACTTTACAATAAACTTCAGACCAATCTGTCGAAGCTGCTGACGAATGCACCCGATTAAGCCCCATTAACAGCATAGGATCCCTCTTAACCTCAGAAGCATGAACACCGATACGGTGGTTATGCTTCTGAGTGTTTGCCGTGAGTAATCATCTAGAGAGGGGTTGCCAGCAGATTGCTGCGCAGGAAAGCCTCAGCGTATTGTGTTCCACGTGAGAATCCCCGCGTTAACCCTACTCCACGGATGTAATCCTTGACATTAGGCAACACATCGAGTTGAGACGTCATCGTGTCCATGGCCGACAGTTTGATATCCATCGTCTCAGTGATATTGACCAGGATCGTGGGATGCGGAAAGAGTTCAAGTATTTCATAGAAATACAGCTCTGGTGTGTAATAGGGTGCGCCTAAATCAGCCAATACGTGATCCCATGCTTTCCAGCGTGCTTCATCGGTAATCTCTGACACGGCGCGGTGATCGCGGTGCTTATCCTCATCCCAATGAGTAAAGATGACATCGGGCTTGATCTGTCGAATCAGGCGGACACATTCCTGGTAGTTTGCCGTGTCGTTCACGACACCCTGGCTGGGCTTACCAAGAAATAGTCGCTCTTTGATGCCTAGGACTATGTCCGCATTGGCCGCTTCAGCACGTCTCAAATCAGCAATACTGTCTTTCAGGTCAATGCGTGAATATCCAGTGTCCCGGGTACCACCAGTAAATGTCACTACCCAAACTTCGCTGCCAGCCTTTGCCAAACGGGCAATCGTTCCGCCCGGTCCGATAATCTCGTCATCAATATGAGCGCCAAATACAAGAACTCGCTTCCAATCATTCAAACCCATTTGTCATCCACCTTATTTCCTAGTAATTCGCCCAGTATTCCATACCAGATGGTGTTCTGCTGAAACCAAGTGGTTGCAACCATGCTTGTACCGCACTGCCAAGTATCGGTTTCCCATTCCACTGACTAATCGTGATATGACGCGGCGCGCCTAAACGGTTCACATATCCTGATATCGCCCGCTGCACTATGGCTACATCACTATTCCGAAGCACCGTCACGCGCTCACCATTGTCCTCTGTTACTAGAAGCGGTTTTCCCTGCCACAGCACAACGTGTGTAGAAGGCAGCCGCGCAAAATCCATCGCTTGACCATTCTCGCCAACCGGCCCGTCAGGCAACTCACCACCAAAGAGATTGACCGGATCGGTGGCAGAAATGATCTGCATGCTATCATCGAGGTTTACACTCGTCATTCTCAACTTCTCCACGGCTTCTGGGAGAGCAAATTGCACACCGGGCAGACCATTTACAAAATAGCCACGCCGTACTTCCCCGCGCATCTCCATAAGTTGCAGCACTTGATATAAACTCACCCAATCGACCGGACTATCCTCACAGGCAAGACATTCTTTGGTCACAATCCCATAGCGATCAAGCAAAACGCGAGCGAGTCGGGTCACACGGTCTTCTTCGCTAATCGTCTGTCCCAGCACTGCCGTGCGATGCACCAATGACCAGCGACCGCGACCAGTCGATATCAGGGTTGTTTGTCCCGATTCTGTCAATTCCGACCCACCCCGCAGGCGCTCGGTGACGCGTTTCCTGGCTTCGCGCATTTCGGTTCTGGATGGGCGTTGCGTGCGACCTCCTGGGGCTGTCGATATGGCAGTTTTCCCCAGGCGTTCAGCTAGTTCTGCCTGCATCGAGCTGGCCGGCTTACGCGCGTGCTCCGGCCCCAATATGCCGTCCTCTTGCTTGAAGGAGATGACTGAGCGTAATACATCGACAGAGTCATTGGTCACAAGGCCAGCCATGACCAGTTCAACAAGCGCTACATTGAGTATTTCAGGCCTGCAGCCCGTACCAACTTGAAGGTCGGCGTGAAACGACGCACCCTCAGACTTCAGAATTTCCAGCACCTTCTGGCCCGCATGATTTATCGCAGTACCATCATCGGAGGGTGATACTGTCAGCTCATCCAGAAACAAACGTCCTTCGCCACGCATGATGAACCTGATCTTCCCACGGTGGGCATCTTTTCCCTTTCCTACCCACACCGCGTCGCCACCTTGACAAAGCGCATCCAAATCGGCAGGGTTATAGTCTAGAAGTCGCGCCGGCAAAACATCGCATTCCCATACCTGGCCGGGCAATGCTAGCCCGCGTAACTGATTGATCACCTGCCGTAATCCATCTCGACCTTGCAACCGCGCAGAAGGATGCACATGCTGCCAGTGCGCCATAAAGTTAACGTAGGCGTATAGCGAAACTGGTTGAATTTCCTTACGCAACATCGAAAGCGTCCGATGGTGAATCTGCTCAAGATTATGGCGATCAACAAACTCATCCTGCTCTTCACCAATCGAAAAGCGTCCTTTGACAACCTCGCGCGCCGTCACTAATCGCAACAATGTTTCGTCAAGCCATGGCAGATCGAAGGGATACCGTGCCAGTAGCTCGGTTTTCGTGACTGGTCCACGGGTTCGCAGAAAACGCACAAGTAGTGCATATCCATTGACCCCAGCCAGTGCATTTACGCCATTTAACTCACCACTGTGATCTACCATCATCCACCGTTTGACGGTACCACGCATCGTCGCAAGCCTGACATCAACTTCAACGATTCGTCCCTGCGCTCTCAATTGCTCCAGCCAGATGATTGCCTGTTGCGGATCAACCGATCGTTGCATAGCCTCATCAGTGCTCAGATCGCCGAGTTCCTGCATCATGAGCGCCAATTCCTCCTGAGTCCTCGATCGGTATCCATCTGCCGTGTGCTGCAACCGCGCAACAACCTCAGCAATGGCTTCAGGCTTCAGAAGATCACGTAACTCAACACCCTTCAACACATCTTCGATAAGGTCCCGCCGCAGTGATAACGCCTGAAGCTGGCGTTCCGCCTTCGGTGCATCCCACTCATACATCTGTACATTGACGAAATTGAAGAGCAGGCCTGCTGCCACCGGGGACGGCACGATAGTCTCAATCGGCGTCACGCGCACTTCCCCACTCTGAATACGTCCGAGCAATTCCTCAAGATGCGGCATATCGAGCACATCACGCAAGCAGTCACGATATGTTTCGACAACAATGGGAAAATCAGAAAACTGCTTAACGACCGCCAAAAGCCCCCTTGCCTTCAATCGCTGCAGCCAGAAGGGTGTGCGCTTTGCGCCGCGCACCTTCGGAAGGAGCAATGCTCGTCCGGCGTTCATCCTGAAGTGTGCACCAAACATCTCTGAAGCAGGTAGTTGATGCAGGATACGCTCGCGCGCTTCGGCTGGGGTCATCTGAGTGATGAGATCAAGAGGCGAATCACGAATTACGCGCGGCATCTGAAACAGAATGCCATCATCGTTTGTTTCCGTGTTAATGTCGACACCATAGCGTTCACGGAAGGCATCGCTCAAGGCTAGTGCCCACGCGCCATTGATCCGCCCACCGAAAGGAGAGTGAATTACAAGTCGAGGTTCACCAACGGCATCCTGGAAAGACTCAACCACAATGGTTGTATCCGAAGACATCACGCCAACGGCATCCAGTTGGCTTCTGACATAGGCTATCAGGTTGCTGGCAGAGTTTTCATCAAGTGCATACTCTCTGCGCAACCATGTCGCAAGATCCGCCCACTCTCCTGCGCCAACAGGTTGGCCGTCAAGTGACGCATGTTGAATCGCCTGTATCTTCTCCGCAATCTCCCTGCGAAACTTTCCAATACGCTCTCCGAGAGAATAAGGGCGATACGGCAGGTCGCCATTCCAGAATGGCATACGCGGCACAGCGCCAGTAGCATCACCCACAGTAATCCGGTCGTTAGTGATATCAGTGACACGCCAAACATGGGAGCCCAGTAAAAACACATCGCCTACACGTGTCTCGAAGATGAACTCTTCATCCAGATCACCCACTTTGGTCTGCCCATCGGTAAGATAAACACCATAGGCGCCAGTATCGGGAATTGTGCCCGCATTGCTAATTGCGAGGTAGCGTGACCCAGGTAAAGCTGCTAGTTGATCATTAATGCGATCCCACGAGATGCGCGCACGCAAACTGGGAGGTCGGGCAAGTTGCGCATTAGCGAACTCATCGTCAACATGTGGCGTCATCGCCGGGGCATCGTATTTCCCCGACAGCATGTCAAGCACAAGCCGATAACTGGATTCATTCAGGTCTTCGTACGGGTATGCCTGACGCACCATGTTAAACAAGTCTGTGACCTTCCAATTTTCGACCGATACGGCCGCGACAATCTGCTGCGCCAGAATATCGAGCGGATTACGGGGCGTATAGGTGGGTTCAACATCGCCATCGAGCATACCTCGGGCAATCGCAGCAGCCTCAGTGAGGTCTTCTCGAAACGTGGTGTAGATGCGTCCTGTGCTGCGTTGACCAACAAGGTGCCCTGACCTGCCAACGCGCTGTAATCCCTGAGAAACACTTTTGGGCGACTGAAGCTGCACCACCAGGTCGACTGCGCCAATGTCAATTCCCAGTTCTAATGAGCTCGTGCCCACGAGTGCCGGCAGTTTCCCCGCCTTTAGGTCAGTTTCCATTTCATGGCGCGATTCCTTTGACATACTGCCATGATGTGCGCGAATTGGACCGCTGGCGCCGATAGCAAAAATACCTTTGTCGCGACTGTGACCACCTGGAGCAAGCACTTCAGTGCTGCCGGGTTCGACCTCTTCGGAACGCTCCGCTTCAATCTGAGCATTCAAGCGATCAGCTGTACGTTCGGCCAAACGTCGGTTATTGGTGAAAACCAATGTACTCTGGTGCTTGAGGATGTCCTGCAACACCTGAGGAATGATCGATGGCCAGATTGCATCGGCCGGTAGATCCTGGAAATCCTTAACAACCGTTACGACCTCCAGATCAAGCGGTTTCTTGTAGCCTGTATTGACGATGGTGACAGGACGGTTAACTGATTTCTGCTCACGAAATTCCTGACCGCCAAGAAACCGCGCTACTTCTTCGAGTGGTTTCTGCGTTGCAGATAATCCTATGCGTTGTATCTGATGAGCAGAGCCTACCAGATGCGCCAGTCGTTCCAGGCTCACTGCCAGATGCACACCACGCTTGTTACCACACAACGTGTGGATTTCATCAACGATCACACATTGAACTGTGCGAAGAATGTCGCGCGCCTTTGGACTTGTCAGTATCAGATAGAGCGACTCAGGTGTCGTAATCAGGATGTGCGGTGGATGATGCACCATACTATTGCGTGCAGCAGTCGAAGTGTCACCCGTGCGCACTGCAACGCTCATCTGGGGTAGGTTGTACCCAAGTCGCACAGCGGTTGATCTTATGCCTTCCAGCGGCACTCGTAAGTTACGCTCAACATCATTGTTGAGCGCCTTCAATGGCGAAATATAAAGCAGGCGAACACCTGGTTTGGCGTGGTGTTGACCATCAACCAACTCGCGATATATCTCGTTGATGCCCCATAAAAAAGCTGATAGCGTCTTTCCAGAACCCGTTGGCGCCAGAATGAGCGTGTGTTCACCACGTTGAATGGCAGGCCAACCTTCACGTTGTGGCGGCGTCGGAACGCCCATCGACGACTCAAACCACGCACGCACATATGGCGTAAACTGATCCAATGTATCGGACATGGCACTCAATAGGAATTGCGCGAGGCTATCTCTTTCTGATACTTCCGCTGTAATTGAATAAAGCGCGCACTATATCCAGTAACACGTATCGTGAGGTCCGCGAAGCAGTCAGGATGTTCGATAGCGTCCCATAAAATGTGCCCGTCAACCACATTGATAATCATATGAACAGCGCCCTTGTCAAAGGCTGTACGCACCAGAGACTCAATAATATTCCGCCGGAGACCCTCATCGCTTTCATAAAGATGGATATGCAGTGGGCACCCTGCAGTGTCCGTATACTTGATCATGGTCATCGATTGGATCGCGGCCGTGACGCCTTCTTTCGCACAACCATGTGATGGATTACCGCCATGCGCTAGTGGCATTCCTGCCAGGCGCCCATCCGGCGTTGCACCAGATTCACTCCCTTCAAAAGTGTGACGATGCCAGGAATAGAACGCTGGGCGTAGCGCAAAACCTTTGCTGTTTCGAAAACTGCTCAGAGTAGATTTGAAGTGCTCTGCAACCATCACTGCCAACTGGTCCACGCCCATGTGTCCATTGCCATACTTCGGTGCGCTCTGCATCAGTTGACGGAGTGGTTCATAGCCTGCGAAATTGCTGTCCAGTGCCATCATCACTTCATTGAGCGTCGTCCTTTGTTCTTCATATACTCGTTGTTTTAGTGCGTAGATGCTGTCAACAACATTGGCGAGACCAACATACAGCACGGTCATCAAACTGCAGTCAGCACCACCCGCGTTGACATCCCTTCCTCGTTCCAGGCAATTGTCCATCAGCAGTGAAACGACCATTTCGGGGTAATGCTCTGACAGCCAGGGATCGATAATGTCATAAGCCTGAACCAACGCAGCCACAGCGTCTGTCATGTAGTGACAATATGCCTGCCAAACAGCATCAAAAGTTCCTTTGCCTGTGGCAGATACCTCCTCAATGGCACGCCGCAGTGCTCTTACTCCGCTGACGCCGGTCAGGTCATGGTATGGGTACTCTTTACCAGGTACAACATACCAGAAACAGCCGGCAAAACAGTAATTTCGTGCCTGCGCTTCGGTGAACCCAAAGTGCACCAAGCTCGGAACAATGACATCATCATTGACCAGTGATGGAACACCTGTCTTATGACGACTGAGAATATCCAGCGCCTTGGTTTGTAAGGTAGCATCGAGCTCAGCATGCCATCGCACTGACAGGTTACTCGGTCCGCCAATACCATCATAGGCTGCAAGAATCAGGTGAGAGAGGGGGTTCGTTGCATCCTTACCAGAAGCCGTAACACCTCCTACTGAACAGAACAAGACTTCCTTCAGAAGAAGCGTCTGCACCAGTAATTGCGCGCGTGCATCATCTAGTATGCCATGCGCCTTGTCGCGTTGAAAGTAAGGATAAAACACCTGATCCAGGCGCACCGAACCCATACCCGACGAAGTCGATCGCTCAAATGTCACAAAGAAAAAGTACCATTGCAGAGCATCGTGGAACGATTCAGGAGGTGCAGTAGTCAGCCGAGTACAACGTTCAGCGATGGCGCGAAGCTCAGCGGTCTTTTCAGTATCGTGCGTAGCAGCAGCCATTCTTGCAGCCTCGAAACCATAGTGTCGGATGCGGGCCTGGATCAGAGCGACGACCTTTTCTGCGCCATCCAGATATGCTGACGCTGCAGTATCACTTGGGATAGTTGCCCGGCAGTGTTTGATATGATCCAGCACCCCCTGCCAACCAAGCACTAGACCACGCTCAAGGTTAACCACCGTATGTCCGCTTGGTGGTACTGGCAACGCACCCCGCTTTGAAAATGCCTGATAATCGTATGGAGGCGACATCGGTATGATTTCATACGGCAGTAGAAAGTAGTAATCGCCGATGATCAATTCGCCAGAGCGCACAACCACCGGAGAAGCATTTAACATGCGCTCGAAAAGTTTCACGAATCCCGCAACGCCTTCAGCATCAGCTCCGTCATCACGAAGCGACTGCGGTAGCGGAATATAAGTGCGACCTGTCGCCTCACCAACCGGGTTCGTATTGGTAAATTCACGTGTGCGCCGATAGGCACTCAACAGCTTAATACGTTGCTTATTTTCCATTTATCAGCCTCTGAAACATCAACTCCTACCTTCACCCTCACCTTCCAATACATTGCGTTAAATAGAACAGCGTCGGCTCAGCGTGGTGCAGATTATTCAGAAGCGGCTCGGTATAGCGAATATCGCCATATTCAACCTGATCAAAGTGGTGTTGCGCGCTCACATGGTTGTTCCAGTCCACACCTTCGGTAAGAAAACCATGCGAACCGTGGTGGTGCTTTGCGATGGCGCGCAAAATCGTCAATGCCTTGTTCAGATACCGTTTCGCGCCTGTATCGACATAGGCTTCAAGATAGGCCATGGCAGCTTCTGCATTCTCCCAGAGGTATGCCGTGTCCCAGCTTCGTTCCATGAATAAAAGCCCCTGCGTCTCCACGCCATGGCGATCCTGCTTCATTTCGAATTGCTGTAGTCCGCGTAATGCAACATCATACGCAAACTGTCGCCAATGATCATCATTCAACACGGTAGAGAGTGTTTTGAAGGTGCGAAAGGTTACGGCATAAGCAACGCACTCATGTTCGTCATAAGTATCGTGATTTATGCTGCCGAAAATACCTCCGGCATTGATAAATATCTGTGCCAATTCGCGCATCTGAGAAGTGTAATCGGCCAATCCGGCTATGGTTATTTCCGACCAAAGGTCCAGCAGGAATAAACCATCAGCACTGCGATCAAAAAGAATATCGGCATCACCCTCCGGATTGAGCGAATAGGCCACACCATCAAGTGTATTGCGACGCGGTACCCAGCCATTGGGAGCCAGCTTCACATTTAGGTCGATCCAACGAGCACACGCCAAGGCAGCCTGCCGCATACGCTTTGAACGCTCCTCAAGTCCGGATACAGTTGCTGCTTGCTCATGCGACAGGATAGTGCTCAATCGCAGCAACTGGTGCGCCATTCGAGCCATCGATCCAACACAAAACCAATCGTTTCTACCTTTGTAGTTCAGGCACAAGCGATCTTCGAGAATGTGGCGGTATCCTGTTATAAAGCCTGTCTCCCAATCAATAAAACCATCATCCAGCACATGGTCCAGTACCGCAATGGCATCGCGCTGCACCTCGGGATGCCCCATAAATCGACCATACTGGTACAGGTTTGTAGCGCCGCCGATCGCATTACTGGCCCATCCTGGGCCCTCCAGAATGCCGAAATCATGCCATAGCATGGGCGTCCCATCAGGATCAACAAATGTCGCCACCTGCGTCAGATGGCTCCGCTCCTCAGCGCGTCCTCTGAGACTGTTGCGATAAGGCGTCAGGCAATGCCGTGCAAATCGCACTGAGTCGTGCAGGCTATCGACAATCGAATAGTGTTGATCTGCAGAAAGATAAAAACGTGAAGAGGACATGCGGCTCCTTTATGACCGAAAAAGGGCTAGGTGATCAATTCGCGGGGCAGGAAATCAACCCTGTTTAGATATGAAATCACGAGTAGATCATCAGAAAATACAAAGCGGGATACGGCGGCATTATTCAGCGCAAACCAGTGATGGCTATTTATGGGCAATGATAAAAGCGCATCCAGTACCATGTTGTAGAAGTCACCATGACTGACGACGACGACACGATCCTGGGTATCGCCATGCTTAACGCGTAGGTCAGCAAGGAATCTATGCGCGCGAACACTACACTCATCTTCCATTTCATATGGTCGATTCCACCAGCCCCCGGCGCCAATGGTGTCCGGCAATCTCAAGTGTGGGAAGCGTTGCTCCAGATAAGCCCGGTCATTGCCCGGCAATCCGTTGCGAATGCCTGGCTGAGCGCCATCCAGAAAAATGCCTCCGAGCTCATGAACATCAAACCAGGCTTGCAGCGGTAGGCGCAGTTGATCGGCAATGGCTGTGCCGGTCTCGATAGCCCTGATCATCAAGCTGCAGTACACATGTGTGATCCCAAAACCCGTCAGATTCTGCGGGTCGCGCCCAACCACGTTATCATTGACATACGGTTGGGAGAGAAAACTGGCGACAGCCGCCGCCTGCCGATAGCCAATTTTGGTTAATTCGGGATCAGAACTGCGCCCGTTATAGGTGCCGTGGCTGGCCCAGATGGCATTATTGGCAGACTGACCATGCCTGACAAAATAGAGTTCCATGCGTGTCTAAATATCCTCTATTGGCATCAAACAATCAAACTTTGACGCCAGCGTGAAATGATTCTATTAGGTATTCTCGTACCTTGGCAATCGCCTCATCAAAATGGCGCCGGCCAAGGCCAACCCTAAAGTAGCCCTCTGCTACATCAAATAGGCTGCCTGGGACAATCATGACACCCTTTTGATCAAGCACTGACTGGCACAACGCCTCAACAGGTCCCTCTCCCAACCACTCAACAAATGCGACAGAACCAGCGTTTGGCTGGCGCCACCGAAACAGGTGTGGAAATTCGCTGCAAAAACGCTCCGCGATGACGATATTGGCGCGCACAATTTCGAGATTGCGTTGCACGATGTGTGTTTGTGCACGCAACGCGATCAAGGCGAGAATCTCACTCGGTGCGCTACTGCAGATCGTGGTGTAATCTTTAAATGACAACCATTGCTGTATAGCCTGGCGGTCGCGCGTAACCAGCCAACCAATCCGTAAACCAGGCAATGCGAACGACTTCGACATACCACTGAGCACTACCGCGCGCTCGTGGCCCGGCAAGGTACAGATCGAAGGCAATCGCTGCTGAGTGTCGTATTCCAGCATACGGTACATTTCGTCGGAAAATACACGTAATCCGTGCTTTTCAGCGACAGACATGATGGCACTGAACTCACCCGGTGTTGGCAGATAGCCCGTCGGATTATGCGGGAAGTTAACAACCAAGAGTTTCGTTCCCGATGTGATCATGCCAGCAAGTTCGTCCATATCAAGATGCCAACCCGACTCAGTTGGTCGCACATGCCAAGAAGAGACGTGCACGCCTCGTGATGTCGCAATCGCATGGAGTGATTGGTACGCCGGTGCTATTGCAATCATGTGATCTCCTGGCGCCAGGAGCGTATTCATCGCGATAAAAATGCCTTCTTCCGGCGCCAGAATAAGCACATGCTCCGCGCTAAGCTGCGGATACTGAAGGCTGATCTCCTCACGCAATTGTGGTAATCCCTGCGACTCTGTGTAACTCAGTTGCAGTTGCTCCCATAACCCGAGACATTCAGCATCAGCCATCGCCAGGAGTTCGCGCATGCCGAGTGCTTCACAATCAGAGGCACTGAGCAGATACTTGACTGCAAACTCATATTGGGCAAAGTAGCGTTCTAGTTTAAAAGGTGGAAGATTAGTCAATTTGCCTCCACAACTGAACTGGCTGCCCACTCAAGATGATGATCAAGGAGCGTCTCATATGTAGGTCTACCCGCCTCATCCCAGCCCATCATCCGGTAGTACGTTGTCACACATTGCTTAAACGCTGTGCGGTCTAGCTTTGTACCTTCCCATTGACCCGTTCGGATCGGATCATCATAAAAGCGTGCAGGCAACATGTCGTCGTCAGCCGTCAGACCTTCGCGCAGGTTATATACTCGCATCAGATGCAAACGGCGTTCGCCGAAGCGCATAATCTCATAACTCGAGGTATGCCAACCGGTGACTGCTGCCAAAAGATCGGCCATGTCATCCAGCGAGAGCACACGGGTTGGAGCGATGGCAAAGATGCAAAAATCCAGCGCGTCTGCAGCCGACCACAGCGTCGCGAGGGCTTTGAAGTTGCGAATCTTATCCGGCGCCAGACGTTGCATGGGGATTCGCTCAAGGATACCCAGCGTTCGAGAACCATTCAACGTATGATCCCAGCCAACTGTGGTGTCAAAATCCCAGTCGTGCTCGCAGATGTCGTAGCGCGGGCCGATTGGCGCTGTAGCATACCCGATAGCCAGGTTTGTCTGTGTGCGCGGTTCAAAACACACCATCTCCAACCCTTTGACATGCAGCGCAAACTTTTCAGCGCCGTTACCAATCAGTGCTGCAGCTCGTTTGGAACCTTCCGCTAGAACGTTGCCGAAACCCTCTCGATGGGCGATCTGGTGAATCATGCGGTACATCGCACGGAAGTCGCCGAACCACAACGGCAAGCCAATGGTTTGCACGTCAATACAGCGTTGCTCCAGGCTTTCCATTGCCATCGACAATGTAAAACCGAGTGAAGTCGGATCAAGACCATACTCGTTACACAAGATATTGGCCTGAAAAATCGCATTGATATCAGTCACGCCGCAGTTCGGCCCTAGTGCTCCGGCAATCTCCTGATGTATTGCGCCGGCGCGCGGATCATTACTATACAGTGTAGATTCACTTGCTTTCGCACCAAAAAACTTCATACAGCGATTCGGGCATCCAGGACATTCGCCATCATGCAGGTACTGCGACATGAACTGCTCTGGTGCGTAATGATCGGCGTTTGGAAACTCGTTGTCGCGATAATTCTCCACACATAAAGCTGCATCAAGACCATGCAAGTGAACCCAGGCCGAAAATCCAGGCGGATCATGTTGCCATGTTGTCAGTGAATTGGCCTTCAGTCGTTCCGCGTAAGTACGCGTTATCTGTTCGCATCGGTCAGGATCAGCAACCGGGGGATGCGTGTCACCTCGGATTACAATCGCCTTTAGACGTTTTGAACCCATCACCGCTCCCATACCCATGCGGGAAGCCTGGTAACTGCGCTCAGTGACAATACTTGCATAACGCACCTTGTTCTCACCAGCCGGGCCAATCACCGCAGTATGAATGTCACTGCCAAATTGTGCCTCAAGTGCGTCAACCGTCGGGTTCACATTGCTTCCCCAGAGCGACGATGCATCCGCATAAGACACGCTGCCATTCTCAATGACAACGGTCAGTGGTAAACGCGATGCCCCATGAACAACGACAGCGTCTGCACCACATCCTTTCAAAGCCATTCCAAATGGCCCTTCGCAACGCGTTTCACCGATACCGTTGGTCAATGGGCTCTTCGATGCCGCGGTGAAACGCGCCAAGCCCGCATAGGGGTGTCCTGCTACCACGCTGGAAGTCAGGATAAGCAGGTTTGCCGGATCAAATGCATCGATACCGGCAGGAGTGTCCCGCAACATCAAATACGTAGCAAGTAATCCACCTCCACCATAGATCCGCCATAAACGTTCTTCTAGTTCCTCAATCCAGCTAGTCTGCCTGCTCAAATCGATATGAAGAAGCTTGCCGTGAAATCCGTAAATGGTCATGTCCTGTTACCTCCAGCGTATTATGGCTATGCATCCCTCTGGGACTGATAAACGACTATACAACATCACATCACATCTGCAAACTCTGTTTCACGCATCGTGTTTTTACTGAGCGTAATATCGATACAATAGCGCCCAGAGTAAATATGCCAAAACCACAAGAGTACCAACACGTCTCTGCAGCGCCAACACTCCCCAAAACCACCCCGACAACGACCGCGTTTGATGTCGCCGATTTATACAAAGGCCCGGTGACGAATGTCGAGACTGCAGCAACCATAGGGGTGCCCTTAGACGAAAAACTGCGCCAGGCCTATTTCTGGATCATCAACTATGGAGTGATCAGTCCGCACTATGACATTGAGTACAACGATGGCGCATCACAGACGTTTACATTTGGCGACTCCAAAGCCCAGCTACGGCTGCCATCGGGTCAGAGCTACTCCAGTTTCGTGCTCGTACCTCTGCTAAATTTCGCCGTGCGCAAGCGATGCCTTCTGGTCGGCGGACCAGGGCGCGGCAAAACTGCCAGCGCTATCCTGATGGGTGTACTGGCCGGGTACTCTGTCAAAGAAGTGCGGCGCGGCATGCAGCACGGCCAACCCCAAATGACGATCTCCGATCTGCTTGGTAATCCACTGCCTGCCGACCTGGTCAATGCTCAAAAGATGCAGGATATACGCATCTCGTGGCGACAGTGGTTGAGTATGCGCGTCAAAGTCATCGATGAATACAACCGCATCCCCACCCGCACCCAGTCAGCACTCTTAACAGTCATGGGTGACAACTATGCTGAGATCCTTGATCACATCTATGAATGTCCCGATGCGGCATGGTACCTGACTGCTAACGACGACGCCGGTGGCGGTACCTATCAGGTCATCGAGGCGCTGCGCGACCGCATTGATGTTGTAGTTAAAGCGCTGCACTTTAATACTAGGTTTATTAGCGAGTTGCTGCAGCGTATCGAAACCGGGGTAGATCCAGCCGATGTGGTTCCTGAGCAGATCATCTTTACAACGGATGAGATTGAGCGGATGACCAAGGAAGTGCTGACCGTCAAACTGCCGAACGGTTTGCGCAGACGGCTTGAATTCTTTGCCAGCCAATTTGAGTTCTGTGAAATGGCCGGCGAACAGATTGAGTACAAAACCAAAGATACTTCCAGGCTGGCTGCAGTAGATGTGCACTCGCTGTTAGCTCAAGATACGGGCAAAGATAAACAGCGTGACCTGGGAGCGCAGACAAAAAACGGATTATCTGTACGCGCCATGATGACCACAATGGTTTTCGCAAAAGCACTCGCTTATTTTCGAGGTAACGGTGAAGTCGAGTTTGAAGACCTTCGACAAATCGTGCCCTTCGTGTTGCACGAAAAACTACTGCCCGACCTTGATGCACCCTTCTTTGATGCACCGGGCAATTCTGTCCTGCGAGTCGACCGCATCAGTTGGATAAGAAAACTATTTGATCTGTCATGTGCGGAATACGATCGCCAAAACCTTGATAATGACGATCAAGTAGGTCAGATCGAGGATGAGTTCGACAATGGGTTGGAAGGTGTTAATGAGCAGGAAGTGCGTCAGCGCATGATCAAGATCGAGCGGTTACTGACAGGCTGGAGCAAAGATCGCAAACTCTATGGGTATATGTTTGACGACCTTCTCAAACTGAAGTATCTGCATCAGCGTTATACCAATTATCTGCACTGGTTGACAACAAAAAGCTGATGAATACAACAATCTCGGCTCTGCACCCCGTTGAGGCAGCCAAACCCATTTCAGGCGCTCTTGCTCGTTTGCTCGAGCAAAATCGCACCCGCTACAACGCCCGCGTGGGACAAACCAAGAAGCATTTTCCACGGCTTGATGATGCCAAAGTCGCCGCTGTGTTACGCGAACTCGTCCAACCTTTAGTTGAGTTAGTCGATCAGTATGCTGCCGATAAGACCGGTTCTGTAACGGATGTGTATTTTGATCTTGCACTTGAGTTATGTGGACGTGGCATATTAGGAGACTCTACCCGATACCCATTTATTGAGTTCGCGTGGCAAACCCTGCTACCATCGTTGACACCTTTGATCGTTACGGCTCCACGAACGATCATCGGATCTATTACGAATGCGGTCTACACACTTTCATGTGAACCTTCTGCCAATCCCATGTACTGGCTGACAAGGCTTCGCCAGGCAGCGCCACTACTCAGCGATGTAAGTACGTTGTTGAAAATGGGACAAGTAACAGCCTGGCAAACGGGCATGGCACACTACCGTCAACCAGCCTTGACGCTGTGTCAGTCATTAAGTCCTGCTTTGCTCAAAATCGCCTTTGGAATGTCAACACAGCAACTGACAATGGAGCAGATCGTCGCAATAATGGCGGCTAATCCGTGGTATCAGCCTGCAGTTCCTGACGCCTATCCACAATTGCGTATCGTCAAGTGCGCTGGAGCATTCAGGGGCTTCGGTGGTGTATTTATGGCCCCGCCTACAGTTTACGCATCTGGAGATACATTTGTCGCCAGTGATGGCACCAGTACCTGGCTACTCCACGCGGATGCTTTTGGCGCTACCTTTCACCGAACGCAGGGGATGCCTCGCGCAGAGAGTACCGCATCGGCATTTGGATTCAAAGTTATAACGGGCAAAGTGAGTAAAAACCAGTTCACAGTCGATTTCCCGGAACTGGAAACTGTCAGCAGCATTGCCGCGAACGCGACCACACTCGCAGTAACAACACCCTGGTCACATACCATCAGCTTGATCTCTGTCTGTTGATTAACACAGAATCAATACCCAAATCTGAATATGGCAAAAACAACACAGCAGTCGTCAAACCAATTGGCACATCTGAAACATCAGTGGCAGATCCAATGGCCTGATGCACTCGCTCAATGGAGCCGTTTCACGATGTTACGTGAGCCAACATGGTGTTACACCAATAAGGAGGCAACGGCAGAAGGCTTGAGCGAGAGTTTCGCCATGATTCGGCTGTCGGATCATTCCATCGTTGTCAATCTTGCGCTCATCTCATCACTGCGTCTTGAGGATTACGCAGTCGAAATTATGGCTCATGAGATAGGGCATCATGTCTTGTGTCCAGCCAACTTTACTGACTATGCACGCATGGTGGCCAGAATGCGCTGGGCACTGCCAACCAGAGAGACAATGGCTGAGTTCGTCGGCAACCTGTATACCGACCTTTTGATCAACAATCGCCTTCAGCGCTCTGCCGGATTAAGAATTGCAGATATTTATAAATCCCTTGGGAATGCTTCACAGGATGCCATGTGGTCACTCTATATGCGCATCTATGAGATCCTCTGGGCGCTGCCAAGTCATACACTGGTTGCTGGAGACATTCAGGAACAACTTGAGGGAGACGCCCAACTTGGCGCACGACTGATTCGCTCGTATGGGCGCGAGTGGCTCGATGGCTCCGGCCGTTTTGCCGCACTATGCCTGCCCTATCTGTTGCAAGATGGTGGCGCCAACATCCAGAAAATGATGAGTAGGTGGCGTGACACCAAAAACGCCGGTGGTGGCGGCATGCCTTCGGGATTAACCGGCATTGACGAAGGAGAAATTGAAGGGGCAATACACCCTTCCCTTGATCCTGCACTGGCAGATGAAGGCGACTCTATCGTCAACAGTGACAATGACCATGCTTCGCTGAAACCCCAAGCTGGCGGCGCGAGTATAGCGACCAGTCAGCACCGTGAACCATTTGAGTATGGCGCCATCCTGAAGGCTTTAGGTTTGAACCTTGATGATCACGAGATCGCCATTCGCTATTACCATGAGCGCGCCATGCCATACTTAATCAAATACCCAAGCCGCATCATGCCGGAAGGCACTGAACCTTTACCCGAAGGACTCGAAAGCTGGGACATTGGAAGCGCACTTGACCAGGCCGATTGGATTGAGTCGATCTTCGTCAGTCCGCGCATCATACCAGGACTAACTACAGTACAACGTGTCTGGGGCACCTCCCAAGGTTCATTGCCTGAACGACAACCCCTCGATCTCGATCTTTACATTGACAGTTCGCTCTCGATGCCAAATCCACAGGTTAATGTGTCATACCTGGCGCTTGCTGCATCCATTGTTGCGATGTCGGCACTGCGTGCAGGTGCGAGGGTACAGGCAACCCTATGGAGCGGCGCCAACGAGTTTCAAACAACTGGTGGCTTTATCAATGATGAGCACACTATCATCGGTATCATTACGGGGTACTTAGGTGGCTCAACCGCATTTCCCATTCACATGTTGCGTGACACGTATCAGAACCGTAAGCCTTCAGATCGCGCCGTGACAATCCTGATCATCAGCGACGATGGCGTTACTACAATCTACGACAAAGATGAACAAAACGCCAGTGGCCGATCCATCGCTCTGCTTGCGCTAAAAAAGGCCCGCGGCGGGGGGACCATGGCGCTTAACCTTTATGATGGCTGGGACAAACCCGCAGCCAAAGACAAAAACGACTTACTCAACTTGCGCAAAGATGGATGGGATCTGCAGCGCTTACATAATTGGACCGAACTGACAGAATTCGCACACAGGTTCAGCACCATTACCTATACATAGAGCCAACCCCAGTATGTCGTCCCATTGTCAGTCCTTACCGCCAATAGATAATATGGAGAAAATCGATGGATGAACAGGGACCTGTACTTGAAACTTTGACTCACCGCTTGGCGGAATGCCCAGGTGAATTTCTCATGCCTCCGCGTATCGGTAGTGAGGGCACCATACACGTCGACGCCGTAGTTGCCGACCTGATTCGATATCTGGGCGGATCTGCAGATAAGTCTTTGACTGCTCCATTTCGTGCCTCACTCAATCCGGATATCAACGCCAACAAGGCTGTTTCCAATTGGTTGAGTACGGTTCTGGTTACATGCTGGCTATTACATGATTCATGGTTTCAAACAGAAGCACGATTCTCGTCGCTAGCCTATGGATTCCTTTCCAATGGTTTGCAGGATATCGCTCGAATAGTTGCTTCCGCCAGATTCGTAAATGACCAGGATCGACGAGAAGAGCTTGCACGTCTATGCCTGGCTCAACTCGGGCTGCGACCCAGTGGTGAAAGCATCGCAGTCGCTGAGGACAGGCTCGCCACCCTAAGTAGTCTCGGCCGGCATAAGGTGATTCAAGCAGCTCGTGCTGCCGAAGCACGTGCGCTGGCTATTCGCGAAGCTATGAAGAAAGCTGCGGCGGAAGAGGCAGCAGCCAAATACACAAGAGAGTAAAACGGCATGTTAAGAAAAGATTACCTTCTGGCTCAGACTGAAATGCTTTCAGGATTGGTAGCGCAGTTGCTCAAACTACGTCAGGCTGGCAACGAGCTGGCTGTCACCGCAGAGATCGAAACGAGCTACCACGAACTTTTCGGCCTCGATCCGCATCTCATCAGTCTGCTACCGCTGGAATTTCTGCTTGGTAAGATTCGTTCGGGCGAATACCTCGATACGGTTCAGGGCTTAACTCTTGCGATTCTGTTGCGTGAAGATGCGATAAACCAACTCGAACGTGGCAATAGTCAAGAACACTATCAGCGAGTCATCCGCTCGTTGGGACTGTTCCTAGCTCTTTCGGATGAACACCATTTGCAGCCTGAACAACTGGAGCTCTATGAAGTGAGTACTGTCTTGGAACAGATAGCAGACTACGAGTTGCCTCAGGAACTGAAGTTTTCCCTGTTTCATTATTATGAAGATACTGGCCAATATGCCATGGCCGAAGACCAGCTCCACGATATGATGGCTATGCATCCCCTTGGAAACGACAGTAGCGCAGCCAAAGGCGAGATCATTGCCGAGGGCATCTCCTACTATGAATGGTTGCTGGGGCAAACGGATGAGGAACTCGCGGCAGGAAATCTTCCGCGCGCAGAAGTGGAAGAGGGCCTGGAGCAACTCAGAGCGATGACTTCGTAAAGCCTATTCATTGCTGACGCGATCATGCCGTTGAGTGAAAACGAACGCTACCCGCTGATCTCACAGAGCGGGAAAAAGCTACTAAAAGCTCTTCATGAGCATCCGTCTGCCCCATTATTCAATCATCATGTTGGTGACCGTATCGATTCCTCTGCATTAAAGTCGATTTACGCCTTTCAAGCTGACGTATTGACCAGGACTCCACGTTGGGCTCATGACCAATATCCTGAATGGGTTGCGCCCTTCGTCAAGTACTGCGAGCGCGAAGTGCCTTTTTATCGTCAAAGGAAACAAGTACTGGTTTCTTTTGCCGATATACCAACAACCTGCCGAGCTGATTTTGGCCAGGCGCCATGGCTTTTTGTGCCGGATGACCAATCCATTGATGACCTGATTGTCTACAGCACTTCAGGGACTACAGGTCACCCGGTGACAATACTGTCGTTGCCCATCGTTTCATCTATGTACGTACCACTTCTGCGCGCCGCTTTGCGCACGCGTGGTGTTGAGATGATGGGCGGTTCTGGTCGCGTCAGCATCGCTCAGATATGTTGCCAAAAAAGCACTTACACATTCGCCGCGCTTTCTTCTGTGCTCGGAGAAGCCGGTAATCTTAAGCTGAATCTGAATCCATCGGACTGGCGCATGCCAGATGACCGCATACGTTACTTCGATGCATGGGCGCCTGAAATATTGACGGGCGATCCTATTTCATTCCAGCAGTTGGCATCCCTACCTTGTGCTCATCACCCCAAGGCACTGATTTCTACTTCAATGACATTGTTACCCGGCTTGCAAATTGATCTCGAAAAGCGTTTCAACTGCCCTATACTCGACCTCTATTCCATGAATGAAACTGGTCCGATCGCAGTTGGACTTCCCGGAGCCGACAGTTTTTATCAGCTTCTTCAACCGCGCTTATTCATCGAAATCCTCACCCCGTCAGGTGATCCATGTCCGGTCGGTGTTCGAGGCGAAATCACGGTGACTGGCGGCTTTAATCCTCTTCTGCCCCTACTGCGTTACCGTACAGGCGATCAAGCCACGCTGGTATATCCCTTTGATTCGACGACACCAGCACTGGCATCCATAGAGGGTCGACCGGTAACCTTATTTCGCGATACTGCGGGACAGGTGATCAACAATATCGATGTGACACAGTTGATGCGCCGGTTCGCCATTGCTCGGTTCACCTTACACCAATCGACCGATGGCAGCCTCATACTTCGCTTGAGCCCTCATGCCATTCCCGAAAATGAGATCATCAGTGCCCTTCAATCACTATTTGGCGCGGACCAAAGGGCTGTGCTCGGTCGGATAGACACTTATGAAGGCAAACTAATCCAATACACAAGCGATATAGGCTTGGTTCCGCCTTAAGACGTAGACTGCTACCTCCTTTGTTCCGACGCGCTCATGACTATAGACTGCTACTGTAAAGCGTAGCAAATGAGCAATATAGAGGTATGGCCTTGCATATACCTCGCTAACACCTATTTGAACTGACCGGAGGTTACCTTATGTCGGAAAACCAAGCCAATCAATCCGCAGAAAATTCAGACGCCAATCCACCTACGGATCTCTCAGTCATACATGATTCGAGTCACCCGATCCCTCGCGCCAGAATCTACTCGAAGCAGAGAGACACGGGTAAGTGGGCATTGGGCATTGTGTTGATTCTACTAGGCGCGGTATTCATGCTTCAGAATATCGGTGTACTTATACTCCATAACTGGTGGGCTTTGTTTATCATGATTCCCGCCATTACGTCATTTAGCACTGCGTATTCTCAATATCGTCGTAACGGCAACCGCTTGTCTTATGCTGTGCGGGGATCCCTGATCGGTGGGTGCGGTTTCAGTTTATTGACTGCCGCGTTTCTGTTCGACATCAGCTTCGGTATCATTTGGCCTCTTGCCTTGATTGCCGGCGGTATCGTACTTCTGATCAACTTCGCCATGCCCGAATAAAGGTTCAGGTTTTCATACCAACTGCGCTAGTAGAGCGGTCAACTGTAACGTTGCTTTCCTGCGGGGTCGCACCTTGTCTGTTCATACCGTAGAATAAGCATCGCAAACATGAAAGAAAAACACGTTGTCATCGGCGCTACCGGCGCACTTGGAACAGCATTAACACTGCGGTTGATCGCAGAACAGGCCCCTGTGCGTGCCGTTGTGCGCAACGAAGAACGTGCGCGCGCCCTATATCCGGACGACACGGACATCGTGACTGCTGATGTCACTGATCTCACGAGTCTACAGGCTGCTTGCCAGGATGCGGCCGTCATATACAACTGTGTATATGTGTCTTCGCAGAACTGGCTTTCCGTGACCGAAAATTTCACGGTGACGGCACGTGAAACAGGCGCCCGGTTGGTGTTTCCGACCAACATCCACCCCTTGGGGCCACTGCAAGAAATACCGGCAACGGAGACACATCCCATGAATGCGATCAGTCAGCGCGGGAAACTGCGGATCCGCATGGAAAAGCAGTTGCTCGATGCACACAAGGCGGGCGACATCGACGTCGTCATGCCTCGGCTGGCGGCGCTTTACGGCCCCATGGTTTACGAGGGATTTGTCGCTGTTGTATTCGACTCAGCGCTACACAATCGAAAAGCATGGTGGTATGGCAGTCTTGACATGCCCTACGATCTACTTTTTACGGATGACGCTGCTACAGCTTGTTATCTGCTTGCATGCGACCAGAATGCAGGTGGGCAGGTATGGCACATACCAGGAGCAGGCCCTCTCACGGGTCGCGACTTCATTACTAAAGTGTACGGGGAAACCGGTGCGTCACCTGCCATGGGTATACGAACGCGCGGCACATTTCGATTCATGAGCCTTTTCTACGCACCTGCCCGAGCGATGCTGGAAGTCATGTACGAATTCGAGCAGCCACTCGCCATGGATGGCGGTAAACTGGCCAGGCACCTGCCCGACTTTGCTTACACTCTACATGAAGACGGTATCCGGTCAACTCTTGAATGGTTCAAATCCAGATAACGAATCAAATCGCCGGCGTGAGTGTTTGGCCAGTCGTCCCGGAGGCATGAAAGAAGGGCTCCACATACCTTTGGGAAGAATAGAAGCCGGATAACTTAGTCTTTGTGTGACGAAGTGACCCGGCTGTTAAGTTCGCTTTGCATCCCTTTGGGCTTGAAAAGAGGCTAAGCGCGTTCGAGATATTGTCCATCTCGGGTGTCAATACGGATTGAATCACCTTCCTTGATAAAGGCTGGCACCTGGACTATTGCACCAGTTTCGAGTGAAGCGTTCTTTAGAACATTAGTTGCTGTATCGCCACGCACGACGTTATCGGTCTGTACCACCCTAAGCGTCACGAAATTGGGCACTTCGACGTCGAGTATCTTGCCATTGTCTTCTAGCAGAAGTGAGACGTTATCGTTTTCCTTCACCCAGATCATCTGATCGCCGACCACTTCCTCTGGCAGCATGATCTGTTCATAATCCGCTGTATCCATAAAGTGGTAGTTGTTGCCATCTTTATACAGATAAGTGGCCTCGCGCGTCTCAGTATTAATGACGTCAATATCAGCACCCGCGCGCACGCGATCTTCAATGACCTTTCCGGTTTCGAAGTTTTTAAGCTTCATCCGCACCATCGCGCGCCAGTTACCAGGAGCAATGTGCTGGTATTCGACTACTCGATACATCTGCCCGTTGTAACGGATGAGCATCCCTCTGCGTAAATCTGAAGTAGTTGCCATAGGCGACCAATTTTAGCCGAAGTCGCGCGATGTGGATGCCTTGATACTACTATTGCACTGTGATATATTCTTTTCAACAGGGCAGGAGTTTTCGCGCCCTTACGTTGGTGACGACTCGTGAGTCGTCCCGTCCAAAATATAACTAACTATCTATCTCGAGAGGTGCGTTGAATGCAAGCATTCGAGTACATTCCTGCCACCACTGTTAATGAAGCCATCGCCATACTCCATCAGCAAGGTGACCAAGCACGGCTCATCAGCGGTGGCACTGATCTCATTGTGCAACTGCGTGAAGGTCGTCGCAAACCGAAGATCGTTGTCGACATCAAACGCATCCCGGAAGTCAACCAGCTTTCATACAATCTCATCGACGGATTGACTATTGGGGCTGCTGTGCCGTGCTACAAGCTCTATGGTAGCGCTGTAATAAAGGAGACCTACCCGGGATTAATCGATGCCGCTTCACTTATCGGCGGTGTCCAGATTCAGGGGCGTGCCACCTTGGGCGGTAACCTGTGCAATGCGTCCCCCGCAGCCGATTCTATCCCTGCATTAATCGCACACAACGCGATTGCCGTTGTGGCAGGAATGAACGGTGAACGGCACATCCCGGTACAAGACTTCTGTACAAGCCCCGGCCGAACGCAGCTTGAGCCTGACGAAATGCTGGTTTCTATTCAAGTGCCAGCGCCACGAGCGCATAGCTATGGGGCCTATTTACGCTTTACTCCCCGCAATGAGATGGATATCGCCGTTGTCGGCGTGGGTGTCTGGGTAGCGCTCGATGACACACGCGTGGTTATTACGGCAGCTCGAATTGCACTTGGCGCTGTTGGTCCGACACCCTTATTCGTAAATGAGGCGGGTGCATCTTTAGTAGGGCAACCAATTGGATCACAAGCCATCGAAAAAGCGGCACTCATTGCTCAACTGGCAGCCAAGCCGATCACGGACATGCGCGGAAGCGCTGAACAACGTCGGCATCTGGTGGCAGTGTTAACCCGACGCGCTTTGGATAGTGCGATTGCGAGAGCTTCAGCCTGACATACCTTCACAGCGATGTCTGTATTACCGCGATGGCAGGCATCGCCCATTTCAAATCCAACTTTGATAACTACTATGTCAAATAAAACTGTAGTACAAGCTACGATCAATGGCGAAGAAGTAGAGTTCTTGTGCGAAACCAGACAGAGTCTGCTTGAGGTCTTGCGTGATGTGCTCCGATTAACTGGTACGAAAGAAGGCTGCAATAATGGTAACTGCGGCGCCTGCAATGTCATTCTTGAGGGTGTACTGGTTAATTCCTGTCTCGTTCTCGGCGTCGAAGTTCAAGGTAAATCCATCACTACCATTGAGGGTATCGCTTCACCGCAGGGGTTACATCCTTTGCAGCAAAAGTTCCTGGAACATGCAGCTCTTCAGTGCGGTATTTGCACACCGGGGGTGCTTGTTTCGGCCAAAGCGCTACTTGATCGCCACCCCCACCCTTCCGAGCACGAAGTACGTCACTGGCTTGCGGGTAATCTATGCCGTTGTACGGGTTACGACAAAATCGTGCACGCCATACTCGATGCGGCAGATGTCATGTCGGCGGAGGTAACAAAGTAATGGATTCAGAAACGCTGGAACAAGTGGCATCAGCAGACATCTCTGTAGAGAATCGTCACTATAAAGTCATAGGCTCGCGCCCTATCCGACATGATGGCCCTGACAAAGTCACTGGGCGGGCGCTGTTTGGCGCTGACATACGGATGAACGGCTTGCTATATGGCAAAGTACTACGTAGTCCGCATGCTCATGCACGCATCATATCAATCGATGTCAGCCGCGCCTTGGCATTGACAGGCGTCAAAGCTGTCGTTACTAATGCAGACTTGCCCACGCTTGAGAGCGTCGTGAGTCGTGTCGGCGAAGGCTCTATTAACTGGCGTTACCTCAGTAGCAACCTACTGGCCGGCGAAAAAGTGCTGTATCACGGGCACGCCATTGCAGCAGTTTCTGCCGTCAACCCTCACGTTGCTGAGCAGGCGGCTAGTCTCATTGATGTCGAGTACGAAATCCTGTCACCGGTTATTACCGTAGATCAGGCCATGCGTCCCGATGCCTCTATCCTGCTGGATGAGTTGCGTACGAATGAACTTGGCGCGCGTGGTTCCACACCCACCAACATAGCGAGCCATGACCAATTCCAACGCGGTGATCTGGATCAGGGTTTCTCCGCTGCTTCTGTCATCGTCGAAAGGGAGTTTACGACAAGTACTGTGCATCAAGGGTATATCGAGCCACATAATGCTACTGCGATCTGGGGAACTGACGGGCAGATCACTGTCTGGACAAGTACACAGGGCGGACATGATGCACGCAGACAGATCGCCGAAGTGTTACAGTTACCTGTCTCCAGAATCAAGGTTATTCCTATGGAAATCGGCGGTGGTTTTGGCGGCAAAATCGGCATTTACCTCGAACCTGTTGCTGCACTTCTGTCGCTTAAGAGTGGTAACCGGCCAGTACAGATGACAATGTCGCGCTTTGATGTACTCGCAGCCACCGGTCCGACATCTGGCTCTGTGATAAGAGTAAAAATGGGCGCTGCCCAAGATGGCCAGATCACTGCAGCGCAGGTTTCACTTGCCTATGCTGCCGGAGCCTATCCTGGTTCGCCTGTAGGCTCAGCTATGAGCGTGATACTGAATCCATATCGCATCGCCAATGTACAAGTAGATGGTTACGACGTCGTTACGAACACACCTCGCGCTGCCGCCTACCGCGCGCCGGGCGGAACCAATGCCGCCTTTGCTGCAGAGAGTGTGGTGGACGAATTGGCGAACAAACTCGGCATCGATCCGATAGACATGCGACTGATAAACGGTATTAAAGAAGGTGATCGGCGTGTAGATGGCCCGATCTCCAGACGAGTAGGCTACATTGAGACGCTTGAACGGGCGAGATCGTCACCACATTACCTCTCAGCCTTGTCATCGCCTAGCTCAGCCACATGCAAAGTTGGTCGTGGAGTAGGATCAGGCTGGTGGGGAAACTGGCCAGGTGGAACGTCAAGTGTTTCGGTGGTGGTCAACAATGACGGCACGGTTAACCTGATCGAAGGATCCACAGATATTGGCGGCTCACGTGTTGCAATGGCGATGATGCTAGCCGAGACACTAGGAATTCAAGCATCGGACATCAAACCTATGGTGGTGGATACCGACTCTGTCGGTTACAACGATGTCACGGCGGGCAGCAGAACGACCTATTCGACAGGCATAGCAGTGCATAAAGCAGGACTCAAAATCATTCATGAGATGTGTGAAAGAGCAGCCCAACTATGGAATGTCGATCCGGGAACAATAGATTACGCCGATGGCGTGTTAACTTCCGGTACCAACCATATAGGCTTCAAAGAACTGGCACGCAAGATTGGTGACGGCGATGGTAACGTCGTAGCCAGTGTCAGCATTAGCCCAAATGGTGAAGGCGTCGCGCTGGCCACACATATCGTCGATGTGGAAGTGGATATGGAAACGGGTAAAGTTCAAATACTTAGGTATACAGCGATACAGGACGTGGGCACGGCAATCCACCCGGCTTACGTGGAAGGTCAGCTACAGGGCGGTGTCGCACAGGGAATTGGCTGGGCGCTCAATGAGGAATACGTGTATGACGCCCAAGGGCATCTGCTCAATGGCAGCTTGCTCGATTATCGTATACCCACCGCACTAGATCTGCCCATGATTGAAACAGTGCTGGTCGAAGTACCCAATACCACCCACCCCTTTGGCGTGCGTGGTGTGGGAGAGGTACCGATTGTTCCACCTGCAGGAGCAGTCGCTAATGCCATCGCCAACGCCACAGGCTTGCGAATGACTATCTTGCCAATGTCGCCCAGGCACATGCTTGAAGCCATGTGGGCGCAAGCGAAATAGCGCCTAATCCATAAGCGCTCCTGGGACCTAAAAAGATCCTAGGAGCGCCTGGATTAGTTGTTTCCAAAAGATGGCCTATGTTTGGATTCCATCCCTCTTACGCGACCTGACCGGCGGGGTCAGTGAAATGCACGTACCTGGCCAAACAGTTGACGATCTAGTTTCCGTACTAGAGAACCAATTCCCGGGACTCAGGTCAAGATTGTGCGAAGGCAGTGCCATACGACCTAATATAGCAGTCATCATCGACGGTTTGCGCAGTAAAAAGGGTTTGCGTGAAAGCGTCTCTGACACCAGTGAAGTTCATTTTGTGCCCGCGATTAGTGGCGGGTGCTCAAATAGAGTACCATCCAATGCCTAATGTCGTTATCATGTATATTTCGGCTGCCGGGGATCTCAACATCGAACGTGATGCACTAAGCCGCGCCATTACGGAGATTCCAACTACTCTGGCATGGAAGATCATTCTGACTCCATTGATTGCTCAGGAACCGGATCTGCAGGCGCTTTCAGAAGCTCACATTCACATCTTGCTGTTGGGCAGTGATGTTCGTGCCCCTGTAGGGGTAGAGTGGGCTAGTGGGCGTCGCTCAGGCAGGCTACCCCGCCTGTACCTTAAAGAAAACACAATCCGTACCCAATCTGCCCAGGCATTTGAACGAGAATTATCGCGATTTACCAATTGGCTACCCTATGTAAGTCTGGCTGATGTAAAGCACAAATTACTACTCCATGTCTCTGAATATCTGCTATTCAAAAGAGATTATTTCGAATTAACCTCGGAGGAGCTTGACAGACTGTCGGTATGGCGCCGATCAATCAGAACAGAAAATCCCAAATCGATTGATCAAACCATTGGTGGCGCCGGTAACAGCAGTATCATTCTTTCTGCTGAGCGGTTTATGCCTTCGGACGGTGTATTAGTGAAAACTCCGATTCAGAAGTCAGTGGACGAATCTCTGAACCCAACCGACGATTAAGTTGGTGTTTGAGAAAATGGGGGAAGGAAAGGCGGGGAGAAAACAAAAGAAAAGGATTCTCTGGCAATGACCTACTCTTGCACGCAGTCA
>CAIQQO010000177.1 GCA_903873965.1 uncultured bacterium
ATGGAGGCGCGTTACAAAGAGTGCAGCACTGAGAAGAACAGCACGCTCATCCGTTTCGACATCATCGAGGGCATGCGCAAGCTCTATGATGCTGTACACGATGAGGAGATCAAGGCTGCCGCACTCGCGCTCATTGAGATTGAGGTAGATCTGAAGTATCGCAAGAAGTACGCGACGTTGTGGAAGCTGACGCCGCGCCGCGGCGCGCCAGGAAGTGCTGCACCTTCTGTAGAAACCCAGTAGCCAGGTCTACAGGCCGGCTCGTATCCTTATACATGCAGGCCATCTGCAGACTCATCTTCAGGCTGTAGATGGCATGGCGCACATCGAACGTGTCGTCCAATCCGTGGCGTTGCGTGTACACGTCCATGAACCGTTGCCCGCCCAGCCCGAACATCGATGAAATCTCGCGCGCGTAGTCGGCGTAATAGCCAAACGCGTCGAGGTAGGCGCTCACGTAAGGTCGGTTGTCGACGAAGTGCACCATGACGTTGCCGCCCCAGATGTCGTAATGGGTCAGTGTTCCGCGCGCGCCAATATCCAGCAGCGCCGGCAATGCGTCGCGAATGGCGTCGATGCCGGCCAGCAGGTCGTGTAGATCGCGCCGCTTCTCACGCGTTTCGGCCAGCGTCTGATCGAGGCGCGGCAGCCAGAATTCCGGCCAGGTTGCGGCTCGCTCCAGGGCGGTCAGTTCAAGCCCCCCGAAACCTGCTGCCTGCTGCCTGTGCAGATCGGCGATGTGCCCAGCCATCTGTGCAGCAACCTCAGCACGTTCCCCGTCACTTAGCCGGTCATTCAGTTGCTCAAGCGCGACGCCCGGCGCTTTCGCCATGACGAGAACACTGCCGGGCACCCGGTCGCCAGTCGTGTCTACCAGATATACCTCGGGCACGGGCAAGGCAGTGTGGGCGCGAAAGTATCGCAATACGTCAAACTCGCGTTGCAGGTCGGCGTCGGCCCGCTTTGGCGTGACCTTAAAGACCAGGCTGTGCGATCCATCGTCAATCGAAGCAGCAATGACGCGGTTCCAGCACCCGCCCGTCAACACCACAGGATCGTGGCAGCGCGTTTTAACGCCCAACGCTGCCGTGGCTAACGCAGACAGGTTTGTCTCCGTCAGCCACGGATCAATTTTCTCGCGCAGCAACGCTTCCTGGACGTTGATCATCGCCGGCGCTACGAGAGCGAGTTAGTTGGCGACGATGGCTTCAACACAGATCAGCTCGGAGGTGAGTGGTCGCGCCAGCCGGATTGTCAGGCCTTCGTATAGCAGTGCTGCGCCATCCATCTCGATGGTTTGGCCTGCGTTATCGAGCGTGACGCGGTAGCGTTTCCCTGCGGCGACGCTGCGCAGCCGCAACTGGTAGGTGTCTTCGGCGTGACCGGCCAATCTGAAAATGGCGGCGACGGCGCGCGACTGGTCTTCGGCGGCCAGCTCGATCACCGCCCAGCCTTGCGGCTCATGCGTCTTCAGCACCGGCGTGTGATGGAATACTTTGCTGGTTGACAGGAATGGCCGGATGACTGTTTTGTAGACAGCGACGTGGTGACGAATGCGCTGCACCATGTCCGTGCTACCCTCGCCTGCGCCAGGATAGATACCCGTCAGCGTGAAGTGTCCCAGCATGCACGAGCGCATCTGGAAATCCAAGTCGGCGCGCTGATGCCCATCCTGTCCCACTCCCGCGTTGCGGTCGATCCGTTCGGGCGGCAGCGCCATGGACATGCCGTTGACGATGCGCAGTGTGCGCGGCGCGATCTGCCAGTCGGTGACCCAGGTGTAATGGAAGCGGCTGACCAGCCCGATATCGGTGCGCCCGCCGCCGCCGGAGCAGTTTTCCATCAGCATATTGGGGTAACGAGCCGCAATCCGTTCGTACATCGCGTACACGTTTTCGTAATAGCGCCACAGCGTGTTTTCGGCGCGCCCTTCGCGCACGGTCTGCCCGCCTTCAAACGGCATTGTGTTGTAGTCCAGGCGGAACAACTCCAGCTTGTAGCGTTCGATCACCCCGACCAGCGCCTGCTCCAGGTGTTCAATGGCGTCTGGGTTGGTCAAGTCGATGTCGCCGGTTTCGGTCGCGCGGCCATAGCGTTGCAACCGCCATTCGGGGTGCTGTGTGATGACATTGCTCTGGTCGCCAAACCGTTCCAGGTCCAGCCACAGACCGCAAATCAATCCTTTTTGCCTCGCGTAATCGAATACAGGTTCCAGCCCGTTGGGCAGACGATCGCCGCATTGCCAGTCACCCACGGTGCGCCACCAGTTGGTGCCCATATTGCCAAACCAGCCGGCGTCGACCACAAACACTTCCGCGCCCATTTCGGCGGCAATGTCGACTTCCAGCATCAGCCGCGCTTCGGTCAGCTCGTGCTCGTGATAACCCCAATGGTTATACAACACGCGGTTATCGCGCAGCGGCGGCAGCGAGCGCAATACGTTCTGGCGCAGGTGGCGATGCCACGCCTGAATGGCGCCATCGAAATCCGTCTCCAGCACGGCAAGGTGTACTTTGGGCGTTTCCACGGTTTCGCCGGCCTCGATGACACGCTGCGGGGCCGGACTGACCGGACCCATGCGGAAGCCCAATACCGCGTCGGGGCCGGCGTACTGCTCGCACGTCAACTCGACGGCCCAGTTGCCCGACCATGCGATGCCGCCGACGATGTGTTCACCCGTGGCTTCGTTGCGCACTACAAAAAAGGGCGTGCCGTGACCCGACTTGCCGGTGCGGCTTTCGATGCGTAATGCGGTGCTGGGCAACGGTTGCCATGCAAACGCGCCTTCATTGCCCCACATGCGCTCGGACATATAACCGACGCTGAAAACGTTGGCGGTTGCATCGCCGCCCAGCAACGCCTGCCATTCCTTGACGCGCGCCAACACGCCGCTGAGTGGCCAGACAGCCCCCAGCCCTACGGCGTGGTCGGCGCGATTGGTCAGGCTTAACCAGCGGGTAAGAAAGCCAGTGCCATCGACTTCTGTGTGGATATCGACATCCAACGGCAGGAGCGTGTGCGTTAGCGACACAATGCCATGCACCTTGCCCGCGCCAATCGACTTTCCCTGCGACGTGCCAGTCAGCTTCCAGCCGAAGTGCAGTGACTGACCATCCACTTCAATCCCGAAGGCGGCCATGTCGATCCCGGCGCCGACGGTTGGACCGTGCACGTTCTCGCCCACCCAGCGCAACAACCGCTCAGGCTCGATAAAGCCTTTGCCGCTCCAATAGCGACCGATGAATCGGCCATCGATGAGCGATTCATCGTATACCGTCAAGCCTGAGGTATAGCGTGCCGTTGTCGAACCATCCGAAGGGAAACCAATTTTGGCGCAGGTCGTGTTTTGTATGTTCATGGTGATTCACTATATCCTGAGAGTTTACCGGAGTATAGACCGTTTATCGCAATGAGTCCGCAGATTACACCGATTACACAGATTAGGCAGATTATGTGCCATTTGTCCCGGCGATGACCGTGATCGGGCGCGCTTGATCGGTCAGCGGATCGACAAACGAAATGCGTTGTTCGCCGCGGGAGTTTCGAAAGTCGCGGAAGATGATTTCAGGTACCCGCATGGGTTTGCTTCTTGTTATTTCTCTTTATCAATTTGATCAGGGAACTCATCAGCAAGGAAATGAGCAACTTGCTGCTTGAGCAACGACTTTTCGAACGTCCAGCACCAGACCCCACCCTGAATGTTGGTTGGGCGTGGCTGTAGTATAGGGCGAAAACCGCGCACGGCGGGGGGAGACGCCATGCGCGGGGGAGCAGATGCTATGACGACGTTATCCATTGATGCAGGGTCTATGAGAGCATGCGCCACAACGACTCGATTTTGTCACGAGCTTCCTCAATCGTTTCCGGTCCAAGTCGTAGCGCAATGCCGCGTTCAGCCAGGATGTCTTTCATCCTGTCGAACGCAACACCCGCAATAGCAGCCGCCCGCGCAACCGAGATGGGTTCTGTGATGTATTGGTGAACTGCGAAGTCGATGCGGACGCCAGGTCGTTCCTGCGCGGTTATAATCCCTTTGACGAGGAAAGCGATGAGCACAACAGTACTTGAGTTAGTCAAACAGGCCGAGCAACTTCCCATCAGCGAACAGATCGAACTGGCAATGCGACTCATGCAGAACGCGCGTGCTGCACTCGGTGAGGACTCGCCACGCTATAGCTGGGTTGAGGTTGCAGGAACCGCGCCCTATCCGCTTGCCGGTGAAGATGCGCAGACATGGGTAACTCGCACCCGCGAAGAAAGTGATCGAGAAAGGGAAAAGCAATTGATGTTCGGCTCAAACGTGTGAGTGAGATACGGGTGTTTGTCATCGATGAATTAATGGCGTGATATCACCTGTGTGTTGAACTAAGCGCCCTTTCAAGTTACAGTATGTCACAATGTGTCGCAGCAATTTAGTGGTGTAATGGACATATTTGTAAACCCATATTCATACCCGCGCTTGACCCGCGTTGAACCATCTCTATGAATTTTCCTAGCCGCCGCCGGGCTGGCTTGGACTACAATGCTAAAAATCGTCACATTTGAGTCAGCCTGGGTAACA
>CAIQQO010000178.1 GCA_903873965.1 uncultured bacterium
AGTCTAAAAGCACCAACAATCTAGACATTTATCCACGCTATAAATCGTTGGTTCAAGTTAAAGGAGTTAATATATGGCGGATATTAGCAGTGAACAGTCCTCGATCCTGGCCCAGGCGCTGATTGATACACTGCCATCAGTGAGTCAGCAGGTAATGCTCGGATCACCGTTACAGCTCACCCAACAATTCGCAACGTCCAGTCCGGCGGACCATTATCAGTTCATGCTGGATGCCGGGCTGTCTATGGGCGAGATACAGCGTGTTTGTGATGTAGTAGACGGAAAACCGGACTTTATTGAATTCCGACAGATTCTCTCAGGAGCAAATCTCACCGACGCAAGGAATGCAGAGTGCCTGGCAGCGCTGTTTACCGACCACCTGCGTTTTTGTAACACACGGCGCAAATGGCTGCGGTGGGATGGCGCCCGCTGGGTTATGGACGTCGATGGTGAAATTAACCGAGCCGCCATTAACACCGCATGAGCCCGGTATCACTATGATCCTGCAATCAGCGACTTGGCCCTGCGAGAAAGATTGTCGCGCTGGGCTATCACGAGCGAGAATGCAGGGCTGACAGAAACAGCCATCAGCATCGCCCGTTTACTGGATACATTCAAGACGACAATCGAACAGGACGTTGTGGCGCAGTGACTGGAAGAACGCACGGATAGCGGGAATTTCTACAATGGTCCAGCTACTTCCGCTTACAAGTCCTACCAATCCTGGTATACAGATACCGGTGTACATCCATTCAGCATGACGCTATGAGGCCGGCGCATGGTTGAAAAGGGATTCATCAAAGAACGTTCTCACTCCGGCGTTGTGTATCGCTGTCTCCGAATCAAACCAGCACAGAAAGACAGGCGGTTATTGTGAAGGGTGTGAATAGTTGAAGCTAAATTTCGGGAAATCCTCCTACAGAGAACCTCCGTATACGACTTACACGATAACAGCATCCAACTATGCATACTGTACACAAAGATTGAGGAAGTCGTGACATATCGATGCCCAAGTGTTTTTCATGCATCGACCTCTGTATTAGCCAGTAGTTTAGTTATTCAAACATATAGCCACGAAAATCAATATCTCACATTGCACGCTTTACGAGAATGAAAGTAGAGATTTAGTGCCAAAACGTTATTGACAACTGCCCGGTACCTGCGTAAAGTTAGTGAGTTGTAGATCGTAGGGTTCATCGAATCAAACGATCGTCGGGTTAGCTCGAAAGACGTACCGGATGGGTAAAATGATACTTACTAGAATTGCAGCTCATAACCCGGAGGTCGTTGGTTCGAATCCAACTCCCGCTATGGAAGGAAAAACCGCCGGGCTAGTAAAACAAACTAGCCCGGCGGTTTTTTAGTACCTCGTTTCTGCTGGATTTTAACCATCCAACGTTTTCCAAGCTCAATCCTGCTGCAATCTGCTATTTGGGATGTGTCTCGCAATGAAAACCACGGCCAGTTCATGTCGCGATGTCATGTTTGCCCGTGTGGGCAGAGTATCTCCATTACTTCTCCACAACTTCCCGCTATAACCATGCACATCAGATCGGAGCAAGACCGAAAGAGAAACAAAAGTTACACAAGGGAAAGAGATAGGAACAAAATCATGAATAACAAATGGTTCAAACTCAGTGGATTAATCGCAACAGCAGCCATCACCAGCGGCATCATTTTCACCAGCAGCGCACTTGCACAGTCGCCAACCCCAACGCAAACGCCTTCGAATGGTCGTGGGATGATGGCGCAGGGTGCTGGAATGCAGGGCGCCGGCATGATGGGCGGTCAGGCAAACTCTATGATCGCGACTGCAGCCAAGGAACTCGACATGACGCAGGCTGACCTGGTTGCTGCACTGAACGGTGGCAAAACAGTTGCCGACGTGGCCAAGGATAAAGGTGTGTCGCGCGACACCATCGTGAATGCTTTTGTAGCGACACGCTCAGACTGGATGAAGACGATGGTCACATCGGGACGATTTACCCAGGCGCAGGCCGACGCCAATCTGGCCATCATGAAAACCAACATCACCTCACAACTCAATGAGAAGTGGAGCCCGCGCGGTAATGGTACGGGGACGCCCGGTGCGAGCTTCGTGGACGGCGATGGCGATGGCGTGTGCGACAACATGGGAACTGCAGCGCAAGGAAGCGGCGCCGGTCAGATGGGTTCCGGGCGCGGCAGCATGCGCAGCCAGATGGGCGGGGGCATGCGCGGCAATCGCTAGATCTGCATCGATCGTACTCACACCAACCGGCTAACTGTTCATCAGTTAGCCGGTTTTTTGTTGTCACGCGGACTGCTAAAAACACGATCTGATCCGCCAATTTCCACAACTTCTCCATATCTGGTCGATATAGTGTCTGCATCTGAATCAACCTTACATCAGGAGACGGCTCTCAATGAAAATGCAACCCGTTCTTAAGCGGTACTCACTCGATTTCAAGGATCGCACCCCAGCAGCGGATCGACGGCGGCGCATGGTCTGGTCACAGCGATCGCGCCATATCGTTCAGCTGGCGTTTGCTCTATTTATCATCGGCGGAAGCGTCGCCCATTACATGGCCGCTGAAGATGGCTCAACCGCATCAATCGATGCGTTGTGTCCGTTCGGGGGCATCGAGACGTTATGGACGTTCCTGTCAAGCCAGGGCGCCACGATTCCAAAGACGCACTTGTCCAACATCATACTGCTGATTGGGCTGGTCGCAGGCACACTGATCGCCGGTGGCGCCTTCTGCGGCTGGGTATGTCCGTTTGGCGCGGTGCAGGACCTGCTCAACGGTATTCGCCGTCGGCTGCATATCAAACCAGTTGAGTTGCCCACCCGACTCGATGCCATCCTGCGTTACGGACGATTCATCACACTCGCGGTCATCCTTTATCAGACGATTTCATCGGTGAAGTTGTTATTTGCAGAAGTCGATCCCTATCGCACGTTGTTTGGGCTGGGCTGGCTGTTCGAGTTCAATCCGGCAACCAGTTGGCGCGCTTATTTAGTGGCTGTTTCTGTGCTGGTGGCTTCGTTCTTCGTGGAGCGCGCGTGGTGTCGTTACCTATGCCCACTGGGCGGCATCATCAGCGTTTTGAGTAACTTCAGTCTGCTGCGTATCCGGCGCGAGGAAAGCTCGTGCAAGAGCTGCGCCATCTGCACACGTCCATGCCCGGTTAAGCTTAACGTACACGATGCCAAGATTGTCAGCAGCAACTGCATCGGCTGTCTGCAATGCGTGGACAGTTGTCCGCGACATGGCGCGCTTGAAGTCAAACTCGCACCGGCATGGCTACCCATCAAATCACACGCGTCCGAAAATTAGCCCAACTTCCAGAGGAGATCCATCATGAGAGTCAATCCCTTTCTTATCCCCGTTCTATTCATCGTTGCGCTGCTGGGCACGGTGTTTGCCGCCCAGAGCGCAGGCGCATGGTCGACCAGTGGACGAAGTGAAGTCACGGCAAATCAACTAAAGCCTGCCGACCTCAAAGGCTGGATGACGATTCAACAGGTGAGTGATGGCATCGGCATCTCTCAGACAGAACTGTACACGCTGATCGGCGTCAACAGCGACATTCCAGCAAGCACTGCGCTCAAAGACTTGGAAGGCATCTTGCCCGGCTTCGAAATCACCTCACTAAAAGACGAGTTGACAGCCCGCGCGGGAACTTCTGCTATTACGACGCCTGTGGCATCACCGATACCTGCGGCAACCGCAATTGCCGCTGATACTCCTGTGTCAGTCATCGCAGCGACGCCGCATGCCACCCCAACCGGTCTGCCCGCAGGAACGGTTCTCACAGGCAGCGAGGTCAAAGGCCGGATGACATTGCGCGAGGTCAGTGATCAGTGCGCTGTGCCCTACGAGGCACTGCTGCAGTCATTGCATCTGCCGACCGACACCGATCCTTCTGTTGCGCTGAAGGATCTGGTCGCTCAAGGCAAGCTGGCCGAAGTCGCGACTGTGCAACAAGCTGTGATAGCACTGCAAATGGTTCAGTAGTCGCCTGCTAGGCTTGCCATGACTATTAACGATGAGTTTGAAGAGTTTATTTCAGCCAGCGATCGCGATGCTCTGCCACAAACTCATCGTCATTCAAATGCGGATACTGCCGGTAGACGCGGTCGATTTCTTCGCTCTGGCCCGGCGACAGATACTCCTCAGGATCAATGCACCAGATACCTTCGAGCAGTCCCTGTCGCCGTAATACTTCATGCAGGCCGGTAATGGCGCCACGAAATGCGTTTGCAGCGTCAAAAAATGCTGCGTTGCTATCGGTAATCTGGTTGGCCATTTGTAATAACTCTTGTGGGACGGGTGCGCGCGTTCGAATACATGCTTGCACCTGGTCAAGAATCTGTCTGGCTTTGCGTGTCCACACTGCCCAGTGCCCAAGTAATCCTCCGACGATGCGCACTTCGAGCATGACATGGGGTGCCTCTCGTTTGGGGTATATGAACGGTGTTAGCAGGTCATGCAAAATAGAGTCGTCATTGCCCGTATACAGCGAAATGTCGCCATTGCGACCCGAGTCCACAACAGCACGCACCACATCCAGCGTAGAGTAGCGGTTGAATGGAGCAATCTTGATGCCGACCACCGATTCGATTTCGGCAAAACGTCGCCAGAAACGGTAAGGTAGCGCTATTCCTCCAACGGCTGGTTGCAGGTAAAAACCCACAAGGGGGAGAATATCGCCGATGCGGCGACAGTGTGCGACAAGTTCATCCTCAGTCCAGTGGCCCAACCCTCCGAGGCTTAGCAATACAGCGTCATAACCAGTATCATGCGCCAGCATTGCTTCGACTATCGCCTGGTCTGTTTTACCCAATACGCCAGCAATCATTAAAGGGCGTTGCTTGTATTCGCGCGATGCATCGATGGCGAGTTGCAACACACGCGGATACATGGCAATCTCCGGCTGACGAATGGCAAACTGGGTGGTATGAACACCGACAGCCAGTCCTCCGCTGCCAGCCTCAATGTAGTAGCGCGTCAAGGCGCGTTGGCGACACTCATCAAGCTTGCGGTCAGCCGTTAATGCCAGTGGATGAGCCGGGATCACCAAACCCTCGCGCAACTGCCTGCGCACAGCAATGCACCTGTTCGTTATCTCCATAATATATGAGGGTGCTTCATGGGTAGTGGGGACTAAAGGAGTACTTGTTAGCAAATAAGCTCCTAATACTTGCCATCTCGTGTCTCAAAATGGGTTGGCTTGGCAAGTGAACGACCACCTTGTTGAATCCATTGCGCCGTCCACTGAATCATTTTCAATGGTGAAATCTGGGGATACCCAAACAGGTGTTGACATTCAGCCGTATTTGAAAGGAGCGCATTGCCGCTTTCTACACCACTAAACAGAGGAGGACTCCCGAAAATCCCACCGAATTGCTCAGCCACCCAGCGCACTGAGAGAGTCTCAGGCCCGCTCAGGTTCAAAACACGTGCAGGGCTGGCACATGCTGCAAAAGATTGTAAGATAACCCTGTTCGCATCCCCTTGCCAGATGACATTAATGTTACCCATGCCTAAATCGATCGCTTCGTTTGCAAGTACACGTTGCGCAATGTCATGCAGTACGCCATAACGCAGGTCATTGGCATAGTTCAGGCGCAATATGACCACCGGTGTGCCATTGTTGACCGAGCCATATTGAAACATGCGCTCGCGCCCCACACATGATTGCGCATAATCACCAAATGGGGCAACTGGAGTTTGTTCGGTCGCGCCTCCACTGACTACCGGAACAAAGGGATAAACATTGCCCGTTGAAAGCACCACGATCCGTGATGTGATGAATCTCCTTGCAACAAGACCAGGAAGAAAAGTATTGAGCATCCAGGTAAGTGACTCTGCCCCGCTTGTGCCGAACTTCATCCCTGCCAGGTGAATCACGTTAGGTGTATCAGGTAACGCGTCGATAGCGCCTGGCTGGAGTAGATCAGCACTAGTGATTCGCACCCCCGCAGAAACCAGTTCATGGACAATATCAGGGGACTTGAAACGTGACACACAATGCACTGTGTGGCTAAGTCCTGCTGCTTGAATGCTGCGTTGAGCCAGTAGTGCCAGGCTGGGTCCCATCTTTCCACCTGCACCCAGGATGAGCAGATCGCCACCCAGGTGTTGCACAGCTGTGACCGTGGCCGCATTGGGTGCTGTCAAAAGGCCACTCAACTGCACCTCGTCCTTCGGTACCTTATCTTTATCAACCATCATACCCAACCATTTAGAGACCCTATATTCATCGAGTTGCATGCCGGCTGTATGCCAAGATTTACCAGAGACTGCGCTGGGCGAACCGTCCATTGTGCGCCAGCATAATACCAATTTCAACGTCAAAAGTCTGTTAGTTAATATCGCTTACTATTCACATCATAATATTGGTTTACAAGGGCATTGTCAACAGGCTTGATCGCACTATCTGTGCCGCGACAACCAGAAACCGGGATAGTTAGTAAGTTGTATTGACAAAGCCACATAGCAGGATTATACTCACATAACATTGGCGATATGGCGAAGAGTACATTTGCCTTGCATATCATGTAAATGGAAGTTCGCCAACTAATATAATAGGATTACACTAAAGGTTGTCCCCAATTCGTTCGCGAGGAGGAGAGGATGTCCGTTCGTGAGCCGCTGATTCACCCCACAAAGCCTGGACCGGTTGGATTTCAGTCTGCGCAAGAGCAACGCCAACTTCGTTGGAAGCGCTGGTCGCGCAACAACGGTGCATCTATCATGATGTCGCTGCCGGCAATTCTGTTGATCTTCGTCTTTGCCTACCTGCCCATGTTCGGCATTATCATCGCCTTCAAGGAATACCGCTTCGACAAAGGCATCTTTGGTAGTGATTGGATTGGATTAACGAACTTCAAGTTTCTGTTTGGTTCAGACGTGGCCTGGCGCATCACACGTAACACATTGATGATGAACATGCTGTTCATCGTTACCGGAACGATCACCAATATCCTTGTTGCGCTGTTGATGAATGAAGTTCAAGGCAAACTGCGCGCGAAGTTCTACCAGACATTCATGTTCTTACCTCACTTTCTGTCATGGGTCGTCGTGGGATACTTCGCCTTCGCCTTTCTGAGCGTAGACAATGGAATGCTTAACAAGGTACTTGCCTTGTTCGGAGTTGATTCAATTGCCTGGTACCGTGAACCAGATTACTGGCCGGTCATACTGATTGTGGTGACACTTTGGAAAGGGATCGGCTATGGCAGCATATTTTATCTTGCGATCATGCTGAGCATTAGCCCGGAACTATACGAGGCAGCCAAAATGGATGGCGCCGGCAAATTGCAGCAGATATGGTATATCACCTTCCCACATCTAGTGCCCGTAATCATTATCCTAACGCTGTTTGCTGTCTCTGGTATTTTCCGCGCGGACTTTGGTCTCTTCTTCAACGTGACGCGCGACCAGGCCACCCTATACCCGACGACAGATGTCATTGACACGTTTGTATACCGCGCATTACGACAGATGAATGACCTGGGAATGTCAGCAGCGGCAGGCGTGTATCAATCCATCGTTGGGTTCTTTCTTGTGCTATCAGCAAACTGGCTTGTACGGCGCTTCGACCCTGACAAAGCGCTGTTCTAGTAATCGAAAGTGAAAGACGGGATTATGCCATTCGTGCTTTGTATTGATCGGAATCGAGACAATGACAACAAATACCGCTAGAAAAACAGACCCGATAATCTACTCGGATACCAGGTACAAGATAATGGGTATCATCGGGCGGATCATCCTGAATGTGGTACTCACTCTTATCAGTGTCGCGTGTCTACTACCTTTTATCGTCGTCCTTGCTGCATCAGTATCCAGTGAGAAGGCACTTGTCACAGTAGGATATTCTGTTGTGCCGATGGATTTCAGTCTTTCCGCATACCGTTATTTGCTGGTGGACAGTGCGCAGGTTTTCCAGTCCTATCTGATATCCCTGGTCGTCACCGGTATCGGCTCGCCGGTTGGGCTTCTGGTCATGGCACTGGTGGCATACGCCATGTCGCGCAAACAATTCAAGTATCGCAAAGCAGTGGCTTTCTACATCTTCTTCACCATGTTATTCAGCGGTGGGTTGGTGCCATCTTACATTCTGGTTACTCAAATCCTCAAGCTCAAGGACACGATAACAGTTTTGATCGTACCCTATCTTGCAGTGGGCGGCTGGATTCTGATCTTAAGGACCTACTTCAGGGACCTGCCGGAGGAACTACTCGACGCTGCCCGGATCGACGGTTGCGGCGAGTGGCGCACTTTCTTCACAATCGTCATCCCGCTCTCAACACCTGGACTTGCAACAATCGGCCTATTTGCAATGCTGGCATACTGGAACGACTGGTTCACACCGTTGCTATACATCGAAAAACCTCTGTACTACCCGATTCAATACTTGCTGTACACCGTCGTCAATAACATGCAATTCCTTGATGTCTTATCACAGCAAGCAGGCCTACGCGTTGACCCGCCCAGAATACCTGCACGCATGGCCATGGTTGCCTTAAGCGTCGGCCCGATATTGCTGGCGTATCCGTTCGTGCAACGTTATTTTGTCCGCGGTATCCGGCTTGGCTCACTTAAGGAATAACGCCTTATACGGCAGCGTCTAATGCTATCTATTCGGCTGCGACTTAAGGAGGTGACTTACTGGCGAACATCGCCAGGGCCATTGTTCGAAATTGCAATTGCACGTTCGGTAAATAGCAATCTGCAAGCTTGCAGATTACCAATGAAGGAGAAGACTCATGACTAGTAGGCATAATCATATCAGTCGACGCAACTTCCTCAAACTAACAGGGGCAGCCTTAGCCACCGGATTAGTGGCTGCCTGCGGTAGCGCATCAACAGCGCCACAGGCTACAACCGCTCCAAAAGCTGCTGATGCAAAACCGACCGAAGCACCCAAGGCGCAACCCACTGCGGCTGCAGCTGTAGAGCTTATTTATTTCTATGGCGCCCGAGCCACCTTCAAGGATGTGCCGGCCGTGCAAGACGAAATGAACAAGACGCTTAAGGAGAAGATCGGCGCAACAATCCAGTTGAATCCACTCGACTGGTCAGCCTTCAGCGACAAAATGCAGCTCAAGAATGCCGCCGGCGAAAAGTATGACATGGCATTTGTGTCAAGTTGGGCCAATAATTACTATTCAAATGTCAAAAACGCAGTTCTGGCTGACCTGACAGACTTGATGCCGAGTCTCGCTCCTAGCTACTGGAAACAGATCCAACCCGGCGCATGGGAAGCAGCCAAAGTTAAGGGCAAGCTATATGCTGCTATCAACCAGCAGACATGGACGTCCAACTTCGGGGCTGGCTGTCCGAGGCAGTTTTCTGACAAGTACAAGCTTGATTTGACAAAAGCCACCAAGCTCAATGACCTTGAGCCTTATTGGGAAGCCGTAAAAAAAGGGGAGCCAGCCGATGTGAAAGCCATTGGTTGCGATGACGGCGGTGGCGGCGGCATCTGGGACATCTACTACAAAGGTGAAACGGTTGGCTATGGCCTCATCGATATGGAATCGAAAGACCCCCAGGTTGTGCACCAGTGGGATTACGCAGGATGGGTCGAAGCAATGAAGATGGTGCGCCGATGGAACGTAGCTGGCTATTGGGGCAAAGAGCCATGGCCCAAGGCAGATGCAGAAGCCAAGGATAAAGCAGGCAAACAAGCCACAGCCTTACACAATATGAAGCCGGGATGGGATTCCGAAATGAAGTCGATTACGGGCTTCGAATGGACATCGAAGATCCTTTCGAAGAACTTCCTCAACACCGGTGGCATTATCGCTACCATGATCGGCGTCAATAAGGGTTCCTCCAGCCCGGAAGCTTGTGTCAAGTACTTTGAACTGATCAACACCGACAAACCGCTCTACAACACGCTGTGCTATGGCATCGAAGGCAAACATTGGTTGTGGAAGGACAAGGCGAAGCAAGTCATCGGTCTGCCCGATGGCATTACCGCCGATAACAGTCCCTACAACCCGAACGGCGACTGGGAGTACGGCAACCAGTTCAACGCCTACTACAGCGACCCCTCTAAGGTAGGCGCGTGGGAAGCGACGGCCAAACTGAACAACGAGGCCGCAATCTCGCCGGTAATGGGCTTCGTCTTCGACCAGGAACCTGTCAAGACTGAACTGGCCTTGGTTGCCGCAGTGACTAAGGAATATGCTCTGATGGGTATCGGCTTCATAGACTTTGACGCGAAACTACCTGAATACCAGAAGCGAATCAAGGATGCCGGTGGCGACAAGATATTGGCTGAGATGAACAAGCAGCTTGGCGAGTGGAAAAAGACTAAATAGCGATAGTGTTTGCTGTTGCCTGTAAACAGCATAGTAATAGAACGGGGTTG
>CAIQQO010000179.1 GCA_903873965.1 uncultured bacterium
ACCGGGCGCTGATCGATGCCCAATACCAGAAACGTGATGCGCTCCCCGTTCTGCCAGTCGCCTTTGGGCGTGGCCGAGGGGGCTGCCGTCGGTTCGGGGGTAACAGGCGCCAGTGTGGCTATCGGCGTAACAGCGTCCGCGGCGCCCGCATTGTTGGCCTGCGGTGCCGGTTCGGTGCTGTAGATAGTCGTAATGAACTGCGGCTTGGCCGTGGACTTGGATGCCGACGCGCTGCCCAACACCGAAAGAACGACCGCCGCGACGACTGCCACGACTACCACCAACGCGATTACCGCGCCGATGCCTCCGAGAATGACCCTATTACTGAAGCGTCGAGTCGCACGCGGTTGATTGGTTTCCATCTGGCTGAATATTTTGAGAGTGATACCTCTAGTTACGCATCGCTATTGTACTCACTACTGCGTGAATATGGCATGAACGGCGTCAAAGAGTGGGGAAATCGGTTGATGAACGCATGGTTCCCAGCAAAACGCAGGGTTGCACAAGAAGGTGGCGACATAGATATATCGATAAATGCGCATAAAGCAGTGGTAACTGTGACGGAAATGTGCCATAATCAAAGCATGCTCCAGACAGACCAGATGTTGCAAAATCGGTATCGCATCCAGCGTGTGCTTGGGCAAGGCGGCATGGGCGCCGTCTATCAGGCTCATGACCTCAGCCTGGATGTAACGTGTGTTGTGAAAGAAATGCTTTCGCCGCCCGATCCGGCCATGGTCAACAACATGGCCGCACAATTCCACCGCGAAGGAAAGATTCTGGCGGGGCTGCGCCACATGAGCCTGCCGCGCGTCTCCAACTACTTCGTGGAGAACGAGAATTATTACCTCGTCATGGACCTGATCGAAGGCCGCAGCCTTGAAAAGCTCATCGGCACGGACGGCTTGTACGAACCGGTCGTGCTGGCTTATGCCGACCAGTTGCTGGACGTGCTGGGCTACATCCATGGCCGTGGCATCCTGCACCGCGACATCAAACCCGCCAACATCATCGTACAACCCGATGGGCGCGCCGTGCTGGTCGATTTCGGGCTTGTTAAAATCGTCAACACCGGCGGCCCCGCGACCAAGACGCTGGTCAGCGCGTTGACTCCGCAATACGCCCCGCCCGAACAATATACGGGCAACACCGATCAGCGCAGCGACCTGTATTCACTCGCAGCCACGCTATATCAGGCACTGGCCGGCAGTCCGCCTGCCAGCGCCACCGACCAGTTGTCCGGCATGCCGTTGCAATCGCTGCGCCAGTTCCATCATCTGGTACAGCCCGTCTCGCCAAACACCGAACGGGTGCTCATGAAGGCGCTGGCACTCGACCGCAGCCGTCGCTATCAGGACGCCGCATCCATGCGCGCTGATCTGACCAACCCAAGCACCAAACCGGGCGACGTGCCGGGGCCGATCATCGAAGCCGAGGAAAACACGCAGGTATGGGCGCCACCCGGTGGACAGCCACCGGCGCCGGCCCAACCCATCTCCAAACCCGTGCCACACGTCAGCACAGCGCCGCAGGCGGGCGCAGGGGCGCAGGCACACAGCGCGCCCATACCGGCAGGAGTGCCCGCGCCGATCGCCTATCCGTCCGGCGGCGGCTCTGCCGCACCGGCATCACCGGGCTATCCCGGCGCATCATCCACCGCAACAACGGCCAAAAAGCCGATTAACAAGCTGCTTTTAGTCGGCTCGATCATCCTTGGCGTACTGGTCATCGGCTGCTGCCTGATATTTGGCGGGCGCTTCCTTACTGGATTTGCGAGGGGGCTAACCGACGGCAAAACGCCGGTTAGCGGGCGCACCGCAACGCCCATCCCACTGGATCAACTCAGCCCGACTAACACGCGCACCGCAGCAGCGCCGTCGGCAACCAGTTCGATTCGAGGCGGGCTGACAACGTCAACGCCGCGCGCAACATCACGCGCCACGCCCAAAGTGACCGCAGCGGCGACCGCGACGTATGCACCGCAGGCTGTGTCAACCTATACGGGCATCGAAGCGACGGTGGCATCGCAAATCATCATGGCCGCAACAGATACAGCAGGGACGCCGCCGGCGGCCGATGAGCGTTACTTGACGCTGGCGTATGGCGTCTACCTTGACCTTGCGCGCGTGCCGGCCGGCGACTTCATCATGGGCAGCCTCGAGACGGATCAGGATGCCACGCGCGATGAATTTCCGCAAGAAACGATCACCCTCGGCGAGTACTGGATTGGCGTGGATGACGTGACCGTGGAGCAATTCGCCGCCTTCGTGCTGTATACGGGCTACAAGACTACCGCAGAAACTGTCGGCAGCGGGCTGGTATTCAACAGTTCATCGGCGATGGTGCAGGTGAAAGGCGCCAACTGGCGCGAACCGGGCGGACCTGGCGCCAATGTCCCCAACGATGTGAACTATCCCGTAGTTCAAGTCAGTTGGGATGATGCCAGCGCCTTCTGTGCATGGGCTTCAAAAGTCACAGGGCGCAAGGTGAAACTGCCGACCGAGGCGCAGTGGGAAAAGGCCGCGCGCGGGACGGACGGACGCCTGTACCCATGGGGCAACAATCCGCCCACGTCGGCGCTGGCGAACTTCAACAACCAGAACGGCAGCGTCATGCCGATTGGCTCGTACAGCCCCGATGGCGATAGTCCCTACGGCCTCACAGACATGGCCGGCAACGTGTGGCAGTGGACCAACAGCCTCGCCCTGCCCTACCCCTATGTGGCTAATGACGGGCGCGAGGTTGCAAAGAGTAGCGACGCGCGCGTCGTACGAGGCGGCGCGTACCGCAACGGCTTTATCCCGGGCGCCAAAAACAGCTTGCGCAGCGCTGCCCGCGGCGGCGCCGATCCCACACTACGCAACACCTTTGTCAGCTTCCGCGTGCTGGTAGAGCCGTAACCGCAAGAGAACCCGGCTAAAGCACTCGGCGTCCAGTCGTTGAGAGACTAACTGATTGACCGATCAACCTTGCGAAGGTGACGTTGCATTCTGCGCCGGGTGCTTTATCATTCACCCATTCGATATACCCGGAGTGCCACTGAATGAAAGCCATCATGGTCATGTTTGACTCGTTGAATCGTCGCATGCTTGAGCCGTACGGCTGCGACTGGGTCAAAACACCGAACTTCGCGCGGCTGGCCGAACGCTCAGTCACATTTGAACGTTCCTACGTCGGTTCGATGCCGTGCATGCCTGCGCGACGCGAACTACACACTGGCCGTTACAACTTCCTGCACCGTGGCTGGGGGCCGATCGAGCCATATGACGACTCGATGCCCGAAATCCTGAAGAAGCACGGCGTGCACACGCACCTCATCACCGATCATTACCATTACTGGGAGGACGGCGGCGCGACGTATCACAACCGCTATAGCACCTTCGAGACCGTGCGCGGTCAGGAAGGCGATTTCTGGAAGGCCGATCTGCGCCCGCGCGAGTTTCCCGATTTCCTGACCAATCGCCCCGACCTGACGATGATGAAGCAGGATTGGATCAACCGCTCGCGCATGCAGGACGAAGCCGCCATGCCACAGGCGCAATCATTCGCACTGGGCGAAGAATTCCTGCGCACCAACGGCGGGCAAGACAACTGGTTCCTGCAACTCGAAACCTTCGACCCGCACGAGCCGTTCTTTGCGTCGCAGCGCTTCAAGGACCTGTACCCGCACGCCTATGACGGCCCGCAGTTTGACTGGCCGAATTATTCGAAGGTCTCCGAGACGCCCGAACAGGTGCAACACATGCGACTCACCAACGCCGCGCTGCACAGCATGTGCGACTATTACCTCGGGCGCGTGCTGGACTTGATGGACGAACTCGACCTGTGGAAAGACACCCTGCTCATCGTGAATACCGACCACGGCTTCCTGCTGGGCGAGCACGACTGGTGGGCCAAGATCGCACAGCCGTTCTATGACGAAGTGGCGCATACGCCGCTGTTCATCTGGGACCCGCGCAGCGCGAAACAGGGCGAACGGCGCAACAGCCTCGTCCAGACCATGGACCTGGCGCCCACGCTGCTCGACTTCTTCGGCGCGCCGATTCCTGCCGACATGCAAGGCCAGTCACTCGCCGCAACCGTGGCAAGCGACACGCCCGTGCGCGAAGCGGCGCTGTTCGGCGTGCATGGCGGGCACATCAACGTCACCGATGGGCGCTACGTATACATGCGCGCGCCGGTGCATCCCGACAACGGCCCGCTCTATGACTACACGCTGATGCCGACGCACATGCGCGCCCCGTTTGACGTTGCGGAACTGCAGGACATCCAGTTGGCCGAACCCTTCACCTTCACGAAGGGCTGCAGGACGATGAAGCTGCCCGGACGCCAGTGGTTGAACGCGCACGAGTTTGGCACGCTGCTGTTTGACAATGACACTGATCCGAAACAGGAACACCCGCTGGACGATCCCGCCATCGAAGCGCAGATGATCGCCCACATGACGCGCCTGATGCAGGCCGGCGATGCGCCGCTTGAACAGTATGAGCGCATGGGATTGCAGCACTGATATGCGCCTACTCTACCTTGACCTCGACACCCTGCGCGCAGATCATCTGGGCTGCTACGGCTATCACCGCAACACGTCGCCCAACCTGGATCGCATCGCGGCGCAAGGCACACGCTTCGACAATCACTATTGCTCCGACGCGCCGTGCCTGCCCTCGCGCGCCGCGTTGATGAGCGGCATGTTCGGCATCCACAGCGGCGTGGTGGGGCACGGCGGCACCGCGGCCGATATGCGGCTGGAAGGCGAGTCGCGCGGGTTCCGCGACCAGATGGCCTACAACAGCCTGCCCGCCGTCGTGCGATCGGCCGGGATGCGCACGGCCTTGATCAGCCCGTTTGGCGAAAGGCACAGCGCATGGTGGTTCTATGCCGGGTATAACGAGATGTACAACACCGGCAAGGGCGGGATGGAATCGGCGGAAGAAGTCACGCCCACCGTCCTTGACTGGATCAACCGCAATGCGAGCAGCGACAACTGGTTCATGCACGTCAACTATTGGGATCCGCACACGCCCTACCGCGCGCCCGCGGCGTTTGGCAACCCGTTTGCGGATGAGCCGCTGCCCGCATGGCTGACCGAGGACGTGTTGCGCGAGCACCGCAATGCCATCGGCCCGCACACCGCGCGCGAGATCTACATGTTCGACAACCGCACGCAACCACAATACCCGCGCCACCCGGGCGAACTGGCTGACATGGCCGACCTGCGCCGCATGGTCGATGGCTATGACACCGGCATCCGGTACATGGACGAACACCTCGGGCGGCTATTCGACGCGCTGGCGCAACAGGGCGTGCTCGATGATGTCGCGATCATCATCAGTTCCGATCACGCCGAAAACATGGGCGAACTGGCGATTTACGGCGAACACGCCACCGCCGATCACGCCACCTGCCGCATTCCGCTGATCGTGCGCTGGCCGGGCAAACCCGCCGGCGTGGACTCGGGACTGCACTACAACCTCGACCTGGGGCCGACGCTGGCCGAGCTGCTCGGCCGCCCTGCGCCGCAACGCTGGGACGGGCAGAGTTTCGCGGCCGCCTTGGACGGCACTGCGGCCGGGCGCGACACGCTGGTGCTGAGCCAGTGCGCGCACGTGTGCCAGCGCAGCGTCCGCTTCGACGACTGGCTGTACATGCGCTCGTATCACGACGGTTATCACCTGTTCCCGCGCGAGATGCTGTTCAACCTCGCCCACGACCCGCACGAACAGCACAACCTCGCACCGAGCGAACCACTGGTATGCCGCGAGGCCGTGTATCGGTTGAACCAGTGGCACGACGACATGATGGCGTCAATGACCAGTCAGGTCGACCCGTTGTGGACCGTCATGCGCGAGGGCGGGCCGGAGCACACGCGCGGCGAACTGAAAGCGTATTGCCAACGGCTTGAGGCAACCGGGCGCGGGTGGGCAGTAGCGGAGTTGATGCGCCGGCATGGGCAAGAGGCTGGAAGCTAGCGACCAGATGGCATTCACGTACGGGCAAACCTGAGGGTGCGCCCGTACCTGCCACAACACACCATCAACTACGGGCTGGTAGCAGCCACCGCCACCCGAAAACCGTAAATATCCAGGCGATCGGTTGGAGCGCCGCCGCCACGGACCGCCGCGCGCACGAGCAAGGCAAAGCTGCCCCATGATCCGCCGCGCAGCACGCGATACAGGCCTGCGGTTGCCCCTTGCGGATCACGCGCCACCGAACTGACATAGTAGGTTTCATCGTACCAATCTGAGGTCCACTGCCACACGTTTCCCGCCATGTCCGCCAGGCCATAGGGACTATCGCCCACCGGGCTGTACCTGCCCACTGCCGTCGTGTCCTTTACCATCAAGTCATAGTTGAGCAAGGTGGGATTGGGTGCTTCATTGCCCCACGGGTAAATTCTGGTTGTCGATTCTGAGCTTGTCGCAGTGCCGCGCGCCGCCTTTTCCCACTGCGCCTCGGTGGGCAACGTGACCTTACGTCCGGTAACCTGGCTGGCCCAGGCGCAGAAAGCCACGGCGTCATCCCAACTGACCATGACCACCGGATGGTTATCCTTACCGCCCAAGTCACTGCTGGGACCTTTAGGATGCCGCCAGTCAGCGCCCGGCGTATCCACCCGCGTGCCGTCGATATAGGCATAGCCACTACCCAGCTGTTCAGCCGTCGTTTTGTATCCCGTCGCCTTCACAAACAGCGCGAACTGGGCATTCGTCACATCGAACTGGCCGATGAAATAGTCGCTCAAGGTGACGCTATGCTGCGGCTTCTCTTCCCTGCCGGCGTCGACATCTTTATCCGTGCTGCCCATCAGAAACTCACCCGCCGGGACGCGCATCAGCTTGAGCATGACGCCCGGCGTGAGGGTCAGTTCAAGGTCTGGCGCGGTCGGTGCCGGCACCACATTGGCCTTGCAGCCCGCCAACAGGACTGCCAAGACTACGCCTACATACTTTAGCTGGCGCATCGTGATGAGATAGTGAAACGGGATACTTTGACGAACCTGGTGCATCGTGTTTTTTCCTCGCGCCGATTATGGCACGGTTTTTGCAGTTGCACAGCGCTGTTCTGGTGAAAACGGGCGCGCCGCGTCATCGTGCTGGCAACGCCCACTGTCGGACCTGTCGCCAGAGCCGCGTGCGCAACCGGTCCATCAGCAGATCCACGCCCACGACATGCCGCGTAACGACTGCCTGAAAATGCGCCTTGGACAGTCGCTGAGCGCCGTCAAGCAAGTCATCACTCGCGGTGGCGATCAACTCAATAATCTGATGACATGCATGATCGCTGCGTTAGATTATGTAGAAAGACGACATCAACACCGGCTTGGAGCCAAGCACATGGTTGAACCTGCGACGGATGGGGAATGCCACGTGGTGAGCTTTAGCACAGGGAAAGTTCTGTCACCTGCTCCAGCAATATGCCCAACTCTTCCCGCTGCGAAATCAGCAACGCGCGATCTACCGGCATTTCCGGCGATAACAGTCGCTTGATTC
>CAIQQO010000180.1 GCA_903873965.1 uncultured bacterium
GCACGGCTGGTGACGATCGCCTTGACGCCGGGGGCAGCCGCAAGGCACTCACCCAGGATCGAGGCGGCGTCAATCACATGCTCGAAATTGTCCACCACCAGCAACAGGCGTTTGTCGCGCAAGTGCAGCTTTATACTGACGAGTGGATCTGCCTGGGCGATGCTGATGCCTAACGCTGCCGCAATGGCGATCACAACCTGGTCGGGCTCAGTGATAGGCGCAAGTGCGACGAAACACACGCCGTCGGCAAATTCTCCACTCGCTGTTCGCGCGACCTCGGTCGCCAGGCGTGTCTTGCCCACGCCGGGTGGACCGAGCAGCGTGACGAGGTGGACGTTTGAATTGCGCAGACACTTGAGCGTATCTGATATCTCTTGATCGCGCCCCACGAGACTGGTTAATACCGTGGGGAGCGGTTGCCTGACAGGTCCATGCTCAACCGTTGCCGGCGCAGATGGCACGCTAATCGTGGAGCGGTTGCGTGTAGCAACTGCCAACTCAACCAGGCGAGTTGCCAGTGTCGGTTCATCTTTCAGCCCCAATGCCTCGATGTACGTCGTCTTCACCAGAGCAGGATCAGGCAGGCGTTCCCCGTTCTCCAGGCGCGCCACCATGGCGATGGAGTAACCCAGGGCATTCCCCAGTTCCTGTTGCGTCATCTGCATGCGCCGCCGCAGGGACCTGAGTAACTCCCCAAATGAAGTACTCGTTTCAACCAATAAATCTGGCATTTCACCCCAATACCAACCCGCGAGATTGCAGGATTGTAATGCAACACATTCGTCATACGTGGTTATCTCTGTCAAATCGTTGTCAAATGACCCGTCAAACCAGTCAACTTTTCAGACTGCGCATTCCGTATAAAGAATCCAACAACAGCAAAGACCAAATCGATAGAGAAATAAAAGGAGTCAGTCATGAAAACCAGTATCAAAATGATGAGTGTCGCAATCGCAGTGTGTGGATTCGTTTCAACCGCCAACGCCCAGTCCGGCGTTACAGCCGATCCATATTGGAGCCAGTTCCTGCCGAAGGAGAACACCATCGCCCTCGCGATCAACACACCGGATGTTGCAGACGCGGGTGCTTACTGGAGCCAGTTCCTGCCAAAGGAAAACGCCATCGCCCTTGCGATCAACACACCGAGTGTTGCAGACGCGGACGCCGGTGCTTACTGGAGCCAGTTCCTACCAAAGGAAAACACCGGAGCCTTAGCGGTCAACACGCAAAGCGGCCCGACGGTGGATTCTTACTGGGGCCAGTTCGTACCCTGGGATCACGCGAATTCATAGCCGAGACACCCTTTCATGCCTATTAACGCCGTCGGTTCTCTCAACCTTATAGAGAACCACTATGCGAGGGAGGACAATCACGATGCAACAAACGATCTCACCACCTGCGATACCTGCCAGAGCGATTCCACTCCCTGCGCGGGAGGCACAGAAGGTATCGACCGTTCCTGCGCGCGCCCCAGCCATCGCAGTTCCAATCGCCATTGTGTGGCACGAAACGCTGAGCGCAGTTGCCTCTCAGTTCGGCATAATCCTGCCCTGCATACTGGCGTTCGCGCTCATCACATCTGTCATCGCATCCCTGAATACGTTGCATGTCCTCGGCTTGAATCCACAAGTCGGATATGCTATCGGCGTGCTAGTGATGGCTTTCATACGCGGAGCGATCGTGTGGATCGGGTTGCAGGACCAGCAGGGCAGGTCGGCCACAGTACACGACCTTTTCCGCAACGTGTCCCGAAAATGGCCGGCGCTGATCGTCAGTTCGGTGGTGTATGGAACAGTAATGGCATTCGGCGCCGCACGCCTGGATGTGATGCGACAGAAGGTCCAGTCACAACTGGCAGAAGCCACATCGGCGACACATCCCGTCACAGTGATTGCATTCATCACTGCCGCCGCCCAACGTGATGCGATATTCAAGCTTCTCGACGGGCTCATTCCCAGACCGGGTCAGCCCTATGAAAACTGGTTCGCTCGGCAACGGGTTGAAAGCACCGTTATCTCTATCTGTAATGACAGTGGGTTGACGGCGCATGAAATCACCCAGTCAATGTCGTACAGCGGTCAACCGGATCCGTGTGCGGGCAGTACTGCTCCACCGCCCGTGTTGACAGATGTCGAAAGCGCATTCCTCCTTTTCATCGGCGAGATTCTGTTGTGCTTCAGCACTGTAGCAGCCTTCCGGCCTGCACACACAGGGCATCATCGGTGGGGAGTGATTGGATTCATCGCCCCACTCGTCGACAGCGCACGCCTGGCTGTACGACGCTTTGGGTGTGTCGCCGTCCATATCTGGCTGCTGCACCTGTGCATCGCCGCCTTCGGCGCACTTCCGCTCGTTATCCCACCCCAACTGGCACTGAACTATGACGCCATCACCCTACGCCTGCCTGGAGCGCAAGCCACGATCGTGTCATTCGCTGCATTCTCAACATTGCTCATAAGCACTTTTCAGTCGTCGATCTGCCTGATATACGAGGCACGTCTATACGCAACCCTTTGTGGGCGACAAACCATGTCTGACCGCCTCATTGGGCTAATCGAGATCTAGATCGAAATCAAAGGATAATCATTCCATGACAGAAGAACCTGTTACTTGGCACTATGGCCTGATGGCCGAGCGTTGGTCCGAGTTCATTACTGAGGCCCGCGAAGCGCCCTACTTTTTGAAGAAGATTGCTCAGCATGGTCAACCCGTACTCGATGTAGCCTGTGGCACTGGACGTCTATTGTTGCCATTGTTACAGGCCGGAATCGACATTGATGGCTGTGATATTTCAGGGGATATGTTGCATCACTGCGAGAGAAAAGCGATTGCCATGGGCCTCAGCCCGCATTTGTACAACTATCCAATGCACGCCATGAATTTGCCTCGCAGATACAAAACCATCTATATGTGCGACGCGTTTGGATTGGCGGGTAGTCACGATAAAGATCTTGAAGCACTGCGTCAGTGTTATACGCACCTGGAAGATGGCGGAGCGTTGCTGCTCAATATTGAAGCCGAGTACACGTCCCAGGAGTCGTGGGAATTATGGTTGAAGGAAAAGCGCCGGGCTTTGCCGCAGCCGTGGCCTGAAGAAAGCCGAGGTCGCATTGCGGCCGATGGCAGCGAGCACATTGGTCGCTTCCGATATATCAATATCAACCCACTGGAACAAACCTATACCCGCCAGGTGCGCCTTGAGAAATGGAACTCGGGCAAGTTAGTCGCGTCCGAAGAATACAGCTTGCGCGGAAATTTCTACTTCAAAAACGAGTTGCTGCTCATGCTGCGAATCGCGGGTTTTCGTGAGATTACCGTAAGCGGCAACTACACCGACGAATCCGCCAACCCGGACCATGAAGTGCTTGTCTTTACAGCGATCAAATGAAAGATGCAGGCAGTAAACAAGTCACGACCTTGCCCCTGGCCACCGAACGCGCGCGAGATTGAGATTGCCATAACGAATACGCCTCCGGAATACATAAGGCGCGGAGGAGTATTCGTTAATATGGCCGTAACAATCGCAGTTCTGTAAATGGCCTGAAATGCTTCTCGTTAAATGTGCATAATTCGAGGTTATTCCGTGAAGCAGTAGCTCCGATCAAGCAATCTAAAAAGCCGATTCCGTGTATGCGCATTGCCGCGTAGTAAATCCACGAGAATAGCGGTGTCAATCAATTGACTGACCATCACCCCGTTCCTCTATCTTGCGATGTAACTCGTCGGCTAATTCGACTGAGCTAATGTTGAGGAGAACTCTTCGAATGCAAAACTTGGATATTGTATTGATTGGGCCTGTGAGGACTGGCAAGAGCACGATAGGTAACCTGCTAGCGGAGAAGCTTGGTCTTCCGCAAGTATCACTCGATAAGGTGCGATGGGAGTACTACAAAGAGATCGGTTACGACACCAGGCTGGCACAAGACATACGCACCAGTGGCGGATTTCTGGCACTTGTCCTGTACTGGAATCTTTTCGATGCTTATGCAGTTGAGCGGCTGCTGATGGATTATCACCATTGCGTCATTGATTTTGGTGCAGGCGTCTACTGGAACCTGGAAGTGTTCTATAGAGTGCAACGTGTATTGGTATCCTATCGGAACATCGTCTTACTCCTGCCCAGCCCTGATCTCGATGAATCACTCCGCATACTCACAGAGCGGGATCATAATCCGCCCAAAGATATTCACTTTGACTTGAACACATTCTTCCTGCGCCACCATACCTATTATGACCTTGCCAAGTTCACCGTATACACCCGGGGTAGGACGCCGGAAGAAACGTGCGCTGAGATTCTCAAATTAGTCACCCTCTCACAATAGTGCGAGTGGCAAACCCGTTATAACAGCAACTGCGTTTCATTAGCCCGATCTGGGTGAACGGCAAGGAAGACCTGGTCAACAGCTACATCCTGCACGCCATGGCGCACGACGGTTCCATGCCGCTGATCGCGACGCCGACCGGCATCCGCGTCGTGTGCTGGAACACGCTCAACATTGGGTACCTTGTGGAGACTTTTCTTGCTTAATCCGCATGCATGGGCGTCCACCCCCGCTTCGGATAAGCAATCGTCTTCACCTGCTCAAACGCCGCACGCCGGCTTACGAAGGACTCATACGTCATTGTCTCAGCCGGATGCCGTGCGCTTTGCACGACAAAGTCGGCTTCGGGCGGGTAGCACGCCATCTGGAAGGATTCGAGCATTTCGCTTCCGTTGCCCGCGGTCTCCTCTGTCGGCCACAGCCCAACGTTATTCGGCGCCTCGGCGCCCTGATAGCGCAGATCGACGCTCCAGCGGATGTCGTCAGAATAGTTCGGCGTCGAGCAGTGCGGTGTGAGGTTGGTCATGAACACAGCGCCGCCTACAGGCACCGCGGCGATCACAGGCTGCGCCGGTGTGGGCGGCAGGTCGGCGTCTTCGATCACGAGGAAGCCGGCATTACCTCCCGTGTGATGCATCACGATGCCTTGCCGATGCGCACGCGGCAGAATCTGCATGCAGCCATTGTGCTCGGTCGCATCGACCAGCGGAATCCACACAGTGAGGATCAATTGGTTGTCACATAGTTGCATGAAGTAACCGCTATCCTGATGCCAAGGCACGATCCCTCGGCCAATCTTCGGCAGCTTGGGGCGAATGCGATATACCGACGAACCAATGATCTCGGGGCCGACCAGCGATTCGACAACCGCGAGTAGTTTGGGATGCGTGATGGCGCGGAACA
>CAIQQO010000181.1 GCA_903873965.1 uncultured bacterium
CGATGGAAGGGAAACCAAAAAGAAACGTTGTTGCCAGGCATGGGTGACGCTATTACACAAATGGATGCCCAACGAGCTTCTTTGCGCCAAGACAGCCTCGTGATACTTAAAGAATATCAGGCGATTTACGAACAATGTTTTAATGAAATAAACAAGAATCCTTATTATCAAAAACGATGATACTCACTGCCACCACCGCACAAACCCTGCTTGAGCAGATGAAGCTAAACTTCACCGTCGCCATGCTCGATGGCGATATGGCGCGCGGGTTGCGGTTGGCCGCAGCGATGCAAAACTTCTCTCTATTCCTGGAGCATCAACAGGCGGAGAGTGATCTGGCGTCAGCGCAACCCATCAATGATGAAACCGAACAGCATCTGGCCGGGGTTTTGTTGCGCATCCTGTTGTCGCCAAGTCTGCCGGTCACGTTGCGTCCATGGGTGATGGAAGTCGCTGGACCCATGATCCATGATCCCGAAGTGCGTGATGTGTTTGTTTTAGTGCAACGCGCCAATACGCTGGTGGGTAGTGGACTGATCGCTGAATTGACGCCGGCAATAGCCGTGATCACGCATGCCCAGCATATGGTTGCCGAAGTGCTGCCAGAACAAGCATTAGCTGGGGTATTCCTGGAATTCGTTCAATATTGCCAGCAGATTGATGGGCAAGTCAAGGGGTATCTGGTTGAGACTAACAAGGCGCAGTCGGACCGACAGTGGCAGGTGCTGGCGCAGTTGTTGCGGCAAGGTGTAGTCGTGCGGGAGCGGGAATGGTCATGGCAATTGCAGGGGCGCAGCCAGGCTGGGGATATCGCTAGCGACACGGTGTTTTATGAACACCTGGCGCAACTGGGCGCGCTCTTGTCCCAAAAAACCAAGCAAGGTGCCGTAGCCGAGATCGGTAATAACATCGAAACGACGATGACCGCGATGCGGCAGAGGGGCGACAAGCTCAGCGCTGACATGCTCGTACTGCTGGAAGAACACGAGCAGCTATATACCCTTTGGCGCGACAGGCGCAAGTCAAAGCCAGCAACCCAGAAAGCGGTAAGGTTAACAGGATTGCGATCTGTTGAACAAAATGCCCATACCGCAATCTACCGTGATGCACCTCGACCTGGACATGCTCCAAATTTAGATAGTAAGCAGACGCCAGAGCCACCGAATAAGGTGGACGATACGACCCCTCAAAGCCATGAGCCAACAGTCGTCTCTTCACATACTGCGACACTGGCAACAGGTGTCAATGCGAAGCAAACCGAGATACCTTCTGAGGGTCAACCAGCTGACTTGACGCTATCATCTCAGAATGACCAAGCAGCCCTGAAACCGGAAGGTGACACTGAAGTTGCAGGCCTGATGCAACAAGCGGCGGGCAAAATGGAAACGGGTTTGATCAAAGATCTAGACCAGGCGGTGACTTTGCTGGCAAGAGCAGTTGCGCTTTCCGAAGGTGCGTTCGCCGAGAGTGGAGTCAAGGCTAAGCAGAATGTGGCTTTAGCTAAAAGTGAGAAAGTTCGTGGGAATTGGCAGAAACTACAAAAGGCTGTAGAGGAGAGGCGATGGGAAGAGGCGATAGTGCTCAGCGTCACGCTTAAGCAAGAGTATCACATCACAGGGAATCACACTGCTGGTGACATACTCAGAGATATTGCACAAGCGGCATTCAAGGTCGCGTTTGCGGAACTACAGGTGATCCCGACGAATACAGTTACCACCACGTCGATGGAGGTTCGCGAACGGTGGTTGTGGCAATTGAACCAGTTGCTGGATGGGTTGAATGATCAGCAGCAAAGCTATGTCCGTCGTTTGCAAGGGTATGTGGAAGACAAGCGCAAATTCAATAGCACAGATCAAGGTGCCGCCATTCGAACGCCACCGCTACAGACAGGCACACCGAAGGTCTATCCATCTGCAGCACCCAGATTAAACACTAACTCCGTGTGGACAAGTGCTCCGCCGAATGGCACGCCACAAGGTGGACAGGCTAAACCAGCCCAGCCGAGAATTGGACAGCGCCCGTTGACGACAGAAGCAAACGTGCCCCAGAATGAACCTGGGCTTGAAAATGTGGTCGATCAGGTCAAAACGCTGAGCAGTACTGCAAGCGAGCTGATGTGGACCACGCCCACTGTGGGTGGTTTGGCACAGAATTTGGATGAAGCAGTAAGTACGATCAAAAATGCATTCAATATAACAAATGAACATCTGCGTGTTAAGGCACAGTTCAAGGATCTCGTAGACAGTACCCAAAACGCATGCCAACTCTATCTGGCAATCCAGAAAAGCGTCTCGGCAGGCCTGATCAATTATGAGACAGGCAAAAAGGGTAAAGACTATGCAAATGCCGTGGAATGGCTGAAGACCGTAAAAAGCGTACTAGGTTGGGCGCTTCTTGGCTGGGATCAGGATGGACAAGTCGATGCGGAAATCAAGTTTCTGCAGGGACTCATTCGATTTAGGGGTCTTCATGATCGATGGAAGGGAAACCAAAAAGAAA
>CAIQQO010000182.1 GCA_903873965.1 uncultured bacterium
CACTGGGCGAGGGTGGCGGACGTCGCTTCAATGTTCTGGATTCGTCCGAGATGTTTGTCGTTTTGCCGGCGCATCATATCCAATACCTGATTGAGATGTTCGAAAACTTCTGGGTCAAGCCTGATGCGACTCATCATCTGTTGATGCCCAGCTACGCAGCCAAAAAGCAGAAATAAGATTTCATAGGTTAGTGGTCGGATTCTGACCCTTAATCTCTGTTCACTGACCTCAGTCCCCTGACTTCAGGTAAGATCAATACTCAGGAGATCGCGGCGAATGACCGCAAAGAGAGGTTACCGATATGAAGGTTCGGCCTTATAACAAGCGTTTTGGATGGAAGGACGGCGGCGTGACCAAAGACGAAAGTCCCAAGTCGTCGCGCAAAGATGACAAGCCGTTAAAGCCTTCCAGCAAGTACAAGTGGTATCTGGGTAAAGACGGACTGGTGCACATCGTCACCGTTGGGCGCTTTAACAAACTTACGGAGATTGTCAGTTTTCTCGAAGCAGAAGCTACACCGGAACAAACTGCTGTGTTGCAAGCTGCAACGGAAGATCAGAGTCTGGCGAAGTAAGAGTAGAGGAGCAAGGAGGCGAAGGAATATGGGAGATTTTCTCCCTTTTTCCTTCGCCTCCGCTCCGCCACTCTCCGCTCTGTATTAAAGCGTTGCCGCGCGTGTCTTGATGATGGGTGCGATGCGCGCAATGAATTGATCAACAGCGATAGCCTTCAGGTCTTCGCCTGTGCGCAATCGCACAGCAACGGCATCGGCGTCGCGCTCTTTGTCGCCAATAACCAGCATGTAGGGTATCTTCTGCCCCTGTGCCTTGCGAATCTTGTTCTGCATACGCTCTGCACTGTCGTCTACACTGACGCGCACGCCTTCGGCGCGTAGCCGTGCAGCCACCTGTTGCGCAAACTCGTTGTGTCGGTCAGCGATCGGGACGAGCATGGCCTGCACGGGGGCCAGCCACACCGGGAATGCGCCAGCGTAATGCTCCAGCAGGAATCCGACCATACGCTCGTGCGTGCTCAACGGAGCACGATGCAAACACAATGGCGTCTCAGGCTTGCCTTCGCGATTGATGAAAGTCAGGTCAAATCGCTCCGGTACCGCGAAATCCACCTGATTCGTCGCGAGCGTAAATTCTTTGCCGATCACACTCCAGATTTGCACATCGATCTTTGGACCGTAGAACGCGGCCTCATCTGGTACCTCGACGAACGGGATCTCGTATTTTGTCATTGCATTGCGCACCATGGCCTCGGTCTTGAGCCACAAAGACTCGTTGTCGACGTACTTCTTACCCAGACCCTTTGTGCTGTGCGTGCTCAGGCGCATGACATACTTCTCGATGCCAAAGAGCCGGAAGTATTCAAGGTAGAACTTGATAACGCCCATGAACTCCTGCTCGAACTGGTCTTCGGCGCAGTAGATGTGCGCATCATTCATTTGCATGGAGCGAACGCGCATCAGTCCGAACAACTCACCGCTCTTCTCGTAGCGATAGCACGTGCCATACTCGGCCAACCGTATGGGCATATCACGATAACTGTGCTGTTTCGCGCCGAAGATCTTGTGGTGCATTGGGCAGTTCATCGGCTTGACGTAATACTTTACGCCTTCCAATTCCATCGGCGGGTACATACTCTCAGCGTAGTACGGCAGGTGCCCGCTTCGGATGAACAAATCCTCTTTGGTCAGGTGAGGTGTGCGCACGCGGTCGTAACCGGCTTTGAGTTCCATCTCTTTTGCCAGTTGTTCCAACTCCTCGATCAGGATACCGCCGTTGGGCAACCACAAGGGCAGCCCCGGCCCAACCTCATCATCAAAGATGAAGATGTCCAGATCTTTGCCCAGCTTGCGATGGTCGCGTTTCTTCGCATCTTCGACCTTTGCCAGGTATTCTTCCAATTCCGGCTTGGACTTGAACGCCACGCCGTAGATGCGTTGCAGCATCGGGTTGTGCTCATCGCCGCGCCAGTATGCACCGGATGTGCTGGTGAGTTTGAACGCCTGCGGGTTGATCTCTTTTGAACTCGCCACGTGCGGTCCGCGGCATAGATCCGTGAAGGTATTTTGCGAGTACACCGAGATCGCCTCTCCTTTCGCGCTGCCAGGCTCCTCTTCGCCCATGTCGTCTCCCGCGCCTGTTGCCAGGTCCTTAATCAGCTCCATCTTGAACGGATTCGCGGCGAAAATCCGCGAGGCTTCCTCATCGGTAACCTCACGGCGCTTGAACTCCACATTGCGCTTGATGATTTCCTTCATGCGCGTCTCGAAAGCGTCCATGTCCTCGGGTGTGAATGGCTTCGTTACGAAGAAGTCATAGTAGAAACCGTTCTCAACCGGCGGCCCAATGGTCGGTTTAGCGTCCGGGAAGCGCTCAATGACCGCCTCGGCCATGATATGCGCCAGCGAATGCCTGATCTTGTACAGATCCTCAGGCATGTTATTCTGCTTCGCCATGTGTCTCTCCTTCGCAGGGGCAAACTTGTGTGTTCGCCCAAACGTGAAAAATAAAAAAAGGACTATGCCCAAACATACTGGGGCAAAGTCCTTTTAATCACTTCGCGGTTCCACCCTGGTTGCGGCCACAAACCCCACCGGGGCTGGTTCACCGCATCTCGTTGTCGCGTTAACGGGCGAATCCCGGCGCAATTTGTCGACAACAGTCAATTTACACTGCGCGCTCACGGGTGGTGCATGGCTGATGCTGGTTGCGGCGCTCTCACCCTTTGCCGTCGCTCTCTGTCACCGCTGTCCGGTCATGCGTATCCCGATCATCACCTATATATTCAGTTAACAATGTCATTGTAATCATTGTGCCGTATGTGTCAATGGGGTTATTGTCATAAAAACCATAAGCGTCACTTTTACTAATGCAATAATAGTTGGACAGTCGTGTTGGCCGGAGGATGATATGAGGGTTGTTTGGTCTGAAATCGCTGAGCAGATTGTGCATGGCTTGGGTGTTCAATCTGGTGAATTGATTTATGTACACGATCACTCGGGCCGCTTTGAAATACTAACTGAGGTGCTTTTGGCGATAGAATTGGCAGGGGCCACACCTTTACCGCAGATCGATCCTGCCGACTATCTGCATCGCCTTTGGGCAGGCGCTTCAACCGACTACCTTAGTCAATGGGATCGTCATCGGTTGGTATGGATGAAACAGGCTGACCGAATCGTGGTTCTTGCCGGTACAGTGCCAGATTTTCGAAGTGCACCTTCTCAGTCAGTGCAGGCGTGGCAAACCGCGGAAGAACGGCTGGTCAGTGTTGAAAATGAACGATTGCTGCCATTTCTTCTGGTAGGTATCCCAACTGTTCAACGCGCGCAACAACTCGGACTATCTTTGGCGGACCTGGATGCCCATCTATTACCATCGCTCTCTGTGACAGTTGAGGTTTTGAAGAGACACATCGATAGCGTACTTCAGGCCCTAAGTGGGCATCACCAATTTACAATTCAAACGGGAAATGGCTCTGAACTCCACGTCACCCAGGGAGATCGGCAGTGGCTGAGTGATGATGGGGTGATTGATGCTGTCGACCGGGCAGCAGGCGCGATAGCTTCAAATATGCCGGCAGGCTCGATCTATACGACGGTAATCGAAAGCGAAACGCACGGTAGCTGTTTTCGATATCATAAAGGAGGGCCAGTGGAAGATTAAAACGACACGCAAAAAGAGAGCCAGTCAGAGGTAGTGCAGATGAGAATAACACTCAAAAAGAGGGCCACCGTAAGAGAAAGACGTCCTGGGCTAAAGTATTGG
>CAIQQO010000183.1 GCA_903873965.1 uncultured bacterium
GGGCAGCAGATCGCGGTAAGAGAGGGCGTGACGCTGACCTTCGTGCATGGTGACCACCTGGGTTCTGCGAGCCTTACAACGGGTATCACAGGAACGAAGGTCAGCGAGATGCGCTACTACCCCTTTGGCGAGGTGCGCTACAGTTCAGGCAGCACGCCAACGGATCGCACATTCACCGGGCAGTTGGCTGACAGTTACAGTAACATCATCCAGATGGGCGCACGGTGGTATTCACCACTGATTGGACGATTCCTTTCCGCCGACAGTATTGTGCCGCGACCTGGTGATTCCCAAGCCTACAATCGATACGCGTATGCCCGGAATTCGCCTTTGGTTCGAGTTGATCCCTCAGGCCATGCCGATTGTGCCGCAGGCGACGGCGCATGCTGGGCAAATGAATGGATGTGGAAAAACCGCTGGTATGAGGCACATGGTCATTTTTGGGGTGGGAACAGTTGGACGGGTACTGGTCTGGCACGGTTTGCTGATATAGGCATTCTGAATGAAGTACTCGGAGAGGTAGGGATTGGCTATAAATCGGGTGATAAGAACTGGGGGTGGGATGAACTTGTAGGAGTTGCACAAGGAATAGTTGCATTTGGTAATAAGCTTATGGGTGCAGCAAATCTTAAGCGGCTACTTATAGGTTCTGTAACTCTCATAAGGTATACAGATGGAACTGGCAACTGCCTAGGCACTTTAGCATGCACATTCGGAACAGGTATGATTCAGTTATACGATGAGGCATTTACAGGGAATGTCTTCCGAAACGCCACCGCTACTGTCGTTCATGAACTGGCTCACATAATAGATCGAGTAAACGTAACACCTGGCGGGGTGAAAATCAGCAGTGCATTCCCATTTTCCTCGGATGAAAATGCTATTAGCTCGCAAGCTTTAAGCGCGGAGTCTCATATAAAGGGTAATCCTGAATACTTCGCAGAGGCCATCTCAACTTGGGTATTTCCATCTTATAGCACAGATCATGGCTATGATGCCCTGCAAACCTACCAATCAAACTGGCTCTACCACGTCTTCCTTGGTTGGAGTTCACTGATTTATGGCGCGTATATTCCATCTGCGCAGTAAAGGGTATTTACCTATGCGATATACATTTCTAGTTATATTCCTTGTCTCATTGGGTACTGTCTCCTGTAGGCAAACCGAACCACTTATACCCACACCTTCGGCAACAAGCAATTCTGTTGTTACAGTGATACCCAGCATGGAAGCCTTTCCAAGCGCCACCGCCTTTCTACATATTGCAGCTATCTCGGTTTCTTGCGAGGATGTTAATCGCATACTAAAAACTAGTGTTTATGCGACGATGGCTATTACTGCACAAATCACAAGCGTACCTGCTGAGTGGATTCAAAAGATTCAATATAGCTATAGTAATACTGCAAATGGTAAAACAAAAATGATCGCTAGAATGCCAAACGACTTAAGAATTCGCTTGGATGCAATCCTTGCGTGCATAGGTAATCCCGAACTATACGAAGTGGCTGCGTATCCAGCACCTGACAATCTTTTTTACAAGGCCGAACTCTGGTACGTCTCACGCGGCATTGTGATCCAACTGGATTGTCCACCAAATCTGCAATGTCCACCACTTCACGATAACCTTAAGAACAACAAATACACCTTGACACCTGATACAGGTATATGGAGGTTAGAGTTGCAAAATCCGGATGAAGCTGCCAATGAAGTTAAAAAACCGTATCGCAAATTGAAACCGTGGCCAGGACGAATTGAGGATGTGCGCATCATGTATGATCCAGAACGTCCATAATCAATCCTCCGATTTGTCAAACAACAAGAAGAATATCAATAACCGGCTGACGCACACGCGGCAGGTATCGGGCAGCGCGACGATGACCGACACGCTGGGCTACACCAGCGCGCAGCCGCACGCAGCGACGACCTGGAACGGCGAGCAGCGTTACTGGTACGACGCCAACGGCAACATGATCGTGCGCGTTGAACTGAGCGGCACGCAGCGCATCACCTACACGCAAGCGTGGGACGTGGACAATCGTCTCATCGCGGTCACGAGCACGTTGGGCTATACCACGACCTTCGCTTACGATGCCGATGGGCAGCGCGTGAAACGGGTGACTTCGCAAGGCACCGTATGGTTTGTGGGTTCGGACTACGAAGTGACTGGACAGGCAGCAGTGGTGACTGTCACAGTTCCCGCAACGCGGACGTACATACTCTAC
>CAIQQO010000184.1 GCA_903873965.1 uncultured bacterium
CATTGAACGAAGGTAACATCTACGAGGTGGTGGGCGGTCCGACTTCGGCAGATGGCATCGTGTGGTGGCAACTCAAAGACCCCACGGATGGCCAGTCGGGTTGGGGGTCACAGGACTATATGCGGGTAGTCCCGACGCAATGAGCGTTTACCAATCATCTTCGTGAATCAGAAGCAAGGATAGTCAAGTGTTAGTTTGTGGACTATCCTGTCTTGGCATATCCCAGTTTTTCGCAGAGCCCTTGACACATTTCACAGGTGGAAATAACATCTATGAAACGCAGCTGGCGATACCTGTAAATAAACCTTAACCTGAATCTAAATCGCGCCAGCGTAGATTCATGGTTGTTTGCCTGAGGAGGCAAAGAGCTATGTACCAAAGTATCACAATTATTGGATGGCTTGGCCGCGACCCCGAAATGCGCTACATGCCCAATGGCGATCCCGTCACCTCTATGAACGTGGCGACGGATCGGCAATATAATGACAAGAGTGGGCAGAAGGTAAAAGAAACAACTTGGTTCCGTGTATCGGTGTTCGGTAAGCAAGCAGAGAACGTTAACCAGTATCTTCACAAAGGCAGCATGGTGCTTGTCGAGGGTCGCCTTAATGTTGATGTCAAGACTGGCGGGCCTAAGACATTCACCCGCCAAGATGGAACTGTTGGTGCCTCATACGAAATTGTTGCCAGCACTGTGCGTTTCTTCCCGAAGACTGATGGTAGTGGACCCGGTGCCGGCGGTGGTGAAGCCACATCGGCCGTGGGAGATACTAACAGTACTGATGACCCCATCCCGTTCTAGTATTTGCTAGAATCCAGTTCAATACAATTGATGGCAGGCTATAATGGCCTGCCATCTTGCTTTGATAAGGCGGTTATAAATGGCTCAGCATAACAATCCACCTCAACCCCAGCAACAGCCGCAGCAACTTCAGATCGAGTTGCCGCCCAACCTCGACGCAGCGTATTCCAACTTCGTGGTGCTTCAACACTCGCCGTCCGAGTTCATCATGGACTTCGCCCGCATCCTGCCCAATATGCCCACGGCCAAGGTTGGCGCGCGCGTGGTGATGACCCCGATGCACGCCAAACTGCTGTTGCGCGCGCTGCAGGACAACATTGAAAAATTTGAGGCGCAGTACGGCGCGATCTATGTGCCACAGCAGGGCGAGGCATTGGCCAACCAGTTGTTCAAGAGTTAATCAGGGTACCGCGACGACAGTGGTGACGGGCACGTTGAAGGTCAGCCCGATGTCGCGGTTGCGCGATAACACATCGGTAGGCGCCAGCAGATCACCACGATAGTATTTGGCGTAACGCGGCATCGTCAACGCATTGCCGGGCGCGCCATCGGTTGAGGTCACCTCAAACCGCAGGAAGCGGCCGAAGCAGTCGGGATAAGGCGTCGTCAGGTGAAACCCCACGTCGACGCCGTGGCTGATTTGTGCGGCTGCGATGGTTGTATCCATGACGATGCGATCGCCATCAACCAACCTGACGTTGAGACTGGATGTGTTATTGCGCCCCAGTATCCCAAACGGCACGCTGATATCACGCAACGTCTCAACCGGACACTCGAACTGCTGCACCACACCGCGCCCAGGCACGATCTCTCCCACATCGGCAATGGGTTGTGCTGCAGGCCGCGCCAGGGCAGTGGGCGGGATATAGTAGCGGTTGATCACGACGACCAGTGTCGCCGCGAGTGCGATAACCGCATAGGCGATGATGATTATGGACAAGCGCCTGTCGGAGAGACCCAGGCTCAATCGGCGCGTGGACAGAAACAGCGCAAGCAAGGGCATAATTGGAATCAGATAACGCCCCTGGATCATACTGCCTCTTACGGTAGCACCCACTTCGATGCTGAAATACACCGCCGACCACGTGAGTAGCAATACAACCAGAAACAGCGCGAGCAGGACTATTTTGCTTCCAGTACCGATCGTCACGTGATGCGCTCGTGGTCCATCAACGAGGGCAACCAACAGCAGCATGAAGCCAAACGAGATGAGAAGCCATTCTGGCAAAGGTGTATCCAGCCAGCCCAACACGCCGATATACTGCTGCAGGTAGATCGCACCGAAGTCCCACAGGTTCCCTGCAACCATCGCCAGATATTGAACTGGATGGGACAGGACAGACGCCAACTGCCCTGTCAGTGAAAAGGTGTTCAGCGGTTTCAGCGACCCGCCCCCGCTAATCGTCATAATAGGCGACACCAGGATGTCGTGCGATACCATGTACCACGTCAACGCTGCCATCACGCTGAGTGCCATCAACCCGGCACAGAAAAGCGTCCATTGACGACGCGAAGCGAACTTACTCGCGGGGATTAATACGCACAACGCAGGCAAAACAAAATACACGAGCTTGGTCAGTGCGAGAAAGATGGACAGAAGCACGATGGTCAACAACCCTCTTCGATCCAGCACAGTTTCCTTGTCGAAGGCGTAACGGGCAATGACAGCAGTCAGCATGATGGCGGCGGCATTCGCAGGTGCGTCTGCGGACAGCGACGAACGCAAGAAGACGGCCATCGGCGCCAGGGACAGCAGGAAAAACGTCCACTTGGCTACAGGCGTCACCTTGATCGCATAGGTCGTCAGCGCCAGAGCGACCAGCATGTTGACCAGACGCCCCAGATACATGAGCAGCAGTGGCGACAAACCTAGCACGCGCCCAACAAGCATGCCCAGCGCCTGTGGCATATACGTAGCCGGCGAATATATGGCTATGGAGTGAAAATCGATGAAGTTGGTGACTTGTGGATTAAGCGGTTCGCCCAGCCGAGCGATAATACTGCGCGGCGATAACCGACCCTCCGGGTTGAAAAACACGGTTCGGATCATGCGCCCGCTGGTCAGCGCAAGACTGGTGGGCAGAGTCGCGCCAACAGTGCCGTCGGCGCGCATGACGGCCTTGAGATTTCCCAGCGAGACGTGGTATGCATAAAGGTAATGCACAGTCTCATCAGGAACCTCAAATGGCGGTGTGATGACGATGAAGAGAATCCCAAACAACAGCCCCACAAGGCAATAGGCTTTGTGGGGCTGTACGATCCAAGAGCGCATCTTGATCATCATTGTCATTTTTGCGCTCGCTATTACGGTTGCGGTGAAGACTCAGGAAGGGAAATAACCCAACCGCTGCAGCGTGTTGAGAATATTGGTCAGGCTTTCAGACACGGTTTCGCTGTCTGAATTGCACACGACCTCCGGATTCTCCGGCGCTTCGTAGGGGTCCGATACGCCAGTGAAGTTCTTGATTTCACCCGCCAGCGCCTTTTTATAGAGCCCTTTGACATCGCGCTCGGCCAATACCGGAATGGATGCCTGGACGTATACCTCAACAAAATTGCTGATATTGGCGCGAACTTCGTTGCGAATGTCGCGATAAGGTGAAATGGCTGCAGCGATGGCTACAACCCCGTTTCGGCTGAGAACCTCACACACCCAGCCAATGCGGCGGATGTTGGTGTCGCGATCTTCTTTAGAAAATCCGAGCCCTTTGCTCAGGTGTGTGCGCACGACGTCGCCGTCCAGCACTTCGACCTTCATGCTGCGACTGCGCAACTCTTTCTCAAGCAAATTCGCCAATGTCGACTTGCCGGCGCCCGACAAGCCCGTAAACCAAATGGTAAAACCTTTGTGTTCCATGTTTCTTCCTCAGGAGTTAGGAAAATGTCAGGCTTCTTGAAGAAGCCAGACATCTGATCTTACTTGTGCCGCAGCCCGTCGATCAACACCTGACCGACCTCGGGGCGCGTGAATTCAACCGGCAACGCCTGGCCCTGTTCAAGCATCTGGCGTACCTGCGTACCGCTCAGGCTCAACCAATCTTCCTTGCCATGCGGGCAGGTCTTGGCGCTGACGATGCCGCCACATTTGCGGCAGTGGAAAGTGTTCTCGAAATACAACGGTGTGATGCCGATTTCTTCGGGAGTGAACTCATCGAAGATGCGTTGCGCATCATAGGTGCCGTAATACTTGCCGACGCCGGCATGATCGCGACCCACGATGAAATGCGTACAGCCATAATTCTTGCGGCACATGGCGTGGAAGATCGCCTCGCGCGGACCGGCATAGCGCATGGCAGCCGGGAACACGCCCAACACGACGCGGTCGGCGGGATAGTAGTTCTTCAGCAGGACATCGTAGCTCTGCATGCGCACATCGGCTGGAATGTCATCGGCCTTGGTCTCGCCGACCAGCGGGTTGATAAACAAGCCATCTACCACTTCGAGCGCGGTCTTCTGAATGTACTCATGCGCCCGATGGATGGGATTGCGCGTCTGGAAACCGACGACGCGGCGCCAGCCGCGTTCGGCGAACATCGCGCGCGTCTGCGCCGGGGTATAACGGCGCTCGGGGAACTCATTGCTGTGCGCGCTTGGCCAATCAATCAGCCAGACATCGCCACCCAACAGCACATCGCCCTGCCGGTACACGCGAGCGACACCCGGGTGGGCTTCCTCGGTGGTGCGATACACCTCGCGGGCTTCAATCTGCTTATCGTAGCCATACTTTTCAGCCACGGTCATCACAGCCAGAATGCGCTCACCTTCACACAGCGCGATCTCCTGGCCAATGCTGATGGCGGATGCCTGTTCAGTCGTCACTGCCAGTGTGACGGGAATCGACCAGACCAAGCCAGATGCCAGGTGCATCTCGCTGACAACGCGCAGATAGTCATCGCGACGCATGAAGCCGGTCAGCGGCGAGACCACGCCCGCTGCAAGCAATTCCAAATCGGCGAGGTTGACAAGGGGCAATTGGATTTTCACAAGATGGGCGGCGCGCGCCTGCGCATCTGCGCGGGCGACTTCAGTCAGGACACGGTTGACAAGAGTGCCGCCGTGAGGGGGAATTTGAATATGGGGTTGCATTTATGCTCTGTATTTATCTGGATAACCGACAGGAACGAAGTATACTCCTTACACTCGAATTGACCGAGAAGTTCACGGATTGCCCAAATGACTCCCCCCGGCCACCTTCTTTCGCCTTCAACACGACATCAGCATGTCAGCAGGATTGGCCTGCTTCTCTGTGCTTTTTTCATGTATACGGTCGTGTGGTCGCTGGCGATCAGCCCCAACAGCGGCCCCGATGAGGGATCGCACTTTGAGGCAATTCGCTACATCGCATCGCATGGGAAACTGCCTGTGTATGGGCTGACCTACTATGTCTATGATCCGACGCGCTTACAAGTACATGCGAGTCAGCCGCCACTCTATTACGTTCTCTTAGCGCCCGTCTACGGGGTGCTGAGTGACGCCTCCAAGTTCTGGCAGGTGATGGTACTGCGCTTGATATCAGTCTGTCTGGGCACAATCAGCCTTGGCCTGCTGTATCTGCTGGGATTGCAGATTTTCCCCACGCGACCCACCATTGCACTCACCATGGCAGCATTGACCGGATTCATGCCCATGTTCACCTTCATGAATGCCGTGGTGAACACTGACAACCTGATCAATCTGATCACACTCGCCTGTATGAACTGGTTACTGTACGGGTTTCGCCGTGTACCCGACCGAAAGTGGTTGACTGGCCTGGGGGCATTACTGGGCATTGGCATGCTCACAAAATACAGTATTGTGCCTGTCTTCATCACCTGCGGCGTTGCTCTCGCCCTCCTTGCCCTCCTGCAGGGCAAGCGCTGGATGCGCCTGCTTTTCAGTTACGGATTGTGGACGGGCAGCATGGCGTTGCTGATCAGTGGAGGGATGTTTGTGCGAAACTGGGTTCTTTATAAGGATATCCTGAACGCCGGGCGGTCTGATATCAACCAGTGGACTCCTTTTGCAGCATCGGGTTCATTGTTCGAAATGATGGCGGGGACTGCCCGCGCCATACCGCCTTTTCTGCCCACATTGTTTCAAAGCTTCACGGGCGTGTTTGACTACATGGAAGCATACATGCCGCCGGCGTTGTATGTGGTGTTTGGAGTCATTGTGCTGGTAGGGGGCGTCGGCGCCTGCACTGCACTGCGGGGCGCATGGCAACGCCGACATACGGAACACGCCACTCGCCTTCTGATACAAACCTTGTGTTTGCTGATCCTCGGCGCGTCGACCTTCGCGTTTGTCTGCAACTACTCATATAACCTGGACTACCAGCCACAGGGACGCTACCTGTTTACTGGATTGACGACAGTGTCCGCCATAGTGGCATTCGGCTGGGATTGCCTGGCTCGCAGGTTACGCATCGGCGACATGGCAGCGCCTTTCATGATCATTGCAATGGTGACCTTGAATATAGTGGCGCTCGTCACCACATTACTACCGCTTGAACACGCCCACTATTTGAGGGTGGCGACCACGAATCCGCAATACGCGCCACAACCCTTGTCGGCAACCTCTGCTGTGACAATACCCTTTACCACGCGCCAGACAACGGTAGAAAGGCTGGATGTCATGTTGAACATACCACCCGATTACAGCGGGGACATTAACTGGAAAATCGTGCGTGATGGCGACGGCGCGACAGTTGCAGAATCCGTCTCACATCTGCCTGGAAGCGGGCTCACGCAATACCGCATCCGCATGCCTTCTGCACTCAAGTTTCAGGCAGACGCCACGTACTTCCTGGTCGTGCGTGCATCGACAACGCCTACCACAGCGCCTGCCATTTACGCCTTGCAAGGCGACCAACGCGCACTCCCTGCCGCGGCCGATTACAGCCTGCGTCTCATATATCCCAACGACATAAGCCTGGCTTCGCTGCAACAACGGTTATATGAATGGCGATCTGCTCCCATCGGTTCTGATCGAAATACGGTGCAAACCCTTCTTGTTGTGCCCGGGTTGATCATGTTGCTCTGGCTGACGGGGTCAGCCGTGGTAACACTCTCCTCTCGCGGGTGGCGCGGGGCTATTGTCGTAGGAGCCGTTATCGTTTTCGCGGTCTTGTGCTCAACACAGGTGGGATATTTCGGCAGCTCTGTCACTCACTACGAACTGATTGCCGCAGAAGGCAATATCCCTCTCAACCAGTGACGCAGCACATTAACGCGATAATCGAGATATAACGAGAACGCCAGAACTGATACATACGCGATCACAGCCATGAATCGGAGAACACGACTGACCATTGCCGGTGCTTTTTTTATCATAGCGCTCATCCATAGCACGCTATGGTCGATCGTCACGCCGCTATGGCAGATTCCGGATGAACCGGCGCATTATGAGTACGTGAGGCTGCTGGTCAAGCTTGGGCGGCTGCCGCATAAGGGCGACGAAGACCCTGCCATCCAGGCAGATCTATTACGTTCGATGTGGCAAAACCATTACTGGGAGTATCTGGGGTTTCGCCGGCCAGATCAACCGCCCACGCGTATTCTGGCGGGCGGCTGGACTTCCGGTGGTGATATACCAGACACGGCTGTTATCGGCGATGCCTACATTTATGCGTTCAGTGGGCTTGGCAACTCACAGCCGTTCTACTACCTCATGCTGGCGCCCGTACAAGTGGCAGTAGCCAACCTGCCAATTGACGACCAGTTGCGCGCCCTGCGGGGTGCATCGCATGTGCTCTTCGCACTGGCAGTTATGTTTATCACGCTGGCTGCAACCGAGATCTTCGGTAACATGCCTGCGCTTGTGATTGAAACCGGGTTAATCGCCGCACTGCAACCCATGTTTGCTTACATTGGCTCAGGCGTCAACAACGACGTTGGCGTTACACTGATGATGGCCTTGCTCGTGTGGCAAGTCACTCTGGCATGGAAAAATGGATTCAGCTGGCAGCGAATCCTGTTGATCATCGCGACCGCAGTGATTGCGGTCTATACCAAGCGCACCGCGATCTTTTCTCTGGCGTGGATACCGCTGGTGTTGGTGGCGCGATGGGTGTCCGGATTTGACAGAAAGAAGCTAATGCGTGTTGCAGTGGCCGCAATCTGTCTGACCGGCGGCACTATATTGTTAGCGTGTTTGCTCTACCTGACTCCTGGTAAAACCCCGGCCGATTGGCTCAATTCCGAACCTGCCTGTCAGGCTTGGTCATCTCTAGAAAGTTATGCCGGTTCGCGCGCATTCATGCTTAATGGAGGATGCTCGGTAAACCACACTCTACTGACCAGTGTGCAACTACCCATTGGAAAGGCCGATGGCAGTCCAGTTGTTTTTAGCGCATTGGTAAAGGCAAGTGAACCCGGGGTCGGAATCATTCAGGTGAAGGATGATAGTGGCCACTTGAGCGAAACCCAATTCGCCGTAAGCACCGACTGGCAGCGTGTAAGCGCCATTATGACTACAACCATCAGTGCTAATCGGCTGACATTTGGGGTAACTGATCTATCGCCGACTGTCATGTACATCGACGATATGAGTGCTGTCCTGCGCACCACTCAAACGATAACGCTATCAGTGCCCAACCCATCGGCTGAAAATGTGACACCGGTTTTAGGAGAAGGCTTGCTGAGCATGGGGCGGATTCTCGGAGTATATGGAACTGTAGTCAACGTTATTCGGAACTATCGCGCAAACCTGGCAGTACTTCCAGACCGACTCAAGACAGCACTTGCTTTCGCGAGCACATCGTACTGGGGCATGTATGGGATATTCGCGCGCGCACATAATCCAAGCGTCTCGGACAACTTATCAGGGGTGCTTGCAGTATTAACGTGTATGGCCTTGACCAGTACGTTGTTGCAGATTTTCGTTAAAAAACATACTGCGTCCGATAGGCTGCTCGTTGGCCTGTTCGCATGTGGCATTCTCATCATGATAGTGCAAACTTTCGCCCCTCTGCTAAGCTTTGCAGCTGCAGGACTATGGTTGCCACAGGGACGTTATCTGTTTGGCGGGATGGCATTGATCGCGTGCATACTTGGATACGGGTGGCTCAATTGGTTGCCCGTAAAATGGCAATGGGTTGGGGTCATCGGCACTGGAATGGTCATGGGAACGATCTCTTGCCTGGCGTTTCTGAGTGTATCGAGCTTTTTCTCTATAAGATAGATCACAACGATAGGTAGACCTACGAGAATATGAAGACTTACCGTCCCTCTTTGTTGAATTTCGGCAAACGTGCTGCAACACATATTATCTCGCATCTCTTTGCGTATACGTTATGCTTTCTCATATTAGCAAGCCTTTTTATTACCTTCACTTTTCCAGTTTATTTCCGTACGGACGACGCAACCTATCTGAACTGGGCAAAGACCTATGCAATCAGTCCGTGGTCTGCTCTCGACCCAACTAAAGCCGTCATGTCAGGGCATTTCAGGCCAGTGCACACCTTAACCTGGTGGGTGTTATATACGCTTTTTGGATCGAACCCATTCCCATACCAGCTATTTACAACGCTACTCTACGGGCTATCCTTTATCTGCTTTTTCATTTTGGTAGAGCACCTCTTTTCGCGCAGAATCGCTTTTTTTTCAGCCGGTGCCTATCTTGTTATCTTTTTGTCCCTGTCCTATATCGTTTTCTGGTTTTCCGACATCAATTATTTGCTCGGTCTGTTCTTCATCAATTTATCCATCTATCTCTTGGTTAAGGGTATAAAGCACGGAAATTGGCTTCCCTGGGGTATTTCCGGGTACATTCTTGGCTCATTTTCACGTGAACTGGATGTCATCATTGTTCCATCAGTCATTGTTGTTTTTGTGGCTTCACAGTGGCATCGCTTATCGGCATCCGAGCGTAAACGAGGTATCTTTGCCGTCGCGGTTTTAGCGATACTGGCGCTTTCCGACTTCTTGTTAAACCCCTTTTTGAGGTCCGGACAAGGGTTGCCGTTCAGCGCTGTCCTGTCATCAGAGGGGCTACAGTATATCCTTCACCGATGGAACTTCTATTCAGGTCAGATCAGTTCAGGAACCGGCTTTCTTATTTGGGTATCCGCCCTCAACCTCTGCCTTTATAAATTCACGTCAACCCTGATACGCCAGAGAAGGTTTATGCTCTTCACGGCCATTCAAGCGGTTTTATGTATTGCAGCTGTTGCGGGATTGCGCGCTTCACCTGCCATTGCGTTAATCGCACTGGTTGTATTCCTGGCATCGCTAGTCCTGCTCAATTCGACGCCAGAGGTAATCGTTGCTGGATGGATCATCCCACCTTTGTTCGCGATTATGGCGCCGTTATATCTTGTGCGAACGTACCTTACTGAAGCCTCGTTCGGTATGGTGATTGTGGTCGGCATTGCAACTAATACGTTAATACAGCAATGCTCGACGATACTGTCCCAGCTATCGGTACGACGCAAAACAATCGGTGGCATCGCTATCGCTGTCATCTGCGTAGCCGTATTCGCATCCGGCGCATTCAAGCTGTCGACATCGATGCGCGCATTACAGTCAGTATCAGATAACAGGCAGACCTTCCGGAACGTAGTTGAGTACATTCAATCAAACCTAACTAAACCAGATCAGCAAGTCATCATCATTGATTACAGTGACATGGGACTCAATTACCAGGAAGATGTTATGCCTGTATCTGACGTTGATAAGGCACAGATTCAGAAAACAATGGAGAGTCGCGATTTTCGTATTTTTACACGGGTATTGGGCTACAACAATATTGGAGTTAACAGTTGGACAAATCGCGATAGAAGTTCAACCATAACACGCCCTATCGTGTTTATTATGAACACGCAGGAAAAGGCTTTCCTCGAATCTCAGAATCTGAGCATGCGAAAGGTATTTGAAACAAGCGTGGGGCAGCAAGTCGCCTGGTTATATGCTCTAGATTAAGCTGACAACTCAGGATGCTGGCATCAGCAGCGACATGGACGATTTCACCGGGGGATGGAATAGGCACACAGTTTTCGTACCAAAGACCGACTTGCGTGCATTTGATTATAAGGGTGCGGGTGTACCGGTGATAGAATCCAATGGCATTTTGAGCATCAAACTAGACAGCCGCACACAACGAATAGTGTATGTTCTGTCATGGCCATAGCGGATGAATTCGCGGAGCAGTGTCAACAATGATCAGGCATTCACTTGTCAGATATCTTCTAATAAGCATAACCCTATGTACGCTTGCCAGTGCGTGCAGCAATCAGGTGCAACTCCCTTCGGCTACATCGCTGAACAGCCCGATTGGCCAGGGGACCGCAGCTTCTCAGCAGGACGGTCAACCGCCCCGCAACACGCCAAAAATTCTGGCCACTGCGGAGATTGGGCGGTCTCCCACAGTCAACGCATCCACTGAGATCACGGGATATAGCGGTGGGCAAGGAAAACTGGCCTTTTCCTATGATGTTACCGGCATCTATCAAGTTGGATTGATGGATATGGCTACCGGCAAGATAACGGCGTTGACATCATCACCCCCATCCGGCAGTTCAGAGCCCTATTGGACGGCTGACGGCCAATCCATCTTCTTTTCGTCCGGACCAGGCAACAAATTCGGCATATACAAAATGAGCGCTGATGGCAGCAATCAGAAAACCCTCGTCGATTCCTCCAAGGGCAGTAGCTTTTCCCCAGCCGTTAACCCCGCCGGCGACAAGGTGATCTTCCATAGTAACCGCGATCAACGTATGCAGATTTATGTCGCGAATGCTGATGGCAGCAATCAGAAGAATCTGTCGAGTAACGGCTTCAACGACGCCGCCGCTGACTGGTCTCCTGACGGCTCAAAAATCATTTTTGCATCCGACCGATCTGGTGAATATCAACTCTATGCCATGAATGCTGATGGGAGTGACCAGAAACTGGTTTTCGACCATAAAGGGCATTACGATTTTCGCCCGCGCTATTCGCCGGACGGCAAGCTGATTCTGTTTGGCACACAACCTTCGCTGGGTGGTGACTATCACCTCGCTACGATCAACGTTGACGGCACCGGCTACCAGGAATTGTCCCGCGGGTCTGGACAATATACTCAGGGAGCCTGGATTGGGAACGACACCATCGTGTATAGCGCTCGCCATGACGACCTATCAAAATTCCAACTATATATGCAGCGCATCAACAGCCAGGCCATCATTCGTTTGACCTTCAGCAACGCCAACTTCCGCAATCCCATCTGGTTCCCCTAGGACAAGTCATGTATATGCTGGCAGCCTATACGCACCGATCACCATTCCGAGTGCCTGTATCGGGCTGCCACGATCGCATTTTGCCATCATGAGTCAACGAATCCTGGTCATTGGTTGGGATGGCGCTGAACCATCCATCATTTCTCAGCTTACCGCCGCGGGGCGCTTGAAAAATCTGGCTACCCTGGCCAGACAGGGCTCGCAACGCTGGATCGACTCGACGGTCAGGGCAGAGAGTTCCATTGCATGGACGACCTTTGCTACCGGTGCTGATCCAGGATTGCACGGCATCTTTGGTTTTACCAGGCAGATTGAAGGTTCTTACCAGACCGAACTGAACAATACGACACATGTGTCACTCCCTTTTTTCTGGGAGACGCTGGGAGCGCATGGGAAGCGTGTCGGCATTCTGAACATGCCGATGTCCTATCCCGTACGCCCTGTAAACGGATGGTTTGTCTCAGGATTGATGACGCCTGGAAACAATGCGGTGTTCACTTGCCCGGCAGAGTTAGGGGCACGTTTGCTCAGTGAGGGTTATGTCATTGATGCGGATGCCATGACCAATACCGGTGAGCAAAAAGGGTTCTATGCGCAGCGTATGTTGCAGCAAGTGTCTGCACGAACCCAGACAGCTCTGAATCTGTTATCCAGTCAGGCGTGGGATTTTGGCGCGGTCATCTATACGGAACTGGATCGCCTGCAACATTTTTTCTGGGCAGATATGGATACCGCGCATCCTTCACACGAAAAAGAGGGAGCATACGCCCATGTCATCCATGATCACTATGATGCTTTAGACCACGAGTTAGGATTGTTACTGAATATCACTACTCCAGATGATCTCGTGATCGTGGTATCTGACCATGGGTTTGGCCCCATCAGCCAGCGATTCAATGTCAATGCCTGGCTTGCGAGAGAAGGGTTTCTGCGGTTTCAACATAACAGCGGCGAGCTGGGGCTGGCTGCTGCAAAGGTGATGTCAGCATTGCGACATAATCGAATCGCAAAAACCGTCAAGAAATCCCTCTTTGGCGATCAATGGCTGATCGAGGGCGTGCGTAAGCGCACCCATCTGGATCAGATTAACTGGCAACAGACAAAAGCCTGGTTCTGCGAAACAGGTGGCATTCGGATCAATCTTAAGGGACGCGAACCGCAAGGAATCGTGGAACCGGATCAGTATGACGCACTGGTTGACGCGATCATGGATGGCCTGCTGCAATTGAAGGAACCGGCTACGCAGTTGCCCGTCATCCGACAAGTCAACAAGCGCGCCCAGTTATATAAGGGCGGGGCTGTCTCCCAAGCTCCTGATATCATCGCGGCAGGCTTTCGTGACGATGGCAACAGCCGGCGTAATGCCGCGTTACACAGCCACAATGAAAATCGCCGTAACGAGCTATTCAGCACGAGCTCACCGTACACGGGAGATCATGCTGACAAAGCTATCTGCGTTTCCAACCATGCTATGCCCGTCTCTGTCAATGCGCTTCATGAGGTAACCGACTGGATTATGCAAACAGCCATCGGTACACCGCACGCAGGAGACATAACGATGCCCCCGCGACTGGTATCGCCAGCAGACCCTCAACTAGCTAACGAAGAAGACTTATTACTACGCAAAAGACTCAAAGACCTTGGGTATCTGGATTGATTAAGACGCAAGATCAAGCAATAAGCCATTAGTGGTATTGCTTTGAACTGTAGTGATCACGATAATCCAATCATTAGATGGTGGCTTATTGCAGCCATTGGCCGTTATGTCAGCATGGTTATCCGAGAAAGGAGTATATGATGAGAGTACAAAATCTATTTAAGAGGGTTATTCCAGTAGTAACTCTGATGACTGCCGTGGTGGCTTACGCCCCCAGCATCGCGTTGGCGGATCTGAGCATCAATTATGGCTCAGGTACATCAACCTATTCGATATTTAATGTTGCCAACACTTCAGCTAGCGTGGTTGCTCAGTATTATGCTCCAGGCGGCAACACGCCTGACGTGACCATGCCCTACACGGTTCCATCCATGGGCCGACAGATCGTCAAGATGCAGGCGCCTGACTTCCCGCTGAGTGGCGCGTGGCAGGGTTCAGTCGTTCTCAGCTCCGATCAGGATCTGGTGGCGGCTGCCTTTACTATGTACACAGGTAAGGGTCTTTATGAAACCGGCCAGGCGACCAATCTTGGAACAGAAGTAGCTGGTAATGCTGCGTTCAACGCGGGCAGCACCCTGCTCTATGCGCCTCTGATTCAGCGCCAGGTACCCAATGCCAACCCGACTCACGCCAACCTGGCATCTCGTGTTACTGTTCAGAACACCTCTGGCAGCAGCGCAACAGTTGACTTCATTTTCCAGCAGGGCGCTGTCGCGCTGGGCACGAAGCAAATCACGCTGAATCCCTACGGCTCGGTCACACTTCGCACGAGCGTCGACGCCGACATTGCACCGGCATCGATTTTCACGGGTGTTGCTTCCTTGGTAATCAGTTCGACTCAAGCCATCGTCGGTGTTGTTGAGCAGGACTGGGACAACAATGTTCAGAACTGGGCAGGCACCTATGCCATGTTGACCCCGGATGACAAGTCAACCACGCTCTTCTCGGCGCAGGCACAACGCGAGTGTCGCCAGATTTCACCATGCGTTCTGCCCAATGACCCCCTTAACGCCATCAGCAACTTCAACACCTACAGCTCATTTGACGTTCAGAACACGACTGGCGACCTGGCCACCGTTGTTGCCTACTTTGTGCCCACGGCCGGAAACG
>CAIQQO010000185.1 GCA_903873965.1 uncultured bacterium
ACAACACGATGGGGTCGGGCGCCAGTTGGAACATAATATTGAGGCGATCTTCCATGCGCTTCTGCTCGGTCAGGTCAAAAGCCACCGCAATGATCCCGGCATACTCCCCGGCGTCGTTCATAATCGACGTGACGGTGTTGAATACCGGCACTTTGCTGCCATCGCGGCGATGGTTAGTGACAGTGCCGCTCAAGCGCCCGCCTTGGGCAACGAGGGCGGCCAGGCGTTGACGAGATTCATCCGGCACAATGCCGGCCATCAGGTCAATGAGCCTTTGGCCGGTGGCCTCCGCCGGGCTCCAGCCATACAGCTTCTCGGCGCCCTTGTTCCAGTAGATGATCCGGGTGGTCGGGTCCACCGCAATGACCGACTCGCCCACCGTATCGAGCAATTGGGCGTGTAACCGCCTCTTTTCATCAGCCAGTTTTTGATCGGTGATATCGACCGCCGCGCCGACGAGTTTGACGGGCGCGCCGCCCGCATCGACCACGCGCCGCCCGCTCGACAGTATCCAGTGAATCGTGCCATCGGGATGGAAGGCGCGATAGACGTGCGAATATTCATGATCGCTGGCGACGGCCTGTTGTGTCAGGGCGGCGACGCTGGCGCGGTCATCCGGGTGTACGCCCATTTCAATCTGCGCGCGCTTCAGCACGATGGGCTGCAGCACACCGGGCTGGTCAGAATCGCCCGATATCAGCGTGGTGTCGCCAGTGGCCAGGTCGACTTCCCATGTGGTCACCCTGCCGGTGCGCAAGGCCAATTGCAGATGCTCACTGGCGAGGCGTGCCTGAGCTTCGCGCTCGCGCAACTCGGCAATCGTCGCGCGCAGTTGCTGCTCCATCTGTTTGCGACCTGAAATGTCCATCGTGACCGAAATCTTGCCGATCAACTGGCCGGCAGCATCATAATAGGGCGAGATGCTGGCCAGGGCGGGAAAGGTTGAGCCATCCTTGCGCCGGTCAGTGAATTCGGCAGTGAGTTCTTGTCCGGCGCGCACCAAGGAATTCGTGGCGGTATCCTGCTCAGGCGTGGTGGTGCCGAGTGAATCCATGATCGGGTGGCCGACGACCTCGTCAGCCGTCCAGCCATACAGCTTTTCGGCATACTTGTTCCAGTACAGGATGGTGTTGTCCATTTTCAGCGCCAACACCGACTGTCCCACGGCGTTGAGCAAATCGGCCTGAAGCTGCAATTGAGACTGGTTGAGTTGATGCTGAGCGGTTTCTGCGCGCAGGGTGCCTGCCATAGCCTGCCCATCTTCATCCTGAATCTGCAAGGCGGCGCGCTGGATCTGCAATTCACGCAGCAGGCTATCCCTATCCATGTCCAGCCACTCGGCAGCGGGTTGCGCGGGCGCGGAGGCCAGGCGGTCTACCGCCCGACGGCGCAGCACGGGATTCAAATCGAAATCGTTGACGTTCATCGTAATTCACCTACCATGTACAACCAGTAACCAAGATGAAAACATATCACAGAAATGGCGCAGCGTGTGACGTGAAACGTGAAACGTGAAACGTGAAACGTGAAACGTGAAACGTGAAACGTAATTCGGATTCAGAATCCGTATCCGAATCCGTATCCGAATCATCGTAGGGGCGAAGCATTGCCTTACGAGCCTCAACCTACATGAGATGACATGGCAATGCTTCGCCCCGGACGACGCCCAAACGAAACCCCAATGGCCGCAACCCGCACCCCATCCACGCAACGTGTGAATCATGCGACGCGTGTAAGCCGTGGCCGTGGTTGTGTATGCCGTGGCCGGGGTGTGCCGAGCCACATTGCCATCAACGCCGTAATAATCATGGTTTCGTAAGGCAATGCTATCACCCCTACCGCCCCGGACGACAATCACACACAACCCCAATGGCCACAACCCGCACCCCATCCACGTAACGTGTGAATCATGCGACGCGTGTTGAATGGGGCCGGGGTGCGTTGGCCGGGGCCGGGGGTGTAAAACGTAAAGAAGAACGGATCATCATCTCCGTATCCTATCCGTGTAATCCGTGTAATCTGTGTAATCTGCGGATTAGGCATTGTCCGTATCGCCTCAATCGCCACCAACCCGCGCTCAGAACACCTGATTCACCCGTCGTGCATTAGCCATATTCGCGGCAAATAGGGCTGAAATTGGTGCCTATTTTTCGCATAGATTATTTGACAAATCAAATTCAGCCGCTATCATTAGGGCGTGCGACAGAACATGCGTTCCGTACATGCCCATCACAGCCGGGAGGTCGTTTTCATGATTACACACGCTCTGGTTTCGCCTTGTGACGCCATTGTCGTCACCGCCGCTGGCATGGTGCTATCCATGCCGTTGCCCCTGCGTCGCGCCCGTGTTGGGCGGGATGGCTATGCGCAGCGAGGGGTGTCATGTCGTTGATCAACGTCGCCCTGCACTACGCGACCGACTACGGTTGGGCCGTCCTGCCGGTGAAGCGTCGCGCCAAGACGCCGGCCGCGCACCATGGCGTTAAGGATGCGTCGCGCAAACCATCGGTCATCACGGGTTGGTTCCAGCAGGACAACTTCAACATAGGCGTTGCCACTGGCGTCATTTCGGGCATCTGGGTGCTCGATATCGATGGCGACGTTGGGCGCGCTTCACTCACCGACCTGGTGAAGAAGCATGGCGCTTTGCCCCGCACGCTAACCTGTCACACCGGCGGCGGCGGGATGCACCTGTACTGGAGTCTGCCCCCGCATACCACGATCCGCAACCGGGTGGCCATCGCGCCGGGCATCGATGTGCGCGGCGAGGGCGGGTATGTCGTCGCGCCGCCGTCCATTCATGAATCCGGCGTGGCGTATACGTGGGCCCACGGCCTCGAAGCGCCCCTTCAGGCAGCCCCCGCGTGGTTGCTGGCGCTGATCGACACGGATTCCGGCGCGCAGCCGCCAGTGGGGCGACGCGATAGGGACAAGGCGGATCTGAAACGCTATGCGGCCGCCGCGTTGGAGGCAGAACTGGCCAGGGTGGCGGCGGCGACGGTCGGGACGCGCAATGACACGTTGAACCGCGCCGCGTATGCGCTGGGGCAACTGGTTGGCGCGGGCTGGCTGGATCGTTCCACCACCGAGGCTGCGTTGATCGCCACCGCTGCCGGGGCTGGCCTGGGTCGATCCGAGAGCCGCCCGACGGTGCGTTCGGGCATGCAGGCCGGCATACTGAAGCCGCGCACCTTACCGCAGGAGGAAGGCGCACCTGCACCTGTCGACGTTCTGGGCAAGCCGCGGCCCCCGGCTGACGGCACGCCCGCTCCTGTCGACGTTCTGGGCAAGCCGCGGCCCCCGGCTGACGGCGCGCCCGCAACAGAGCAGGAGGTGTTGCATCAGAAGCTGTTGGCTGCCGCGCTGACCGATAAGGGCAACGCCGAATGCCTGGCCTTGCTGGAAGGCGACCGGTTGCGCTACGATCACACCAGCCAGCGCTGGCGCGTGTGGTACGGTTCGCACTGGGAGCTGGACCAGACCGGCGAGGTGGAGCGCATGGCCACTGCCATGGTGCGACAACGCAGAATGCTGGTCGAAGCGTTGCCAGAGCCGCCCCTGGCCGCGCTCCGCTTTCTACGCTCATCGGAGAACCAGTACCGCATTCGCTCGGCGCTGCAGTCGGCCGAAGTGTTGAGCCAATTCGCCACGGTGATCGGGCAGTACGACACGCATCCGTTCCTGGCCTGCGCCGGCGACGTGACGCTCGATCTGCAGACCTGCGTCGCGCGCGAACCCCGGCGCGAGGACTACATCACCATGAAGCTCGGCGCGGAGTACGATCCTGCTGCGCAATGCCCGCGCTGGCTGGCTTTCCTGGACGAGGTCTTCAAGCACGACGCCGTGTTGATTGCCTATATGCAACGCGCGGTGGGCTACTCACTCACCGACAGCACGAAGGAGCAGAAATGCTGGGTGTGCGTAGGCAGGGGCTCGAACGGCAAGAGCGTGTTTCTGACCATACTGAACAAGCTGCTGGGCGACTACGCCGGGTCGACGCCGTGGGAGACCTTTGACGCGGTGACGACGGAATCGCGCGGCGACCTGGCCAAGCTGCACGGCTGCCGGCTGGTGACCGTGATCGAGACGGCCGACGATGCGCGATTTAATGAAGCGCGCATCAAATCCGTCACCGGCAACGATAGGGTCACGGCGCGCGCCCTGTACGCGAACAGCTTCGATTATGTGCCCACGTACAAGATATGGTTTGCGACCAATAATCGCCCGCGCATATCGGGCACCGATGACGGCATCTGGCGGCGCATCGAGCTGATCCCGTTCACGGCGTCATTCAAAGGCCGTATGCGCGACAAGGATATGGAGGCCAAACTGCTGACGGAGCTGCCGGGCATCTTGAACTGGGCGCTGGCAGGGCTGGCGGAATGGCATCGCCAGGGGTTGGACTCGCCGACGCTGGTGCAGGAAGCCACGGATGAGTATCGCGCCGACTCGGACGTGCTGGGGCAATGGATGACGCAATGCTGTGTGGTCGGCGAAGGGCTGACGATGACCGCAGGGCCGGCTTACGACTCGTACCGCAGCTGGTGCGTCGCGTCCGGGCTGCACGCCTTCTCGCGCGTATGGCTGGCCAACAAGCTCAAGGAGCGTGGCTTCAGCAAGACCTTCAACTCGAAACACCAGGTGGTGTACACCGGTCTCGGTTTGCTCAGCCACAGCACCCCGCAAGGCGTATGAGGGGTTAGGGTGTTTTATGAGGGGTTGAGGGCATTCCCAAGAAGTTTCTAGTATTGCATAGTATGTCTTACCACCATAGAGAGGCTCAATTAAAATGTAAAACTTTCTAGAAAACCCCTCATCCCCTCATACCCCTCATAGATTTCATCCACACCCCGAATCTCAGAAAATTCGGGGGAGTGGGATTCATGCTATGCGGTGGCGACCTGTCGACGTGGCCTGATACAACGCCTCGTCGGTGGGCACCGCATGGCGCGGGGATGGGGTGCGGGGCGAACGGAATCCGAATTATGAATTATGAATTACGAATTACGTTTCAATCCCGGCCAACGCACGGTGCGTGATTGGGGCGCGGGGTTGTGGCCATTGGGATTGTGTAATCGTCGTCCGGGGCGTCGGTCGGGGC
>CAIQQO010000186.1 GCA_903873965.1 uncultured bacterium
ACCCGGTGACGAACTTGAGTAATCCATGCGGTTTCTTTACCGCACTCACGCGCGCCCCATCGTCGTGGTCGCATTGCCTGCACACGTGGCAGGGATTGGGCACAGACCCTGCCTTAGCGCCGCGGTTTTTACCAAGCGAAATGGGCTTGTTGTGCGCGCGCGGCCTAATCCGCGTCGAAAACGACTTGAAAGGCATGCTGGTGGTCGGCGGCATCGCGCCAGAAGCGTGGCCACCCGCAGCCGATGCGCTGGCGCGACTGGCAACGATCTTCGGGCAAGACCTGACGACGGTTCAGGCCAATGTCGGGCTGGTGTATCGGATGGACAGAACCTCGCAGGAGCGTGTACTGGCATCCGCGCAGAAAATCGCAGACATCTTCTCGCATATCGTCAGTGATCGCAATGTGCTGTGCGGCCGTCTACAGGCGATTGCGGCGTTAACGACATTATGAACATTGATATCAATGAACGCAGCAGGAGAAGTCAAACATCTGTTGCCGCGATCAGGGAGTAGTAATACATGAAGAAACTATTGATTCTGGGCGCCGGCACCGCCGGCACGATGGTTGCCAACCGGCTCAGCCGGTTGCTGGACAGTGATGCGTGGAAGATCACGATCGTCGACCAGAGCGAAACCCACTATTACCAACCGGGTTTCCTTTTCCTGCCGTTTGGCGTGTATGGCAAGCAGGACGTGGTTAAACCCAAGCGCTACTTTATCCCCACCGGTGTGGAACTGATCATGTCGCCCATCGAGTTGATCGATGCCGAGCACAACCAGGTGAAGCTGGCGAATGGTGAAACGCTGGGTTATGACTTTCTCGTCATCGCCACGGGCGCCGACATCCACCCCGAACAGACTCCGGGCTTGAGTGAGCACGAGTGGGGTCAGTCTATCCACACGTTCTACAGCTTCGAAGGCGCGCTGGCGCTGCATAAGAAGTTCAAGCATTGGGAAGGCGGACGCCTGGTCGTCAACGTGGTTGAAAACCCGATCAAGTGCCCGGTGGCGCCGCTCGAATTTCTCATGCTGGCTGACTGGTATTTCCATGAGCGCGGCATTCGCGAGAAAGTGGACTTGATTTATGCCACACCGCTGCCGGGCGCATTTACCAAGCCCACCGCATCGAAGATGTTGGGCAGCCTGCTTGAGCAGAAGCACATCCAGGTCGTTCCTGAGTTCATGCTGGAGCACGTCGACCCGGATACGAAGAAACTCGTGTCGTACGACGAACAGGAAGTGTCCTACGACCTTCTCGTCAGCGTCCCGCTCAACATGGGCGCCGATGTCATCAAGCAGTCGGGGCTGGGCGATGAACTCAACTTTGTGCCGGTAAACAAGAACACGTTTCTGTCAAACAAGTTCGCCAATATCTTCGTCCTCGGCGACGCGGCCGCCGTGCCCGCATCCAAGGCCGGCTCGGTGGCGCATTTCGCCACCGACACCTTTGGCGAAAACTTCGTGCGCTATACCGAAGGCGAAGAGTTGTTGCCGCTGTTCGACGGCCATGCCAACTGCTTCATCGAGTCTGGCTTTGGCAAAGGCCTGCTGATCGATTTCAACTACACGCAGGAACCCCTGCCCGGGCGTTATCCATTGCCCGGAGTCGGGCCATTCACGCTGCTTGAAGAATCAGAGGCTAACCACTGGGGCAAGCTGATGTTCCGCTGGATGTACTGGAATATCCTGTTGAAGGGCCAGGACATGCCGCTGCCTTCACGCATGAGCATGGCGGGTAAGTGGCTGCAGGCGACAGCCTCCAAAAACTAGGAGGAAGCTATGGATCAAGCCATTGCGGAACTAAACCAAAAGATTGATGCGTTGACGGCTCAGGTGGCCTACCTGGCGCAACAGGCGCAGGCAGCTGAACGAGCGCGCGAAGAACGCGCGGAGCTGTTGCGCGACGTGATGCCCATCGCGAATGACGCCATGCGTCTGGCCACCGAACAACTTCAGGAAGTCGAAGATTATGTCGATCTGAAGGACATGCTGCGGCTTGTGAAGAAGCTGGCGCGTGCGCTGCCGTTCATCGAGCAGATGCTCGACCAGATCGATGGCGTCAAGGATTTGCTGCAGATTCTCGGCCCGATGAGCAAAGACATCTTTAACAAAGCCGAGAGCATGATGGATGAGGCTGACCATAAGGGCTACTTCACCTTCGCCAGAGGCGGGTTGAAGATCATGGACAACATCGTCACATCGTTCAGCGAAGACGATGTCCAGCAACTGGGCGACAACGTTGTGCTGATTCTGCGCACGCTCAAGCAAATGACGCAGCCCGAAGTGATGACATTCCTGAACAA
>CAIQQO010000187.1 GCA_903873965.1 uncultured bacterium
ATTTTTACCCCTGCAGTTGTCCATGTGAATACCGCCTGGTGTTTGAGTGTGTTGACGACTGCGGTGATGGTGGGTTGTCTGTCAGCCGCCCATGTAAAGGTGACAGGAGTCGTTGTGGAAATGGGGTTGATGGTTGCGCCCATGGTCACGCCCTTATTCGTGAGTGCTGTACTCGAACCTGTTATGGCCACATCTTCGGGCGGTGTAGCCGTTTGTGGGCCGCTGTAAATGAGTGGCGAGATCAGGACGTCCTTGCGCATTGGGAGCGGGTCCCAGCCTAATTGTGGAGGCAGCCCCTGCGCCAGAAAGCGCGTCCACCCGGATCCAGCCGTGATATGGAAAAGCTGGTCGTGGATGTAGGCCTGATAAATGCTCGAACTGGAGGTCGTTGAGCGTGGCGGGTAGTAAATGCCAAGTCCGGTGGCATGATCAAGTGCTACGGAGTACAACCGATCGCGTCCGATGGCGGAGTCGTAAGCCCAGAAGACGCCGGAACTGTGCCGTTCATAGGCAACAAAGGGCAGCGTGCCATACAGTGTCGCATGCACTGCGTCTGTGGCGGAAAGCACCGCTGTGTCGGTGATTGTGGCAGATAGGATCGCTAGAAAGTCTGCAAGGTCGACATAGCTGTCTTCATCATCCAATTCAAGTGGTTTAGCGCCAACAGAATCGTATTTTTGAGCCGATTGTCGGCTGGATCTAAGCTGGCCGATGCGCGTTGGCGGGTCGGCCAAAGTGTACTCAACCAAATTATCTCCAAGGGCACTGATCGACTGGTTAACTTCGGCAAAGCGAGCCATATCGAAAACGGAGATGGTGTATGGCAGTTGCTGTGCGCCGACTGCTACCGCATAGGACTGAGCTGTAGCGATTGCGTACGCGCGCGGATTAGCCGCATTGCCGGCGTTCTGACGATACACGTCGTAGGCAAATACGCCCCAGCCTGTGTTTGGCGAGGCAATTACAAAATCGGCCACACCGTCAGCAATAGCAGCGTCCTCGAATAAACCGAATGAGCATCCGTCGTAGTGCAGCACGTCGATTTTTAGCGCTCCATCGTCTGTTGCCGCTTGCAACGCGCTGCGGATTTCAATCGGCGTCAGGAATGCTTTGCCGGAACTGTCACTCGTCAGGTCCTGCCCGAAGCCCACGACACCGTTAGCATGGTTCACGAGAGACAGAACGGTGTAATCTCCACTGAAAGCAGTGCGCCCCCACAGGATGAAATTCCGCAGAGTTTCCATTTCGTCCATGCGCGCTTCGGGAATGAACTCGGTTGACCAGTTGCCGTAAGCGTCCAACCGGTACCGCCGTGTATCGTTCACGCCCGGACCGTCGTACAGAATGCCAACGTTAACATTCGCCATGGAGCCTGCGGTGCGCAGCCGATAGAGCATGGCGTGGGATACCTCATAGTTGCCCATCCACTGGTCCAAGTTGTTGTCAGCCACTGCATAGATGAGGAAGGTCCATGTTTTGCCGACGCCGGAACCGCCGTTCACATCGCGAATGTAGATGTGTTGTTCCACGGATGGCGACCAGTTGCCCTCGTTGTCCTGCACCTCGAGACGAATGATCTGCTCACCAACTGGCAAGGCGCTTGCAGGCAGCGTGAATGTGGACAGATAGCTTAAGACGGTCTCGGTGATGCCATTGTAATAAGTCCACCGAAAGGCAGAAATGATATTGCTGGCATCCGCGTCTGCGCCACTACCCTCAAATGTGATGGTGTCAACGCTATGTCTGGCATCTCGCGGATTGACACGGTTGATGGTGGCAATGGGGGGTGGGTCAGCTTGTTGCCCTTGCACGCGGCTTATGTACATCATTCCCCCAAATACCATGATCTCCTGCCGGCTGATATCGTATGCTATTGCCACGCGTCCAAATCCGGGCAAACTAGGAACGGAGATACGTTCACGCCAAAATTGGCCGTTCCATTCCCAAATGTCGGTCAGTACGCCGATGTCTGCCACACCTCCGACAACAACAACGGCATGCCACGTGCTGTCATAAGTAGCACCGTGGCTTTGTCGCGCGGGAATGCGTTGTAATGGAGTGACGTTGGTCCAGTCAGAACCATCCCACTCCCAGATGTCATCGTACAAACCGTCAACACTGCTGCCACCCACCAAGACAGCACGTCCGCGTGAAGAGTCAAATGTGAGCGTGTGATGTGCACGCGCGGGTGGGCTGTGCAGAGGCGTTTGCTTGATCCAGAGTGAGTTGGTGTATGCCCAAGTATCACTGAAGTATGTCGTGTCGTCTTGACCGCCGAAAAGCAACCAGATATTATGCGAGGTGTCGAACGTCAGGCCGTAGTATGCCCGCGCAGGAGGCTTGTTCTCAGTGATAACAGGGATCCAGCTCTTGTCAGTTGTCGTCCACAGCCACGTGTCGTTTTGATATGTTGTACTGATGTTCTTGCCACCAAACAGCAGTGTTTCTTCTCCATTGGCATTGCGTGCTAACTGGTGCCCGATTCGGCCCGAAGGGTAATTCGACGGGGTGAGTAAGTGCCAATGGGTTCCTTGCCATTCATACGTGTTGTTGTCGAAGTTGTTACTTCCGTATATGTCTGCATCACCTCCAAAAAGGAGCGTGTTGCCATTATTGCTGTAGTCTATCGCCGCATTTGCGCGTGCGGGCGTGATTCCATCATCTGGTCGCTGTAGCCACTGGGTGCCATCCCATTCCCATGTATCCTGCATGAAGTATTTGCCTGAAGCTAATTTGTGGTTGCTATTACCGCCGAATAAAAGGATGCGCTGACGGTTCGGATCATATGTTGTTGCTGCCCAATGACGTGGCGCAGGAGATCGCAGTGGCATTGATTGAGTCCAATCTGTACCATCCCATTCCCATGTCTCGTTTATCACATCGTTAGTGCTGGTTCTGGCGACAAACAGCACTGTTCTTTGTCTGACCTCATCGTAGGCGAGCGATGTTAGAGCCAAGGGGGGACTATGTAATGGGGTTCTTTTCTCCCACGTGGTGCCTACGCGTTCCCAGGTTTCAACTGGATCTATCCCACTCGTAACCAAAACGAGTCGACTATGCGCACGGTCGTATGCGATTCCTCCGTTTGGAGAAATCAGCGATATCGGATTGGTGTAGCTGTACCAGCCTGAGCCATCCCATTCCCATGTTTCCTGCGCTGGTGTACCAGTGTCAGAACCTCCTACCATGACCACGCGTTGCCGTGCAGAGTCATAGGCCATCATTTGCTGTGCCCTGGCGCTTGGGCTGATAGCTGGATAGCGTTGCACCCATGTGCTGCCATCCCAGACCCAAGTCTCATTTGAGTAACTCGGTGGGCTAGTAGTTGATGTTATCCCGCCAAAAAGGACCGTGTTTTCGCGTGCTTCGTCATAAGTCATCGCATGCGACGATCTACTAGAAGGCGATGAACCCGGTACCAATTGTGTCCAGTTGATACCATCCCATATCCATGTATCATTGATGTAGTAGTAGCCAGAGACTTCGATGAATCCACCAAAGAGAACGGCTCGTTGGCGGATTCGATCGTAGGCCAGGGAGCCATAAATCCTCCCCATAGGACTTATGCTGGGCGCACGCTGAGACCAATCTCCTCCGTTGCGCTCCAGTGTTCTGCATTCGATCCAAGAGGTGCTACAACCAGTGAAAATGACAGCCCGACCGTGTGTTGTATCGTAAGCCAAGGTCAGATAGGGCTGCACGGTCAATCCCGGAGTCGCCACTAACGTCCATGAAGAGCCGTTCCAGGTCCATTCGTGAGCAGGTACATCCGTGGTCGAGCCATCAATTAAGGACACTAACTGTGTGGTTTCATCAAAATACATCGCTGACCTTGAATGAATGGTGGGTGACGATGTTGGGTACTTTCTTGACCAATTAAGCCCACTCCACTCCCAGGTTTCACCTCCAGTAAACATGACGGTGACGTGACGATTTCGATCATAGGTCATCAAATGGCCGCTGCTTTTGGGTGACACTACGGAAGGGGTCCTTATTACCCAATCAGATCCATCCCATTCCCATGTGTCGTTATACACAATAGATGCCCCCCATCCGCCATATAGCACGATGCGCTGACGCTCTGAATCGTAACTAAGTGTGTGCGCGCTTCTTGCGGGAGGTGAGTTAATCGGGTTTTTGCTAGACCAATGTGTCCCATCCCATTCCCAGGTATCTGCAAACAGAGTCCCGGATAGATCATTGCCACCGAATAGGATTACGCGCTGACGAGCCTCATCGTAGACCATCGCATGACCAACACGGGCAGGCGGCTGGAGGTTAGTTTTTACCTCATTCCATGAAGTCCCATCCCATGTATACGTGTCATTTAGTACCTGCGTGCTATTTTGACCACCGAACAGAATAATTTGCTGGTGGGCAGAATCAAAAGCCATTGCCTGCCCAATCCTGCTAGTGAGGACGGGTCTTTCTCCTGTCAGCCACTCGGAATTATGTGAGCTGTCGACAAGCACGATATCAATCTGTTGTCCGCCGGCCTGTGCCACAAACGTTTGCGTCTTTGTCTGCCCGCTGGCACTGGCCGTGATGGTCACGACATCGCCAGTCTGCACGTTTAATGGGTCAGTGTCAAGGCTGGACTGGTAATAGGGATGCGTGGTGCCAGGCCCAGGTTGTGTGAAAAGCGTAGCCTTTGCCCCGTGGTACGAAATGGTTACTAAAGCATTCACTACCGGTGAGCCGTTCAGATATACATAACCGCTTACGCAGCAAATAGCTTGTGCATAGTCAATCGGTGTGCCGCCGGAGATGCAGCCGCGCGGAAGGGGTGGGGGTGCCAGGCTGGGCACCTGCGGGACGCCGGTCTGAAGATTTGGGGCGGCATTGGCCACGCTCCATGCCGGAATTTGAGTTACCGAGATGGGATTGACTGGCGCAATCCCACTGAACATGGTGAGAAGAATCACAGACGATAGTAAACCCAGCATTGTTGACCTCCGGTGTCTGGCCCAAACGCGAATCAAGACTTTCTACTATATAAACCCGCGCAAGCGCACTTTCCAGCGCTTTGCACGAATTTGCTATCACCTCATAGTGCGCGGGATAGCGTTTGGAACCCAGCCCAGTAAAAAGGATGTGAAAATTGCGCTGTTTCAATCAAATGTGCCTGCGCAAGCTGTAATGCGATTGTAAGGTTCTGGCCTGCTTGCAGGTGTAAATACAGTTTGGCCATTAATACACTTGTTGCCTCGTCGTCCACCTGCCACAGGCTTGAAAGCACAGTCTGCGCTCCGGCTAACAGGAATACACCCGAAAAGGCGAGTGCCACGCCCCCTTGTTCCGGTACCGCTCCAGTTTCGCATGCGCTTAGTGTGACAAGCTCGGTGCCACGCAGCGAAAGGTTGAGCGCATCAGCAATTAATAATACTCCGTCTGCCAAAACAAGCTCTGACAGCAAGGGAGATGCCCTGTTTACGCGCCCATGTGCGGCAATATGCAACCAGCGCGGGGGCGAATCCCATGCCAGATGCCGAATTGACGCGTCGCGAACACAGCGCGCATCAGGTGCTGCTGTTTGGATGGCATCCATCTCACCGTTGATATGCATCAGTGGTGGTTGACCGGCATAACCCAGTGCCAGTCCCGGCAAATGCGACAGCGTTTCGATCTCGCCTGCCACAACCAGTGTGCTGGATGGGAGTAGCACAAGCGCATGAGACTGGCCAAGATACCTGTCACCGATACGTAGCGCAGCCCACGGTACATCGTGGAGGAAATCATCGGGAACAATAATCCATTGCGGCATGAAACCGATTGAGTCCACCAGTGGCGTTATCAATAATGCACCTAACTGGCTGAGAAGCTGATCGAGCATGGGCCGTTGTCGTTGTGCCACTGTCGGCCGTTCGCTTCCGGCGCGCTTCATACTCCCATTTAATAGTCCAATATGGCTTAACAGTGTGCGTACCTTATCCACTTTACCCAGCGAGTGCCAGGTTGGTTTCTGGGAGTGTGAGAACACGCACGCAAACAAATCGGTGTCTGTGACCACATAATCCACAACTGCGGCATCACCCGACAAGTTCTGACCTATTGCACTTGGGTCTGGCAGG